>DASWJW010000189.1:0-10763 GCA_036396955.1 Planctomycetota bacterium
ACCACCGCGGCGACGCGGAATTCCTCGTCGTCGGCGCCGCCTTCCTGGTTGATCATCGTGTTGCGGTGGAAGCCGGTGGCGACGGCGGCGCCCGCCCCCGGCCCCGGCTCGGGCAGCAGGTCGCCGGCGAGCAGCGCGACCGTGAAGTCGTCGAAGGGCAGGTCGGCGTTGAAGGCTCCGATCAGCCAGTCGCGCCACGGCCAGATCGAGCGCGCGTCGTCGAAAGTGAAACCGTGGCTGTCGGCGTAGCGCGCGAGATCCATCCAGATCCGCGCCTGCCGCTCGCCGTAGTGCGGCGAGGCGAGCATGCGGTCGACCATGCGCTCGTAGGCGCCGGGTCCGGAGTCGGCGAGATAGGCGTCGATCTCGGTCAGAGTGGGGGGCAGTCCTGTGAGGTCGAGCGCTACGCGGCGGATCAAGGTTTCGCGATCCGCTGGGGGCGCGGGTGCGATGCCCGCAGCCTCGAGCTGCGCGAGCACGAAGTCGTCGACCGGGTTGCGCACCCAGTCCGTGTCGCGGACCTGCGGTGGCTGCGGCAGCACGAGCGGCTGGTACGCCCAGTGGTCCGAGGCGACCAGCGGACCGCCGATCGCGCGTCCGGCTTGCGCGGCGTCGGGCCACGGCGCGCCGGCTTCGATCCAGCGGCGCAGCAGGGCGATCTCTTCGGCCGCGAGCGCCTCTTCGTCGGGCGGCATGCGGTCGAGTTCGTCGGCCGCCGTGATCTTGGCGATCAACTCGCTGGTCTGCGGGGCGCCCGGCGTCACGGCAGCCCCCGTGTCGCCGCCGAGCAGCGCGCGCTCGCGCTCGTGCAGCCGCAGCCCGCCGCGGCCCTTGCGCGCGCCGTGGCACTGGAAACAGCGCGCCTCGAGCAGCGCCAGCGCCCGGTCCGCCAGTTCGCCGCCGGCCTCCGGCCCCGCCGGCTCCTGCAGAGGCCGCGCGTCCGCTGCCAGCGCGCCCGCCACGACCGCCGCCGCGAGCGCAAGCGCGGCCAGGGCGCGGGCGCGGAAGCGGACTGCCATGCGCACAGTCTAGGCGAAGCGACATGCTGCTAGATTGCAGGGGTGCGGGACCTTCTCTTTGCAGTCGCCACGCTGGCCACGGCGCCACTGTGGTTGCCGCGCGCGGGCGACGATTCCGACTTCGAGCGCGTGGTGCGCCCGTTTCTCGAAGCGCACTGCACGATCTGCCACAGCGGCGACAAGCCCAAGGCCAAGCTCGATCTCGCCCGCTTCGACACCGCGGCCGCCGCTCGCGCCGAACCCGCGACGTGGGCCGAGATCCGCGACCGCGTGGGCTTCGAAGAGATGCCGCCGCCCACCAATCCGCAGCCGGCGGACGCGGAGCGCGACGCGTTCCTGGAGTGGGTCGAGGCGGAGTTTGGCGGCCTCGGGGCTGGATTCGAGCCCGGCGACCCCGGTCCTGCGCCGCTGCGGCGTCTCAACCGCACGCAGTACTGCAACGCGGTGCGCGACCTGGTGGGGGTGCAATTCCCCGTCGAAGACTGGTTTCCGCCCGAGAGCGTGACGCAGGGCTTCGACCACATCGCCGACGCGCTGACCCTGCCCGACGACTTGCTCGACAAGTACCTCGGCGCCGCCGAGCGCATCGCCGCCGAAGCGATCGTGATCGAAGACGCGGACGTCCCGCGCGTGCGCCGCATGGGCGTCGACGTCCTCGACGGCCAGGTGTCGGGGTCGGTGATGAGCATGTCGACGGCCAGCCAGGTCGCGGCGGTGCACCAGTTTCCGCGCGCAGGCCTCTACCGCATCGTGGTCCGCGCGTTCGGCAGCCAGGCCGGCCCCGAGGTCTGCAAGATGGCGATCCGGCTGGGCAGCGACGCCGTCGGGATCTTCGAGGTCCCCGCGGTCCGCGGCGAGCCCGGCGAGTACGCCGCCGAAGTGCGGGCCGACGCCGGCGGCAAGGTCGTGGCGGCCGCGTTCCTCAACGACTACTACGCGCCCGAAGCTCCCGACCCCGCCGACCGCGACCGCAATCTGTACGTGGAGTGGATCGAAGTGCACGGCCCGCTCGACGCGCCGCCGCGCACGGCGTTCCAGCGCTGGCTCGAGGTCAACTATCCGCCTCCGGACGGCCGCAAGCGCCGCCGCGCCGCGCTGCAGGGCCTCGCCGAACAGGCCTGGCGGCGGCCCGTGACCAACGCCGAACTCGCCCGCCTGGAACGCCTCGCGCCCGAGAAGGCGGGCTTCGAGGCGAGCATCCAGCACGCGCTGGTGGGAATCCTGGCGTCTCCGCACTTCCTGCTGCGGATCGAAGCCGATCCTGCCGGCCTCGAAGCCGGTTCGGTGCGCGCGCTGGACGACTGGGAGCTCGCCGGCCGCCTGTCGTTCTTCTTGTGGAGCAGCGCGCCGGACCGCGTGCTGCGCGAACGCGCGGCGCGCGGCGAGCTCACCGGCACGGCGGAGCTGCTCGAAGAGGCGACGCGCATGCTCGCGCACCCGCAGGCGCGCGCGCTGGCCGACGACTTCGCCGCGCAGTGGCTGCAGCTGCGCTCACTCGACAAGGCCGCGCCCGACCCGGAACTGTTCCCCGGATTCGACGAGCCGCTGCGCGAAGCGATGGCCCAGGAGACCCTGCATCTGTTCGAGTCCGTGATGCGCGAAGACAGCAGCGTGTGGGAGATCCTCGACGCCGACTACACGTATCTCGACGAGCGGCTCGCCCGGCACTACGGCATCGAAGGCGTGGAGGGCCCGACCTTCCGCAAGGTCTCGCTCGCCGGCAGCGGGCGGCAGGGCGTGCTCACCCACGCCGGCGTGCTCACGCTCACCTCCCATGCCATGCGCACCTCGCCGGTCAAGCGCGGCAAGTGGGTGATGGAAGCGCTGCTCAACGCGCCGCCGCCGCCGCCGCCGCCGGGCGTCGACAGCCTCGACGAGAGCACGGCGCAGGCCAGCGGCCTGACTTTCCGCCAGAAGCTCGAACGGCACCGCGACGCCCCCGCATGCGCGGTCTGCCACCAGGCGCTCGACCCGCTGGGCTTCGGCCTGGAGCACTACGACCCGATCGGCGTGTGGCGCGAGGCCGTGGACGGCGGGCCGGTCGACGCTTCGGGCGAGCTGCCGGGGGGCGTGCGTTTCGAAGGCGTCCAGGAACTGATCCAGGTGCTCGAGCGCGACGACGCCTTCCTGCGCGGACTGGTGGAGCGTCTGTACGTGTATGCTCTGGGCCGCGGGATCGAGCGCTCGGACCGGCCCTTCCTCCAGGAGATCCTGGCCGGCCTCGACCCCGAGAAACCGTCGGTGCGCCAGATCGTCCTCGGCATCGTGCGCACCGCGGCCTTCCGCACCCGCCGCGTCGGCGGCTGAACCGTGCTCGCGCCTCCTGCCCGTCCGTCGCTCGCGCCGCTCTCGCGGCGCACGGTGCTGCGCGGGTTCGGCGCCGCCGTGGCACTGCCCTGGCTGCAGGCCATGCGCGCACCAGGCGCCGGCGGCCCGCGGGCACGCACGGCGCGCGTGGCGTGGTTCTACGTGCCCAACGGCGTGCACATGGAGGACTGGACGCCGGGCGCCGGCGGCTTTGCGTACAACCTGCCGCACATCCTCGAGCCGCTCGGGCCGTACCGCGGCAAGCTCAACGTGCTGTCGGGGCTCACCCAAGACAAGGCGCGCGCCAACGGCGACGGGCCCGGCGACCACGCGCGCGCCGGCGCGGCCTTCCTGACCGGCGTGCAGCCGCTCAAGAAGGACGGCGCGATCGGACTGGGGCCGTCCGCCGACCAGGTGCTGGCCGCGGCGATCGGCGAGCGCACGCGCTTCCGCTCGCTGGTGCTCGGCTGCGAACGCGGCGGCAACTCGGGCGAGTGCGACTCGGGCTACTCCTGCGCCTACTCGAGCAACATCAGCTGGCAGAGCGCCACCACGCCGGCCGCCAAGGAAACCAATCCGCGGCAGGTCTTCGACCGTTTGTTCCGCGGCGGCGCCAACGCCGAAACGATCGCCGCGCGCCGCGAACGGCTCGTGAAGCGCAAGAGCCTGCTCGACTACGTGAACGGCGAAGCCAAGCGCCTGGCGCGCACCGTGGGCACCGCCGACCGCGCGCGGCTCGACGAGTACCTGTCGGGCGTGCGCGAACTCGAACGGCGGCTCGACTTCGGCCGCGACGAAGTGGTCGACGCCGTGCCCGACGCCTTGCGGCCGGTCGGGGCGCCCAGCGACTACGGCGAATACGTGCAGGTCATGGGCAGCCTGATCGCGCTGGCTTTCGAAACCGATCTCACCCGCGTGGCGACCTTCATGCTCGCCAACGAAGGCAGCAACCGGACGTTCCCGCAGATCGGCGTCAACGACGGTCACCACACCCTGTCGCACCACGGCAAGGAGCCCGCCAAATTGCGCGCGATCCGCGACATCAACCGCTACCAGATGGAGCAGTTCGCGGCGGTGGTGCAGAAGTTCGACGCGGCGCGCGACGACGGCGGCAATCTGCTCGACGCCAGCATGCTCGTCTACGCCAGCGCGATCGGAGACGGCAACCGCCACAATCACGACGACCTTCCTTGCCTGCAGCTTGGCGGCAAGGGGCTCGGGATCCGCGGCGGCCGGCACCTCGAATTCGCGCGCAACACGCCCATGAACGACCTGCATCTGGAGCTCATGCTGCGCATGGGCGTCGAGGGCGTGACGCTCGGCGACGGGCGCGGCCCGCTCGCGGAGCTCTAGCCGGCCGCCCTCTATACTGGCCGGGAGTTTCTTCCCGGTCATGAGCATCCCCATCCTGCTGTTGTTCGCCGGCGGAGCTTCGTTCGCTCCCGCCGCCGCCACGCCCGTTTCCGCAGCCATCGTGCAGGATCCGGACCGCCCAGTCTTCGTCGCGCTGCCGCAAGGCTTGCCGGACTTCTTCCAGCTCGGGCTCACGCTCGCGGACGGCCCCGACACGCTGCTGCTCGAGCGCCGCTCGTTGCGCGCGCCGGGATTCGTGGTCAGCACTTCCGCGGGGGTCTTCGACCCCGCGCCGTCGCGTACCTACTTCGGCCGCTTGAACGGCCGGCCGCAAGTGCAGGCCGCGGTCAGCCTGACCGAGGCGGGCCTCGAAGGCATCCTGGTGTCCGGTGGCAAGCAGCCGCGCGTGTTGCGGCTCACGCCGCTCGCGGGCGCGGCGCGCGGCTGGACGCGCATCGTCGAAGACCGCGGCGACCCCAGCGCCATCTGCGGCGTGGACGGCAAGCCTTTCGACGCCCACGGCGGCGACGACAGCCACGGCGCCACCCAGGCGCCGCCGCCCGGCCAGGGCGAAAGTTTCTTCCAGCCGTGGGGCTGGGACGGCTGGGAGCTGCGCGTGGCGCAGATCGCCTTCGACGCCGACTACCCGTACTTCCTGCGGCGCGGTTCCGACCCCGCCAACGTGCTGGTCGGGGTGGAGCAGCAGCTCGCCGAGAACGACGTCGCTTACGCGCGCGACGGCCTGGCGGCCTACGAGCTCACCGGAGTGGTGATCCGCGACCAGCCCTACTACGTGTCGACGACTTCCGGCAGCCACCTCACCGAATTCGGCAACGAGTGGGAAGCCAACCAGCGCCACATTCCGAAGGACTCCGCGGTGCTGCTGTCCAAGTACCACGGCGACGGCATCGCCGGCCTGGCCTGGGTCGGCACGCTCGGCACCGACTCGCTCGAGTACGCCGGCCTGTTCTGGAACGACGGCGAGTCGCCCGGGATCATCGCGCACGAAGTCGGCCACAACTGGGGCGCGGGCCACATCGATTGCTGGCCCTGGGGCGGCAGCGCCATGTGCGGTTCCTGGCTGCTGCTCGGCCCGGAAACCAGCAACATCGTGCGCTGGCGGACCAATTGGCTGGACTTGCGGCGCATCCGCCGCTACCCGATCGCCGTGCGCCCGTACGGCGATCCGGACTGGGCGCTCACCACCGATCGCGAGGAGGTGCTGGTCGACGTGCTCGGCAACGACCACGACGCCAACATGGACGCTCTGCACGTGTCGGCGGTCGATCCGGTTTCGGCGCTCGGCGGCACGCTGGCCATTGCGCCGGGCAGCGGGCCCGGCGGCCGCGACCAGGTGCTGTTCACGCCGGCGCGCGAGCGGCGCGGCGGCTACCAGGACAGTTTCTGGTACGCAGCCGCCGATCCCGGCGGCCTCGAGCACTGGAGCATCGTCACGGTCGACGTACGGACGCGCGAGCCCGTCGCGATCTGGAAGCTCGAAGAAGGCTCGGGCAACGTGGTGGGCGACGGCTCCGGCCACGGCAACGCGGGCTCGCTCGAACGCGAGCTGCTGCTGTCCGAACTCGCCGACCCCGCGGTCGGTCTGGAGGCCGACTCCGCGGCCGGCCAGCCGGTGGCGGCGCTCTTCGACGTCGATGCGGCGACCGAATACGGCTGCGCCGACCAGGGCGTGGTGAGCGTGCCTTTCACGCGCGACCCGACCGACGGCACCTGGATCGAATTCGACTTCGGCCAGATCCTGCGCGTCGACGGCTTCCGGCACCGCGACCGGGCCGACGCGAACCAGCGCATCCGCCGCTCCAAGCTGATCTTCAGCATGGACGCGGTCTTCGCCGGCGACGATGCGATCGTCGAGATCGAGCACGCCGGCAGCGCGGCCTTCGAGGACTACACCTTCCCCGGCGAAGTCGCGCGCTACGTCCGCTGGGAGGTCGTGGAGGCCGTCGACGCGGGCAATCCGGGCGTGCGTCTCGGCGGCGCCGAAGCGGCGTTCCTGGCCGATGCAGGGCTCACGCGCCTGCCGGCGCCGGCGATCACGCTTGCGTGCCGCGACGTCGGCTCGCTGCCGATCGAGCAGCTGTTCGACGGCGACCGCAACACCGAGTTCGCCAGCCGCAACCAGGGCGTGGTGACCATTCCCTACACCCGCACGCGCACGCACGGCACCTGGTTCGAGGCCGATTTCGGCGCTCCGGTGCTGCTCGGCGGCCTGGCGCACGCGGACCGTACCTTCCAGCCGACCTGGATCGCGACTTCGCGGCTGATCTTCAGCAGCGATCCCGACTTCGACGCCAGCGATCCCGAGGTGCTGATCACGCACACCGGGCACGCCAACGAGCGCGTCTACGACTTCGCCCCGGTCACCGCGCGCTACGTCCGCTGGGAAGCCCTCGCCATGATCGATCCCTTGTCGAGCATCAAGTCGCTCGGCGGGGCGGAGATGAGTTTCCTGACCGACGCTTCGGGCGCGCCAGGCTTCCAGTGGGTAAGCGACCTGCACGGCGGCGCGCTCGAATTCGACGGGCCGGCCGCGGCCAAGCTCGAGACCGCCGTCGATCTGCCGGTGTCGGCGAGCGAAGCCTTCACCGTCAGCGTGTGGGCCAATCCGGCGGCCGGAATCCTGGACGGCGCCATGTTCGGCGGCTTCGGCGACCCGGGCGCGCCGGCGAATGCGCGGCGCATCTTCGAATTGCAGGGCGGAACGCTGCGCTTTGCGGGCGTCGACACGGGCATCGCGCTTGCTCCCGGAACCTGGACGCACCTGGTGGCGACGTGGAACGGCCGTCGTCTGCGCTTCTTCGCCGACGGCGTGGCGCGGTCGACCACGCTCGCGACGCTGGCCGACGCGGCGCCCATGCTGCACTTGTCGCCCGAGAACCCCGGGGCCGTGGACCGCATGTTCCTGGGCCGCATCGACGAATTCGGGGTCTACGACTACGCGCTCCGGTCCGCGGAAGTCGCGGACCTGTTCGCCGGCGGCAAGGCCGAGGGACCGGCGCCGCGCGACGCGGAGAAGTCGGTGGTGCAGGACCCGGTCCTGAGCTGGTTGGCGGGCCTGGGCGCGCCCGATCACGACGTCTACCTCGGCACCGACTACGTCGCCGTGCGCGACGCGAGCACCACCAGCGGCGAATACCTCGGCCGCTTCCCGGCGCCGCAGCTGGCGGTGACCGGGCTCGCCGCGCTCACTCAGTACTTCTGGCGCGTCGACGAAGTGCGCGCCGGCGGCACCGTGCGCGGCGACGTGTGGCGCTTCCGCACGGACCTCGACTGGACCACCGCGATCCGCGAGGGTTTCGAGGCCGGCGCCGACGGCGACCCGCTCGACGGCCTGGGCGGCGGCGAGGGCTTTTCCGCCGGCTGGTTCGTGCCCAACGGCAACGGCTTCGACAAGCGCGCCGGCTCGATCGGCGCCTATCCGCCCAACGTGCCCTTCGCCGAGACCGGCGGCTACCTGCACAAGGCGCAGAACAGCACGCAGGGTCTCGACGCGCGGCGCCGCCTGGACACCGCGGCGGTGAACCTCGACCTGGGCGGAGACGCCACCTACTACTTGTCGGGAGCGATCCGGATCACGGGCAACAGCACTTCGCCGGTCGCGCGGATCGGCCTGCGCAACCGCACGACCGGAGAAGCGGTGGTCGCGGGAATCGACGGCGGCGCCTGGAGCATCGCCGGCGCCGCCGGCAGCGCGAGCAGCGGCACGGTCGTCGGCTACAAGACCTGGTTCGTGGTGATCAAGATCGAAGCGGCGGCCTTCGGCAACGACAAGGTGAGCCTCAAGATCTACGACGCGGCCGTCGACCCCGTCCACGCGAGCGATGCGCTGCTTTCGGGCGCCGGCCTGGGCCGCGACCAGTGGACCGCCATTTCAGGCGGAGCGGCGAGCGACGCGGTGCTCGACCAGCTGCTCCTGGAAGGCGGCGCGCGGTCCGGCGTGAGCTTCGCCGACGTCTGGTTCGACGAACTGCGCGTCGGCCGCACCTGGACCGACGTCACCGGCCTGTAGCTCAGCGCGTGCCTTGCATGGCGTTGTGGAAACGCCGCACTTCGGCTTCGATGGCGAGGCCCTCGGCATCCGCCAGAATGCGCGCGGCGAGGATCCGCGCCGCCTTGTAGGCGCCGGCGCGCGCCAGCGACTCGGCCTTCTGCAAGTCCTCGTCGAGCTGGCGCAGCCGTCTCGCCTGCGGGTCCTTGCGCCAATCGGCCATTTGCGCCCGCCACTCGTCCGCCGGTGGCGCACCGGCGAAGGCTTCCACCTGCCGTTCCAGGAACTCCGTGGCCACGGCCATGCGGCCGGCCCCGGCCTTGGCCTGCGCGCGCGCGTCGCGGGTCCGCGCCACGGCGCGCAAGTCGGCGAGGAACACCGCGGCGGCGTCGCGCTCCGGGCCCTCGGCGGCGTCGCGGCGCCGCTCTGCTTCCTGCCACGCCGCGCCGAACTTGTCCGCGTGCGCGAACGCCACGGCCTTGGCGAGAAACGCCGGCCGTTCGCCCGGATCCCAGTCCTCGCGCGCCGCCGCGGCACGCTCGAGCGCGTCGTCCAGCATGGGCAGCCACGCCGTGCTGCCCGGATCGCCTTGCCAGAGCAGCACGCCTTCGTGGTCGATCAGGAACGCGCGCGGAAGCGTGCCGACCCGGTAGTCGCGGACGCTCGGCGAACCGAACCCGAGCGGATATGGCATGTCGAAGGACTTGCGAAAGCGGTCGACCACGGCGCGGCTCTCGTCGGTGAGCGACAGGATCACCAGCCCGCGCGGCGCGTGCTCGCGCCAAACTCCGGCGAGGTGCGGAATCGTCTGGCGGCACGGCAGGCACCACGTCGCCCAGAATTCCACCAGCACGACCCTTCCGCGCAGCTCCGCGAGGCTCTCGGCCGGCGGGCCGTTCAGCCAGCCGCTGGCGCGCACTTCGGGCGCCGGGCCGCCGATCGCGAGCTGGGCGCCGGCCGTGGTGGCGGCGCCGGCCGCGGCACATGCCACCAGGAGAAGCCTCGAGGAGGGCGCGAGAAGGCGTCGCATCCGGAGGCAAGTGTACTTGCGCACGCTGCGTGCGCCCTCGCGCAGCGCTCCCGCGCTATCTTGGCGGGATGCTTCCGATCCTGTCCGCGCTGCTCCTCCTGGCGGTTCCACAGCAATCCACCGAATTCCGGATCGCCATGACGCACAGCGGCCGGCAGGTCGAAGTGCAGACCGAGCCGGCTGCCGGCGCGTTGAGCGTCGAGACTCCGTTCGGGACTTTCCACACGCCGACGGATCCGATCGAAGTGATCCTCACGCGGCCGGCCGAGCGGCCTTGGGAAGACGCGCAGTTCTCCTTCGCCGGCCGGCCCGCGGACTGGCCCGCCGCCGAATACGCGGACAAGGGCCGCTTGAGCGATCTCGTCGCGTTCACCGAGTGGGCGTCCGAACGCAGCGGCGACCGTGGGATCGCCGAACGCCTGGTCGCCGCGGTCCACCATCTCGAGGACTGGGGCCGCAAGCTCGATCCGCTGCCGCCGCAGCTGCACCTCGACGAACGCGCGCCGCTGGCCTGGAAGCTCTACCGCAAGGATCCTTCGCCGCGCGCGGCGCTGCTGCTCGGCCGCTTGCTCGAGGAAATTCCCGCGGGCACCAACCCCTACGACGCGCGCGGCCCGTCGCTCCCCGAGATCCGGGCGACGCTGGTTGCGCGGGATCCCTGGCTGCGCCGCGCCGCCGCACTGGTCGCCGCGCGCCAAGGCCACGCCGACTTGTCGCTGGCGGCCTTGCTGCTGCAGGCGACGATCCGCGACGCCGACCCGGTCGCGCGCGACGGCGCGGCGCTCGCGGCCTCGATCTTGTGGCTCGACTACACCGACAACTTCTGGTACGAGACGCTCATGCGCGCCGAAGAAGTCGAGCGCGTGGCCGCGGCCAGCAACCTGGCGCGCTACGGCGGGCGCCGCGCCGTCGACTATCTCGTCTACGGTTTGAGCGCGTGGCAGCAGCGCACCGGCAAACGTTTCGAATTCGCCGGTCGTGACGTGCAGGTGGTCGACCGGACGCGGGAGCCCGGTTTCCCGCTGATCGGCGCGCGGGCGGGGGC
>DASWJW010000190.1:0-15111 GCA_036396955.1 Planctomycetota bacterium
CGAAGCCGACGATGATCAGCAGAGTGGGCAGCGCGACCTGGGCGCCGCGGCCCTCCATCACGGCCTCTTGGATCGGACCGACCATGTGCCGCAGTTCGAGCGTGCCCGTGAGGCCGTACAGCAAGCTGACGCCGAATAGCAGGATGCCCGATGCCAGCGCGCCGTAGACGATGTACTTGAGCGCGGCTTCGGCGCTGTTGCGGTCGCGCTTGTGCATGCCCGACAGCGCGTAGGAGCTCAAGCCGAGCGTTTCGAGGCCCAGGTATACGAGCAGCAAGTTGGTGCTGCCCACTAGGAAGTAGCTGCCAAGCACAGCCGTGAGCAGCAGGAAGTGCACCTCGCCGCGCCCCGTGGCGTCGCGGCGCCGGTCCATCAGGTCGTAGCCGATCACCACCGCGACCGCGGAGGTCACGAACAGCTTGAAGAGCGTGGCGAACTGGTCGACATGCACCATGCCGAACACGGTCGCCGCCGGATACGCGTCCAGATCGAGCCGCTGCACGAGCAGCAGCGCGGCAATGGCGAGGAAGCCCATCGCCAGCGCACCGCTCTCCCAGCTGCGGCGGCGGCGCGTGAAGATCTCCCAGCCCAGCACCGTGCACACGCCCAAGGCCATGGCGACCTCGGGGAAGATGTACAGGAGCGAATCGAAGTAGGACATCGGTCTGGCTCAGCGGCCGACTGCGGTGTTGAGGCTCTCGAGCAGGTTCGCCAAGGCCGGGCCCTGGACGTCGAGCACGAAGGTCGGCAGCACCCCCACCACGACGCACAAGACCGCGAACGGCAGCATGGTGCCGGCTTCGCGCCTGGTCAGATCGGGGAAGTCCGCGTACTTGTCAGGCAGCTTGCCCAGGAACACGCGCTGCAGCGCGTAGAGCATGAACGCCGCGGTCATCAGGATGCCCAGCGTGCTGAGGATCACCAGCACCGGGAAGGCCTCGTACGCACCGAGCAGGGTCATGGCCTCGGAGATGAAGCCGCTCATGCCCGGCAGGCCGATCGCGGCGAAGATGCCCACCGTCGACAAACCGAGGTAGTACGGCATCTTCTGCGCCAGGCCGCCAAAGTCGTTCAGGTTGCGGTGGTGCGCCCGGTCGTAGACCACGCCGACGATGAGGAAGAGCATCGCCGAGGAAGTGCCGTGGGTGAACAGTTGCAGCGTGGCGCCGTTGAGCCCGGTGAACGTGAACGCCGCCACCCCGAGCAGGAAGTAGCCCATGTGGCTCACCGACGAGTAGGCGACCATCCGCTTGAAGTCGGTCTGCCCCATCGCGACGTACGCGCCGTACACGATGTTGATCGTGCCCAGGATCGCCAGCGCGTACGCGAAGTGCGCGAACGCGTCGGGAGCCAGCGGGAAGTTGATCCGCAGCATTCCGTAGGCGCCGAGCTTGAGCAGGATGCCCGCCAGGATCACCGAGATCGGCGTCGGCGCCTCGACGTGCGCGTCGGGCAGCCAGGTGTGGAACGGGAACACCGGGATCTTGACCGCGAAGCCGACGAACAGGAACCAGAAGATCCAGGTCGTGAACTTCATCCCCAGGAAGGTGCTCGCGTCGAACGCCCAAGTGCCCGCCATCGACTGCAGCTGGAGGATGTTGAAGGTCGATTCCAGGTCGCCCTCGCCCGACTTGAGGTAGACCGCGACCAGCGCGACCAGCATCAGCACCGAACCGGCGAGCGTGTACAGGAAGAACTTGATCGCCGCGTACTCGCGCCGCGGTCCGCCCCAAATGCCAATCAGGAAGTACATCGGCAGGAGCATGATCTCCCAGAACACGTAGAACTGGAAGAAATCGAGCGCCATGAACACGCCGTTGACGCCGACTTCGAGCAGCATCAGGAGCGCGAAGTAGCCCTTGACCGACTTCTTGATGTTCCACGAAGCGAACACCGCAATGAAGTGGATCAAGCAGGACAGCAGCACCAGCGGCGCGCTGAGCCCGTCCATGCCGAGGAAGTACTCGACGTTGAATTGCGGGATCCAGCTCCACTGCTCGGTGAGTTCCGGCACCATGCCGCCCGCCGAGAAGTCCGCGCCGCCCAAGTAGACCCAGCACGACAGCAGCAGCGGGATGCCGGTGAACACGACCGCGGTCCAGCGCACCGCGTCGTCCTTGCCCTTGGGCAGCAGCAGCGAGAGCGCCATGCCGAGCAGCGGGGCGAAGGTGATGAGGGAGAGAAGCGGGAGGCTGTCCATCTTCGTTCGGCAGTCGGGGGGGGTCGCGCGCGCTCTAGATCAGGTCGAACAGGACGACGGCCGCCAAGGCGAGAGCCCCGGCGAACGTGAAGTAGGCATATTGCTGGATGCGGCCGGTCTGGATCCGGCGCGTGGCCTGGCCGGCGGCGATCGTGGTCTCGCCGAGCCAGTTGACCGCGCCGTCGACCACGATCCGGTCGGTCGCCGCGCTCAGGCCGGCGAGGCGGCGCATCGTGCCGGCGACCGCGTGCACCAGGCCGTCGACCAGCGTGCGGTCGATCCAGAACAGCGCATCGGAGAATTTCATGGTGCCGCGCACGACCACCACCTGGTAGAGCTCGTCGATCCAGTACTTGTTGAGCACGAGCCGGTAGATCCCGCCCAGCGACGCGGCGACGCGCGCGGCGGACAACACTTTCCAGAAGTAGAAGAGGAAGGCGAGCAGGATGCCGGTGCCCGCGGCGAGGACGCTGAATATCATCGCCTCGTGGTGCGCTTCGGCGCCGACGTAGTGCTCGTGGTGCGCCACTTCGCCCTCGTGGTGCTCGGCGAGCGCGCCGTGGCCGCCGAGGCCGCCGGCGGCGGTCACGTGGCCGCTCTCCCAGCGTTCGAGGTCCGGATCCTGCACCAGCTGGAGGAACCAGGGGTCGTTACCGCCGCTCACCGCGTGCAGCGGATCGGCGAGCCAGAACTTGCCGGAGAACACCGCGAAGAAGCCGAGCACCAGCAGCGGCACGGTCATGGTCCACGGCGACTCGTGCGCGTGCTCGGCGTGCTTGCTGCGCGGCGTGCCGTGGAAGGTCATGAAGATCAGCCGGAACATGTAGAACGCGGTGATCGCCGCCGCGCCGAGCAGGATCCAGAACGGCAGCGCCCAGATCAGCTCGCCCGACTCCTGCGAGCGCTCCAGCGCCTTGCCGATGATCGCGTCCTTGGAATAGAAACCCGCGAACAGCGGGACGCCCGAGATCGCCAGCGTGCTCACCAGCATGGTGAGGTACGTGATCGGCATCTTCTTGCGCAGGCCGCCCATCTCGCGCATGTCCTGCTCGTGGTGGCAGCCGTGGATCACCGAGCCCGAGCCCAGGAACAGGCAGGCCTTGAACATTGCGTGGGTGATCACGTGGAACAGGCCCGCGGCCACTCCGCCGACTCCGATCGCGCAGATCATGTAGCCGAGCTGCGAGATCGTGCTGTACGCGAGCACCTTCTTGATGTCGAAGGAGGTGATGCCGATCGTCGCCGCGAAGATCGCGGTGAACGCGCCCACGCAGGCGACGACCAGCCGCGCCTCGGGCGAGCAGAGCAGGTAGATCCGCCCGGTGAGGTACACGCCCGCCGCCACCATGGTCGCGGCGTGGATCATCGCGCTGACCGGGGTCGGGCCTTCCATGGCGTCGGGCAGCCAGACGTGCAGCGGGAACTGCGCCGACTTGCCCACAGCTCCCAGGAACATCATCACGCCGCCGAAAGTCATCCACGACTCCCAGCCGTTGGCGGCGACGTGGTCGGCGGTGGCGGTGTAGAGGCCGTGGAAGGACAGGGTCTCGAAGTTGACCCAGAACACGGCCATGCCGATGAACAAGCAGACGTCGCCGACCCGCGTGGTCATGAACGCCTTGAGCGCGGCCCACGCGGCCGACATCCGCGGTTCCTTCTCGTCCTGCGCCAGGTGCCCGATCAGCAGGTACGAGCACAGGCCCATGAGCTCCCAGAAGACGAAGAAGAACAGCAGGTTGTCGCTCAGGACCAGCGCCAGCATGGCGAAAGTGAAGAACGGCAGGTTGCTGAAGAAGATGTTGTAGCGGCTGTCCCCCTGCATGTACCCGATCGAGAACAGGTGCACGAGGAAGGACACTAGCGCGACCATCGCGAGCAGGATGGCGCTCAGGTTGTCGTAGAGGATCCCGGCCTTGAAGCCGGCGATCGCCGCGGGGAACTCGGCGGTGAAGAAGAAGCGCCAGCCGTAGCCGTCCTGCGCCGAAGCGAGCAGGAAGTCCGCGTCCCAGTGCGCGAGCACCTTGATCAAGTGCACGATCGCGATCACCGCCGACAAGCCCATCGCGCCGGTGGGCATCCAGTCGCCCTGCCGCGGCAGGAAGCGGCCGATGGTCACTTGCAGCATCCACGCCGCGAGCGGCAGCAGCGGCACCGCGAGCAGCCACAAGTAGGCGCTCGGGCCGAGCGGCGAGACCGACTCGAGGCCGGGCAGCAGTCCTTCCAGGATGGGGAGCATCGGGAGAGCGCGGACGGGCTAGTCCTTGAGGTTGTCGATGTCGTCCGGACGGATCGTTTCGAACAGCGAGTAGACGTTCAGCACGATGGCGAGCGCGAGCGCGGCTTCGGCGGCGGCCAGGATGATCACGAAGATCGCCGCGATCTGGCCGTCGAGCACCGGCACGTCCTGGCCGGCCACGAACTTGGTCGTGGGGTTGAAGCGGTTGAACGCGACCAGGTTGAGGTTGGCGGCGTTCAGGATCAGCTCGAGCCCCATCAGCACGTAGATGAGGTTGCGGCGCGAGGCCACCATCACGAGCCCGATCACGAACAGGATCGCGGCCACGACCAGGTAGGCGGTGAGGCCCATCAGGCGGCTCCGTCCTCGGCGCTCTCGCCTTCCTTGTAGGGGAAGCGGCGGCGCGCGATGAACACCGCGCCGACCAGCGCCGCGAGCAGCACGATCGACGCCAGTTCGAACGGCAGCAGCCACGAATCGCGGCGCAGGAATTCGAGGCCGATCTCGCGCGCGGTGTCGACCGGCGGCTCGAGCTCGGCCGCGGTGCCGAAGCCGGCCCACTTGGCGACGCCCGCCAGCTTGAGCGCGAACAAGGCCGCGAAGCCGCCGACGATCGCCACGCCGCCGAAGATCCGCGACAGCCTGCGTTCGCCGGGATCGCCGGGCGTGAGCATGAGTCCGAACAGGATCAGCACCAGGATGCCGCCGGCGTAGATCAGCACCTGGGTCATCGCCAGGAAGTCCGCGCCGAGCATCACGTACAGGCCGGCGACGCCGAGCAAGGTGCCCAGCAGCGCGAACGCGCTGTGGATGACGCTGCGGTGGAACAGCGCCACCAGGGCGCTGACCACGGCGAGGCCCGCGAACAGGGCGAATGCGAGGACGGTGCCCATTTACGCCTCCTCGTCCCCGTCGGGGGCCGCGGGAGCCTCGGGCACCTCGGGAGCCGCGGGAGCCGCGGGAGGAGCGGCGGCGTCCTTGGTCTTCTTCGCTGCGGCCTTGGCGGCCTTCTTGGCCTCGGCGTCGGCAATGCGCACCTTCTGTTCCTCGGTCAAGCCCTTCCAACCGAGCAGGTCGAGGACCAGCGTGCCGCGGTCCTCGGTCACCAGCGCGTACTCCTTGCCCATGTGGATGCAGTCCTTGGGGCAGGGATAGACGCACAGCTCGCAGAACATGCACTTCTGGTAGTCGAGCGTGAAGGAGTGCCAGTCGAGCTCCTTGCCCTGCCGCGTGGCGTCCATCTCGATGCAGTCGATCGGGCACGCCTTGGCGCACGCGTCGCAGCAGATGCACAAGTCCTGCTCGAGGTAGTGGATGCCGCGGTAGCGCTCGTCGGTGGGGAGCTTTTCGTCCGGGTACTGCACCGTGACCGGCTTGGACCACAGGTACTTGAAGGTGATGCCCATGCCCACCGCCGTCGACTTGACGGTCTGGAACACGTTGCGCCAGTAGTGCCGGGACGCGGAAACCGGAGCGCGATCTTTCTCGAGGAGCGTCATGGGATCAGGACTTGAGGTACTCCGCGAGCGCCGCTGCGAACACGCAGATCAGCGTGAGCGGCGTCAGGTACTTGTAGCCGAGGGTCATGACCTGGTCGATGCGCAGGCGCGGCACGGTCCAGCGCACCCACATCATCACGAAGACCAGCAGCATGGACTTGACCGTGAACACGCCCACTGCGGCGAGCGAGTGCAGCACCGGGCTGCCCTCGAGCAGCGACAGGCCGGGGAAGTTCCAGCCGCCGAACCAGAACGCGGCGCCGACTCCCGACATCACGAACATCGCCGCGTATTCCTCCAGGAAGAAGAACGAGAAGCGGATGCCCGAGTACTCGGTGTGGAATCCCGCGACCAGCTCCGACTCCGATTCCGGCAGGTCGAAGGGCGCGCGCTTGGTCTCGGCGAGGATCGAGACGAAGAACAGCACGAAGCTCGGGATCGCGACCCAGAAGGTCAGCGGGTCGAAGATGTACCAGTGCAGCCCGCCCCAGCCGGCCTGCGCCTCGGTGGCGGCGCGCAGCGAGAAACTGCCGTAGTAGATCACCGGCGGCATGAGCGACAGGCCGAAGGGGATCTCGTACGACGCCACTTGCGCGGCTTCGCGCATGGCGCCGTACACGCTCCATTTGTTGTTGGAGCCCCAGCCGGCCATGATGATCCCGATCGTGGTCACCGACGAGATCGCGATGATGAAATACACGCCGAGGTCGACGTCGGCGATCATCGCGCCGGGCCCGAAAGGCAGCGCCACGAAGGTCGCGAGCGCGGTGCCGAGCACCAGCGCCGGAGCCAGCTTGAACAGCACCTTGTCGGCGCCGAGGATGACGATGTCTTCCTTGAGCAGCAGCTTGACGCCGTCGGCGATCGACTGCGCCCAGCCGTGCCAGCCGCCGACCCGCATGGGGCCGAGCCGCACCTGGATGTGGCCCGCGACCTTGCGTTCGAGCCAGATCGAGAACATCGACATCACGGTGACGAAGCCCATGATCGCGGCAAAGCCGAGCCCGGCACCGCCGAGCGTGATCATCCACCAGGGCACGCCGGCGGGCAGCACGCCTTGCAGCGCGTCGGTGGCGAGGTTGCCTTGCTGGGCGAGCGCTGCCGCGGCGGCCGCGGGGTCGGTCGGGAAGATCGCGGCCACGTTCAACGGTCGGTTTCGCCGATCACGATGTCGGTCGCGCCGATGATGGCGGCAGCGTCGGCGAGCATGCAGCCGGGGAGGATGTCCTCGATCACCGCGAGGTTGCAGAACGACGGCGCGCGCACGCGCACGCGCTTGGCGATCTTGCTGCCGTCGCTGACGATGTAGTGGCCGAGTTCGCCGCGCGGGTTCTCGATGCCCACGTAGGCCTCGCCCGGCGCGGGGCGCAGGAGCAGGCCGACGTCCGGGTGGCAGACTTCGCCGTCCTGGATGGCGGCGAGGCATTGGCGGATCATCTTGACCGACTCGACGATCTCGAACATCCGCACGTAGGTGCGGTCGAAGCAGTCGCCCACCGTGCCGCGGTGGCCGACGCCGACGATCACCTGGTAATCGAGCCGGTCGTAGACCAGGTAGGGCTGGTCGCGGCGCAGATCCCAGTCGACTCCCGAGCCGCGCAGCATCGGGCCGGTGCAGCCCCAGTCGATCGCCTGCTCGGCCGTGACCACGCCGACCTTGGCGGTCCGCTCGATGAAGATCTTGCTCTCGATCAGGAGGTTCCAGTGCTCTTTCCACTTGGAATCCATCCAGTCGCAGAACTCGTCGACGCCTTCGAGCCAGCCGGCGGGAGCGTCGTTCATCACGCCGCCCGGGCGGATGTAGCTGTAGGTGAGCCGCGCGCCGCAGATCTTCTCGAACAGGTCGAGGATCATCTCGCGCTCGCGCAGCGCGTAGAAGAAGGGCGTGAACGCGCCGACGTCGAGACCGTAGGTGCCCACCGCCACCAGGTGGCTGGCGATGCGGTTGAGCTCGGCGATGATCGTGCGCAGGTACTGGCCGCGGACCGGCACCTCGACGCCCAGCAGCTTCTCGACCGCGAGGCTGTAGCCGAGGTTGTTGTTCATCGCCGCCAGATAATCGTAGCGGTCGGTGTAGGGCAGGTACTGGATGTAGTCGACCGACTCGCCGATCTTCTCGGCGCAGCGGTGCAAGTAGCCCAGGTGGCACTGCCCGCCGGTCAGGATCTCGCCGTCGGCGCGCAGCAGCACGCGCAGCACGCCGTGCGTCGCCGGGTGCTGCGGCCCCATGTTGAGCTCCACGTCCTGCGTGCGGACGTCGATTTCGAACTCGCGCACGCCGTCGGCGTTGCGGGCGGAGGTCTCTTCCGAGGTGGTCGCCATCAGTTGCAGGAGATGCCGTGGTACTCGTCGGGGAACTCGTAGTCCTTGCGCAGCGGAAAGCCCACCCAGTCGTCGGGCAGCAGCACGTGCCGCGGGTCGGGGTGGCCGCGGTAGACGATGCCGAAGAACTCGGACGACTCGCGCTCGTGCCAATTGGCCGCCGAATACAGGCTCACGATCGAGTCGAGCCAGCAGTCGTCCTTGGGCACGTCGACCTTGACGGTCAGCCGCGCCTTGTGGCGCAAGGACAGCAGGCAGTAGACGCCCCAGAGGTTGGCGTCCTCGGCGTCGTAGTCGACCCCGGTGACGTCGATGACCTGCTCGTAGCCGAGATCGTCGCGCAGGATCCGCATGGCCGCGAGCAGCTGGCCGCGGTCGGCGAGCTTGAGGAAGGAGTCGCCGCGCCACTCGCGTTCGCCGCCGTCCTTGGCCTTCTTGGCGAGCCGCTTCGACTCGCCTTCTTCGGCGAAGACCGGCAAGTTGGGCTCGTGGAGCTGGACGGCGATGCCGGCGGCCTCGAAGGCCGCGGCGGCGAGCCGGGCAGCCTCGAAGTGGACCTGCATCGGGCCCCAGCCGGTGTCGCGTGCGGGTGCTTGCATGGCCGTTGGGATCAGGCGATGGAAGGGGCGGCGGGAAGCCGTTCGGGACGCTTGGTGGTGCGCAGCACCTTCTGGCGGCGGATCTTCTCCTGCAGCAGCATCAAGCCTTCGAGCAGGGCCTCGGGCCGCGGCGGGCAGCCGGCGACGTACACGTCGACGGGGATGATCCGGTCGACGCCCTTCATGACCGTGTAGCCGTACTTGAAGTAGGGCCCGCCGCCGGTGGCGCACGCGCCCATTGCGATCACGTACTTGGGCGAGGGCATCTGGTCGTAGAGCCGCTTGACGCGCTCCCCCATCTTGAAGTTCACGGTGCCCGCCACGATCATCAAGTCCGCCTGGCGCGGAGTCGCGCGGAACGCGCCGGCGCCGAAGCGGTCGATGTCGAAGCGCGCGGCGCCCACGGCCATCATTTCGATTGCGCAGCAGGCGAGGCCGAAAGTCATCGGCCAGATCGAGCTGAGCCGCGCCCAATTGAGCAGCCAGTCGACCCGCGACGTGAGGACGTTGTCCTCGAACTTGTTGCTCAGAACGCCCATTCAGACTGCCTCGTTCGCGCTGTTGCGGCGCTGTTCGGCCAGACGCTCGAGGCGCAGGCGCTCTTCGTATTCGCGGCGGAAGGCCTTGACCCAGTTCAAGTCGCCCTTGATCCAGACGTAGGCCAGGCCGAGCAGCAGCACCGCCACGAAGATCAGTCCTTCGAGCAGCGCGACGCCGCCGATGCCTTCTTCCTGGAACGCCTCCTTGAGGACGCGCGCCCACGGAAACAGGAACGCGATCTCGACCGCGAACACGATGTAGACGAGCGCGACCGTGTAGTAGCGGATGTCGAAACGGAACCACGAGGAACCGATCGTCTCTTCCCCGCACTCGTACGGCTCCAGGCCGTCGGTGGTCTTGCGCTGGGGCCGCAGGAGCGAGCCCAGCACCATGTTCATGAACACGAACGCCATTCCGGCCAGCGTGAACACGAGGATGTTGGCGTAGTGGAAGTACACGGGCGCAACGCCTCCGAACCTGGCTCACCCTGATTTGGGCCACCAGGAAAGGGGGCGGAACATTCTCCGGGTCCCCATGGGTCCGGGCAAGCCTCCAGCACGGTTCTCGTGCTTCTCGACTCCGTTTTTCCGCACCCGGCGGCGAGACCTGCATTCCGAGCCCGCGGGGGATCCGTCGTCCAGAACGGTCCAGGCCGCATCCGGAGCGAATCCGAACGCGCCAAAGTCTTTACAGGGAAGCCTTTAGGACAATCTGCTACTTGACCTGCCAGGTCTCGCCGGAGGCCAGCACGTCGGCCAGGGTACCGACCCCCAAAGTCGCGATCGACTTGGTCATCTGGGCGTGCACCTCGGTTTCGAACACCGGTGTTTCGACGGATCGGAAGATCCCCACCGGCACGGGAATGTCGCCGCTCTCAGCGTACTGGCAGATCCGGAAAGCGTTGGCGCCGGTCGGGCCGTCGGCGACCCAGTTGCTGGCTTCGGCCGGCGAGCAGACCTCGATCTTGTCGGGCAGGATCCGCAGGCCCTTGTCGAGGTCCTTGCCGAAGATCATCGGCTCGCCGTGGCGCAGGTCGATCTGGCGGTCGTCGCGGATCCCCTTGTCGGTGATGTGCGAGAAAGCCTTGTCGTTGAAGATCACGCAGTTTTGCAGGATCTCGACCAAGGCGAAGCCCTTGTGGCGGTGCGCTGCTTCGAGCACGGCGCGCATGTGCGAGATCTGCGTGTCGACCGTGCGGGCCACGAAGCTCGCCCCCGCCCCCAGCACCAGCGCGATCGGGTTGAAGGGATTGTCCACCGAGCCCATCGGAGTGGACGGCGTCTTCTTGTTCTTCTCGCTGGTCGGCGAGTACTGCCCCTTGGTGAGCCCGTAGATGCGGTTGTTGAACATCACCATCTTCAGGTCCAGGTTGCGCCGGGCCGCGTGGATCAAGTGGTTGCCGCCGATCGACAACGCGTCGCCGTCGCCGCCGAAGACCCACACGTCGAGTTCGGGACGCGCGGTCTTGATTCCCGTCGCGATCGCCGGCGCGCGGCCGTGGATCGTGTGGAAGCCGAAAGTGTCCATGTAGTACGGAAAACGCGCCGCGCAGCCGATGCCGGACACGCACACGAATTTTTCCTTGGGCACGCCGAGGCCGGCGAACACTTGCTGGACCGCGGAAAGGATGGCGTAGTCGCCGCAGCCGGGACACCAGCGGACGTCCTGGTCGCTGACGAATTCGGCCTTCTTGTATTTGGGTGCTTCGACGGTGGTCATTGCGGAATTCCGGTCAGCCGACCAATTCCTGGATGCGCTTGAAGATCTCCGTGCCGCTGAACGGCAGGCCCTGGACCTTGCTCATGGCCACGGTGGGCAGCAGGTACTCGGCGCGGATCAAGCGGTCGAGCTGGCCCAGGTTCAATTCGGGGATCAGCACCTGCTCGTAGCGCGCCAGGACGCCGCCGAGATCGCGCGGCAGCGGCCAGACGTGCCGCAGGTGCACTTGCGCGACCGGCAAACCGGCTTCGTGCGCGCGTTCGACCGCGCCACGGCTGGCGCCGTAAGTGCTGCCCCATCCCAGCACGACCAGCTTGCCTTCGGCGGGGCCGAAGACCTCGGTCGGCGGATAGGACGCGGCGATGCCGTCCACCTTCTGCTGGCGGAGGGCGATCATCCGCTCGTGGTTGTCGGGGTCGTAGTTGACGTTGCCGGTCACGTCCTGCTTCTCGAGACCTCCAAGCCGGTGCTCGAGCCCCTTGGTGCCGGGCACGGCCCAAGGCCGCGCCAGGGTCACCGGGTCGCGCGAGTAAGGCATGTAGTTCTTCGCGTCGGTGTGGAAGCGGACCCGGATGGGCTCCAGGTCCTCGACCGAAGGCACCCGGAAGGGCTCGGCGCCGTTGGCGAGGTAGCCGTCGGTGAGCAGCAGCACGGGCGTCATGTAGGTGACCGCGATGCGCGCCGCCTCCAAGGCCGCCCAGAAGCAGTCGCCCGGCGAATAGGCCGCGATCACGGGGATCGGACACTCGCCGTTGCGGCCGTAGATGGCCTGCATCAAGTCGGCCTGCTCGGTCTTGGTGGGCAGCCCGGTCGACGGGCCGCCGCGCTGCACGTTGATCACCACCAGCGGCAATTCCGCCGTGACGGCCAGGCCCAGCGCCTCGCCCTTGAGCGCGATGCCGGGTCCCGACGAGCCGGTGACGCCGAGCGAACCCGCGAAACTGGCGCCGATCGCCGAGCTGATTGCGGCGATCTCGTCCTCGGCCTGGAAAGTCACCACGCCGTGGTTCTTGAACCGCGACAGATCGTGCAGGATCGTCGACGCCGGCGTGATCGGGTAGCTGCCGTAGAAGATCGGCAGCTTGCTCAGGTGCGACGCGGCGACCAGCCCCATCGCGACCCCGGTATTCCCCATCAGGTTGCGGTAGGTGCCGGGCTCGAGCTTGGCCGCCGGCACGTCGTAGCGCACTTTGAAGAGTTCGGCGTTCTCGCCGATCGCGTGGCCGGCGCGCAGGGCGCGCAAGTTGGCCTCCATGATCTTCGGTTTGCTTCCGAACTTGCTCTTGATCCACGCCTCGGTCGTGGTGAGCGGCCGCGAGTAGGCCCAGTAGAGCATGCCTAGCGCCAGGAAGTTCTTGCAGCGCAGCGCCTCCTTGTTGCTCACGCCGATCTCTTCCACGGCCTTGATGGTCGCTGCGTTCAAGTCGAAGCGCACCACCTCGTACTTCCGGTACAGATCCTCGTCGTCGAGCGGGTTGTGGTCGTAGCGCGCCTTCTTGAGGTCGAACGCCACGAAGTTGCCGGTGTTGACGATCAACAATCCGCCTTCCTTCAGGTCGTTGACGTTGACCTTCAGCGCGGCCGGGTTCATCGCGACCAGGACGTCGGGTGCGTCGCCCGGCGTGTGGATCTCCTTGCTGGACAAGCGGACCTGGAAACCGGACACGCCGTAGGTCGTACCCACTGGCGCGCGGATCTCGGCCGGGAAGTCCGGGAAGGTCGCGAGGTCGTTCCCCATCACCGCGGAGGTGTTGGTGAACTGATTGCCGGTGAGCTGCATCCCGTCGCCGGAGTCGCCGGCGAAACGGATGACGACCTCTTCACGGACCTCGGGCGGTGCTTGCCGCTTGGTGCTGCTGGTCATGCCTTCTATCTGGGTGCCGAGGGCTCGACGGGGCGCTGTGGGATTGCCAAGGGGGGCGCCGCCGACGGTCAGGGGCAGGACATTCTAGGGTCTGGACAAGGGCGGTGTCTCCGCCCGGCGGGTTCGCAGGCGGCGCGGCCCGTCAGGCACCGCCGCGGAGTCGAATTCGAGTTCGCGCTGGATGCCGAACTCGAGCCGCAGGATCGCGCCGCCGGTCACGGGGTGGTTGCAGCCGCGCAAACGGCCGCCGTGCTGGCGGGCGATGCGGGCGACCTCGGTCAGACCCAGGCCGTGCGCCGGCGAGGATCCGGAGGCGCTGGTCCCGGCCGCGGGCACGCGCCCTTCCGGCAGGCCGGGGCCGTTGTCGGCCACTTCGATCCACGCGCCGGTCGCGTCTTCGCCCCAGCTCACCCGGACCAGGCCGTCCTGGCCGGTGCGTTCGGCGCGGAACAAGGCGTCGCGCGCGTTCCAGAGCAGGTTGAGCACGGCGCGCTCCAGGTCGTCGCGGACCCCACTGATCACGATCTCGGGCGGACCGGAAGCGCGGCTGCGCAGGCCGTCGCCGACCCGGCCTTGGAACAAGCGCAGCGCGCCGCGCACCAGTTCGCCGACGGCGACCGCCTCCTGTTGGCGCAGTCGTCCGCCGGCAGCCTCCAAGTAGCCGCGGCACAAACGCACCGCGCGGTCCGAGGCCAGACGGATCGACTCGAGGCTCTGGCGCAGCGCAGCGTCGACCGGGGCCCCCGCCGGCATCCGCTCGAGCTGCAGCTCGGCGTGCCCGCGCACGGTGGCGAGCAAATTCTTGAGGTCGTGCACCGCGAACGCCGCCCGGGTCCCTTCGCTCTCGCCCGGGTCCTTGCCGGGGCTGGCGGGCGCGGCGGCGGCCTCCGTCTCCATGGCGGAGGCGGCGGGGCCGGTTCGGGTGGGCTCGCTCATGGGGCCCGGCGCGCGCGCGCGCTGCGACGGACGACGGAATGGTAGTCCGCTGGCGCCGGACGCGCCAAGCCGACCGTTATCCTGGGCGCCCGCGCACCGGCGCCCGCGAGCACTGCCTTGGATCTCGGCCACTCCTCTCGCTTTGCTTCCCGCCGCGCCATGGCCTTGGCCGGCGACCTCTATCCGGGCCCGGTCCTGATGCCGCGCGGACTCCTGCGCGCAGTCGACCCGATCCTCGCCCTGGCGCTCGGCCCGGCCCGCGCCGGGGGCGAGACGCTGGCCGCAGCGCTCGAGAACACGCTCCGCGGCCGGCCCGACGGCCCGCTGCTGCTTGCGCTGTGGGCCGCCGCCGCCGCCGGCGAGACTCCGCACGCCGAGCTGCGTGAAATGACCACTTTGCTCGGCGAGCCCGCACCCGACCGGCCGCGCGACCGCGCCGCGCTGCGCGCCTGGCTCGAACCGCGGATCGAATCGGTCTGCCGCTGCGCGCTCACCGTGATCCAGCCCCGCGGCGACCGCTCCGTGGAATTGGCGCGCGACCTCGGCATGGGCCTGGTGCTCACCCGGCGCCTGGGTCTGCTGCCCGCCAGCCTCGGCCAAGGCCGCCAGCCGCTGCCGCTCGCCGACCTTGAAGCCTGCGGCGTCACGCAGGACGAACTCGCGCGCGCGATCCCGACCCCGCCGGTGCGCCGCCTGCTCGCCGCCCAGGCCGCGTGGGCGCGGACCTGCCTGGAGAGCGGACTGCCGTTGCAGCACCGCGTCGGTGCGCGGTTGCGGCGCGGAATCCGCGCGGCGGTCCTGCGCGCCCGCGCCCTGCTCAAGCAGCTCGAAGACCCGCGCCGCGATCCTTTCCGCAGGCCGGTGCGTTTGTCGGCCGCCACCCGCTGGAGCTGCGCGTTGCGGGCGTTCTTTCCTCTCGGCGCCGGCGCAGAAGACGATGGACCGGATTCCTGATCGCACCAAGGCCGCGCCCGCGCCGGCGGTGCGGCTGGGGATGGAGCGCCCGGAAACCGTGGTCGACGGCCGGCTGCGCGCGGGCAACGCGAGCCGCGGCGGCATGGTCGCGACCGACGTGGTCATCTTGCGCAGCCGCTGGGCGCGCGCGCGGATGGCGTTCCGGCGCAAGCTGGCGCCGGGCGAGGCGCTGCTGATCCAGCCCTGCGGCGGAGTGCACACGCTCGGTGCCCGCTACGGTC
>DASWJW010000191.1:0-4596 GCA_036396955.1 Planctomycetota bacterium
GGACTTGTTGACTTGGGCGTCGTAGCGGGGCCGGATGCGCACCACCCGCCCGCGGTATTCATCGACGAGCACGGCGCAACCGCGTGAACAGCGCGTGCAAGTGCTCGGGACGGGCCGCACGTTCCAGACGCGTGCCTGGAAGCGGAACTTGGAGAGCGTCAACGCACCGACGGGGCAGATGTCCGCCAGGTTGCCCTGGTAGTTGCCTTCGAGGGGGCGGTCGTCGAAGGTGCCGATCATAGACCGGTGGCCAATGTCCATCACTTGGAGCTGTTCGCGGTCCTCGACGGCGGGGAAAAAGCGCACGCAGCGGCTGCAGAGCACGCAGCGTTCCTCGTCGAGCACGATCACGTCGCCGAGCGAAACGCGCTTGCGGCGCTTGCGGCGCGGGTCGTGCGACCGGCCTTCCGACTGGCCTTCGAGGTACGTGAAATTCTGCAGCGGACACTCGCCCGCCTTGTCGCAGATCGGGCAGTCGAGCGGATGGTCCTTGAGCAGGAATTCCAGCACGCCGCGGCGCGCCTTCTGCGCCGGTTCGGACTGCGTCCAGACCTTCATGCCGTCGCTGACGGGCGTGCGGCAGGAAATCGCGAGCGCCTTGCGCGGCTTGCCGCCCGGGCCCATGGCCTCGATCTCGACCTGGCACATCCGGCAGGATCCCACCACCGGAAGATCGCGGTGGTAGCAGAAGCGCGGAACTTCCTCGCCGGTGCGGTCCTGGATCACGTCGATCAGGCGCGAACCGGCCGGCACCTTGACCTCCCGGTCGTTGATGGTGACCGTGACCGGCTCCTGGGCGGCGGCGCGATCAGGCATGGACTCTCTCCATGCCGGCGCGGGCGCTGGATTCGAACGGGCAGCCGCCGAGCCGGACGTGCGCGTCCCACTCGTCGCGGAAGGCCAGGATCGCCGTGCGGTAGGGCATGGCCGCGCCGTCGGCGAACGCGCAAATGGTCTTGCCTCCCGAGTAGTTGTCGATGAGTTCCAGCAGTGTGTCCACGTCGTCGGGCCGGCCCTGGCCGGCCTCGATGCGGCCGATGATCTGGTGCGACCACTCCATTCCGATGCGGCACTGCGAGCACTGGCCGCACGTCTCGTGGTCGTAGAAATCCGCGAGCACCTTGGTCGCGCGGACGATGCAGGTGTCTTCGTCCATCGCGATCAGGCCGCCCGTGCCGAGCATCACGCCCAGCTTGCGCACCGAGTCGTGGTCGAGCGCGACGTCGGCGTGTTCGGCGGGGAGGAGACCGGTGGAAGAACCGCCGACGTAAAAGGCTTTGAGCGCCTTGCCGCCGCGCACGCCCCCGCACACGTCGTCGATCACGGTGCGCGCGCGGATGCCGAGCGGCAATTCGTACACGCCGGGCCGCTCCACGTGGCCGCTCACACCGACCAGGAAGGTGCCCGGCGACGCCTCGGTGCCGTGCTTGCGGTACTCGGCGGCGCCCATCTCCAGGATCACCGGCGTCGTGGCGACGGTCTCGACGTTGTTGATGGTCGTGGGCATGCCCCACGCGCCGAATCCGGCCGGGAACGGCGGCTTGGGGCGCGGATGGCCGCGCTTGCCCTCCAGGCTTTCCATCAACGCCGTTTCTTCGCCGCAGATGTAGGCGCCCGCACCGGGGTGGGTGTGCATTTCGAGCGCGAACTCGCCGCCGAAGATTCTCTCGCCCAGCAGGCCCGCGGCGCGCGCTTCGGCGATCGCGCGGTCCATGCAGGCGCGCGCGTGGCGGTACTCGCCGCGCACGTAGACGTACACGCACCGCGCGCCGATCGCATAGGCGGCGAGCGCGGCGCCCTCGACCACCAGGTGCGGATCACGTTCCATCAAGAGCCGGTCCTTGAACGTGCCGGGCTCCGATTCGTCGGCGTTCACGAGCAGGTAGTGCGGCTTGTCGGCGCCCTTGGGCATGAACGACCACTTGAGGCCGGACGGGAAGCCGGCGCCGCCGCGACCGCGAAGTCCGCTGTCCTTGACCTCCTGGATCACCGCGTCGGGCGTCATCTCGGTCAGGGCGCGCTCGAACTGCTTCCAGCCTCCGTCGGCGTGGTAGGCGGCGAGCGAGCCGTCGTAGGTGGCGTCGGCGAGCCGGCGCGTGAGCAGGCGCACTTGGAGGCCGCTCATTCGAGGCACTCCAGCAACTCGACAGCGGAATCGGCGGACAAGTGCTCGTGATACGCGCCATCCAGATCGAGCATGGGCCCGTAGCCGCACGCGCCTTGGCACTGCACCGCCTGTAGCGTGAACGCGCCGTCGCTCGTGGTTTCGCCGGGTTTGACGCCGAAACGCTTCTCGATGGCCGCGAACAATGCCTCGGCGCCCATCAAATGGCAGGAGATGTTCTTGCACACCGAAACGTGGTGGCGTCCGCCCGGTTCGCGCCGGTACATCGGGTAGAAGCTGACCACGCCCTGGACTTCGACGGGGGCGATGCCGAGGTACTCGGCGACCGATTCCATGGCGTCCTTGGACAGCCAGCCGAGGGTCTCCTGCACGCGGTGCAGGATCGGCAGGAGCGCGGCGCGCCGCTGCGGGTAGCGGGCGCATATGGCGTCGAATTCCGCGCGAAGTTCCGCCGAGAGGACTGCATCGGCCTGCTTCACCGGTCGCACTCTCCCATCACGAAATCGAGGCTGCCGATCACGGCAACCATGTCGGAGAGCAGCCGCCCTTCCGACAACATGGGGATCGCCTGGATCGAGACGAAGGATGGCGAGCGCGCGTGCACCCGGACCGGGTTGGGCGTGCCGTCGCTGACCAGGAAGAATCCGAATTCGCCCTTGGACGACTCGATGAGCTGGTAGACCTCGCCGGCGGGCAGCGCCATGGCGGTCACCACCTTGAACTGGTGGATCAGCTCTTCCATCGAGTCGTTGACCCGGTCCTTGCGCGGCAGGACGTAACGGGTGTCGTGCGCCAAGTGGTCGCCGCGCATCCCGCGCAGGCGTTCCATGGCCTGGCGGGCGATCTTGCAGGATTCGCGCAGTTCGGCGATGCGCACGAGATAGCGCCCGTAGGCGTCGCCGTCGGTCGAAGTGGGGACTTCGAAGTCGTAGGTCTCGTAGCCGCAATAAGGCTGCGCGCGGCGGACGTCGTAGGCAACGCCGCTGGCGCGCAAGTTGGGGCCAGTGAGGCCCATTGCGACCGCCTGTTCGGCGGAGATCCGCGCGACGCCGCGGTTGCGCTCCACCCAGATCACGTTGCGGGTGAGCAGCTGCTCGTACTCGTCGACCTTGGACGGGAATTCGCGCGTGAATTCGTCGACCATGTCGAGAATGCGCGGCGTGACGTCGGCGGCCACACCGCCCAGCCGCACGTAGGTGTTGTTCATGCGGTGGCCGGTCCAGGCGTCGAGGATGTCGTAGATCCTCTCCCGCTCGCGGAAGCAGTAGAAGAACATGGTCACCGCACCAAGGTCGATGCCGGTCGTGCCCGTGTAGATCAAGTGCGAGGCGATCCGGCCGAGCTCGCTGAACATCACCCGGATCGCCTGCGCGCGCTCGGGCACTTCGACGCCGGCGAGCTTCTCCAGCCCCAGCGCGAACGCCAGGTTGGGCATGACCGGCGTCAGGTAGTCCATCCGGTCGGTGTGCGGGAAGAACTTCTGCCAGCCGAGCGACTCGGCCATCTTCTCCTTGCCGCGGTGCAGGTAGCCGACGTCGGGGTCGACCGCGAGGATCACTTCGCCGTCGATCACGATCCGGAGCCGGAGCACGCCGTGGGTCGCCGGGTGCTGCGGCCCCATGTTGAGGAGCATCGGCTCGCCGTGCAGCGGGTCGTGCGGCGCGCCCGGCATGAATTCGAATTGGCGGAAGTCCGACCTGGTCGCGGTGCCGCTCATCGTCCCGGCTCCGGCTGCGCGCGCTGCGCGGCCCAATCGCGGTAGAGCCGGTCGGGCTCGATCCCTTCGCGGGGGAATTCCTTGCGCAGCGGATGGTGGGGGAAGTCTTCCGGCATCAGGATGCGCCGCAGGTCGGGATGGCCGTCGAAGCGGATCCCGAACATGTCGAAGCACTCGCGTTCGAGCCAGTTCGCGCCGGGCCAGAGACCGGTCACGCTCGGCACCACGGCGTCGAATTCGCCGCAGCGTGTATTCACCCTGAGCCAGCGGTTCGCTTCGATCGAATAGAGCGCGTAGACGACCTCGAAGCGCGGGTCGGCCGGCATGCGGTCGACCGCCGTGAGCATCGACAGGTGCCGGTGTCCCGGCGCGCCGTCGCGCAGGTCGAGCAGCAGCTCGATCACCCGTTCGCGCGGCACCTCGACGACCGGCATGTCGGCGCCGGCCGCGACGGTCTCGCCGAAGCGGCCGCCGAGCGTTCCGCGCAGTGTCTCGGTCTGCGCGGCGATGTCTTCCGGGGGGATTCTCAACGGCGCGGCCAGCTGAGCGAGCGGTCCTGCTCGATCTTCTTCTGGATCTTCATGATCGCGTCGATCACCGCGTCCGGCCGGGGCGGGCAGCCGGGCACGTAGATGTCCACAGGAAGGATCGAGTCGATTCCCTGGACCACCGCGTAATTCTTGTACATTCCGCCGGAGGACGAGCACACGCCCATGGCGATCACCCACTTGGGTTCGGGCATCTGGTCGTACAG
>DASWJW010000192.1:0-2217 GCA_036396955.1 Planctomycetota bacterium
TGGCGCCGCGCACGAATGGGTCGGAGCTCATCAGCATCTCGTCCTCGAGAAACACGAGGATGCCGCGGTCCTCCAGTTTGGCGCGCAAGACAAGGACTTCGGCGAAAGGACCGTAAAAGACGGTCAGCAGTGCGGATGCGCCCCCCTCGGCCATCGCTTCAGTCCGCGCCGAGCAGACTCTTGACGAACTCGAGCGTCGCGCCGACTCCGGGCACCGACCCGGTGCGGCGGACGTGCACCAGGAACAAGCGTTCATGACCGCTGTTGCCGGCGGGCAGGTCGACCACGGTCCACCAGTGCGCGCCGGCCTGGCGGAACAACGCGAACGGAAGTTCGCGGCCGGCGGCGAGGGTCATGGTGAGCCCGCCTTCGAGATCGGGGGCGCCGTCGGCGAACCGCGCGGCCTGCTCCCAATCGCCGAGCCACAAGCGCACCGGAGCCACTGGATCGCCGCGGGTCGGCGAAGCACGAAACTCCTCGGCGAACGGCGGGCGCTTGTCGGGCTGCACGCCGGCTTCGTCGATGATCTGCCGGACCGGCAAGGAGTCGGTTCCGAGGCGCGCGAGCAAGGCCTGCAATTCCGCGACCGCCGGCGGCGCGTTGGCACCGATCAAGAAGGCGTGGTCGTCGCGGTAGTCGGCGCGCAGCCAGACCAGCGCGGTGCCGCCGCTCTCGACCGCGCCGCGTACCACGAAGGGATAGGGCAAGCTGCCGCCCGGGAGCAGCGCCCGGAAAGCGCGCTGGCGCGCGGCGGCGACTTCGACCGCGTCGCCGTATGCGCGGGTACCGAGCTGCAGCGGACGATTCTGGATCGACCGGAACGCCAGCCAGGTGGCCAGGGCGATCAGCCCGCCGATCACCATCCATGAGCCCATCGGACGCCGGCCCGGGGTGGGGTCGGCGGCGCCCTCGAGCGTGAACTCCTCGCTCATGAACCTTCATTCTAGGCCGTGGCGGTCCGCCGCAATTCCGGGATCCACCTTCCCAATCAACAAGGCCATTCCGCCTGGCACCCGTGGGCCGTGCGTACCCTGGTGGGTCCGCCGCGGCTGCGTCGACCCTTGCCGAGCGATCTCCCCCACAATCTCCGTCGCGCCAGCAAGCGGCTCCGAGCGCTGGCCAGCGCCGGTCCGCCGGCGGCGCGGCGCGCGCTCGACCGCCTGGACCGCGACCTGCTGCCGCGAACCGCCGCCGGTGAGAATGCCGAACCCAGCCTTGTGGTGGGGATCGTCGGCCCCAACAATTCGGGCAAGTCGGCGCTGTTCAACGCGCTGGCGGGCGCGGCGATCAGCCCGTCGCTCTCCGAAGCGGGCGCGACCCGCCGCCTGCTCGGAGCGGCGCGGCCCGAAGAAATCGAGCTGCTCCGCGCCGAGCCCAGCCTTGCCGCGCGTTTTCCGATCGAAGTCGCCGCAGCTGGCGCCGCAGTCGCCGAGCAAGCCGGACGCAACGCCGACGATCCGGCGAGCCTGCTCCTGGTGCCCGTTCCCGCTCTCCCGCCGGGGCTGGTCCTGATCGACACGCCCGACTTCGACAGCATCTTCGGCGGCAACCGGCGCGCAAGCGAAGCCTTGCTTGCCGTCGCCGACCTTGCGGTGGTGGTGGTCACCAGGCACACCTATCAGAACCGCGAAGTCGTCGAATATCTCCGCGAGTGGCTCTCGCACGGGCGTCCGTGGCTGCTGGTCTACAATGAGGCCGGTCCGCCGGAAGAAGCCGAATCGATCGCCGCGCGCCACGTGGAGCGCCTGGCCGCCGCGGTCGGCACACCGCCGCGCGCGGCGTTCTGGGCGCCGCTCGATCTGGAAGTGCAGCGCGGCAAGCCGCTCGAGACGCGGGCCCTCGGCGGCACCGCCGGCGATCTGCGCGCCCTGCTCGCAGACCGTGCAGGCGCGGCGGAGCTGAAGGCCGAGGCGATGCGCGCTTCCCTTCAGCAGCTCCGCGACGATCTGGTCGTCGTCGCCGAGACCCTCGCGGCCGGCGCCGCAGCAGCCGAGGCCGCGCGCGCCGTCGCCCGGCGGCGCGCGCGCGAAGCGGGCCTGGCCGCCGCGCGCGCAGCCTGGCCGCTCGGCGCGTTCGCCGACGCGTTCCGAGCCGTGCTCGACCGGCGCAGCGCGCGGGTGCGGCGCGGACTGCGCGCCGGGGTGCGCGGCGCGCGCCTGCGCGCCGAGGGACTGGTGCGCCGCATCACCGGCCGCAAGGACGCCGGCGGCGCCGCAC
>DASWJW010000193.1:0-6623 GCA_036396955.1 Planctomycetota bacterium
TGGCGCGCCTCGAGGGTCTTCTCCGCGTATTCGTGGTCCATCTCGAGGAACTTCTCCTCGTAGTCGTTGCGGAGCTTGAGCAGCCGCTCGGCGCGATCGGCGTCGTATGCGCCGCCGTCGTCGACGACCGGCGGCAAACGGCGCGGCGCGGGAGCCGTCTCGGGGCGCGGGCCGGGGGCGGGTAGGGGTCCGGGGGCAGGTTTCGGCGCCGGCGCCGGACCGGTTTCGGGCCGCGGCAGCGGAGCGGGCAAGGGCCCGGGCAGAGGACCCGGCAGCGGCGCCTCCTTGCGTTTCTCGCGAGCCCGCGCTTCCGCGGCTTCCACGATCACCAGGGCACGGTCGACCGGGTCGTCGCCGTAGGTGGTGCGCAGCTTGGTCATTTTCCGCGCGAAATCGGCGTCGTTTTCCTGCTCGACCCGCTCCGCTTCGTGGATCAGGATCGGGTTGTTGATGCGCTCGGCGAGGGCCTTGCTGCGCCGCGCTTCGCCGCGCCGCTCGCGGTACTCGGTGCGGATTTCGCCGATTTCGCGGACCAGGTAGGCCTGGATCTCCGCGTCGGTGGCGGGGTTCTGGAAGGCCGCTGCGGGGAGCGGGGCGGCCGCAGCGCTGGCGCTGCCTGCCACGCAGCCGAGAGCGGCGAGCAGGGCGAGCGGAAGTCGGTTCGGGATGGTTTGCATGCGCGAAAGCAGGAGTAATGGGCGCCGGGAGAGCGCCGAGTCGCTCTTCGGACACGTCCAGCGGGATTTCAAGTGCTCTCCCGTTTGCGCCGCAGTGACCCACGCGTGACGGATGGGGGATTCCCGCTGCGTGCGCTCCTCTCGTCACCTTGGCGCAAGGTCTGCGGCCTAGCTTCGGGTCCTCGCCGCCGCCGGCCCGGCAGCGGCCCTGACCCAAGGTTGTTTCATGCTTCTCATCGCTTGCACCCTGTTTGCTCTCACACCGTTCGGCGGCGATCCGCCGGCATGCGACGACATCGCCGAGGCCCTGCGCCGCGCCGAACACCTCGAAGCCTTCGCCGACTTCTGGACCGAAGTGGCGATCTGCCTGAACGACGACGACGGGCACGATCGCCGCGCGTGCTTCCAAGCCGCCAAGGCGGCGCGGCTGGAAGCCCGCGAACTCGCCGACGCGCGCTATCAGGCGCGGCTGGACGTCTGCGCGCTCCTCGGCCACGGCACCTACGAGCCCGACATCGAGCCGCACGAATTCTCGACCACCGTCACCAACCCCTACTGGCCGCTGGTGGTCGGCCGCACGCTCACCTACGAAGGCCAGGTCGCCGACGGCCTCGAGGTCATCGTGGTCACCACGCTCGACGAAACGGTCGAGGTCGACGGCTTCGAGTGTCGCGTGGTGCAGGACACCGTCACGATCGACGGCGAGCGGATCGAAGACACGCGCGACTTCTACGCCCAGCGCTGGAACGGCGACGTCTGGTACTTCGGCGAAGTCGTCCTGAATTACGAGGACGGTTTTCTCGACAACCTGCACGGCGCGTGGCGCACCGGCAAGGACGACGCCGAAGCCGGCATCACCATGCCGGCGACCGTCATTCCCGGCGCGATCTTCCGCCAGGAATTCCTGATCGGCCAGGCCGAAGACGTGAGCCGGATGCTCGAGACCGGCCTCACCGTCACCGTGCCCGCCGGTACGTTCCACGACTGCATCAAGACCGAAGAGTGGACGCCGGTCGAACCCGGCGTCTTCGCCCACAAGTGGTATGCCCCCGGCGTGGGCCTGATCCGCGAGCTCGAGCTCGCCACCGGCGAAGTCGTCGAACTGGTCTCGATCCAGTAGTCGGTTCTCACGGCAAGCCAGGGGACGGACCGGCCCGATGTGGGCAGGTCCGTCCCCCTCGCTCGAGCCGCCGGAGGCCGTTTTTGGGCAAGACAGCCAAGTCGCGATCCGGCTAGAATCCGGGAGTCCCATGAAGGATCTCTTCCACCAATCCTCCGCGGTCCGCCTCGCCGGCGCGCTGGTCGCCGGGGCCTTGCTCACCGCTCCTGCGGCAGCCCAAGGGCCGAGCCAGGCCGAGCTGCAAGCGAAGTACGAGGCCAAACTCGCCCACGAGTGGATCGAAGAAGGCGGCTGGGAGACCGACTTCGATCAAGCCAAAGCGCGCGCCAAGGCGGAGGGCAAAGTGCTCTTCGCGTACTTCTCGCGTTCCTACGCGCCCTGAGCGCCTTGCGCGAGCTTGGAGAGCGGTTCGCTCTCCGACAATGACTTTCCCGCCTTCGCCAAGAACGTGGTGCCCTTTCTGCACGTCACCACGCGCCTCGAGGACAAGCCCTACGAGAAGCTGTTCGGCGAATTGGGCGGCACCGGCTTTCCGACGCTCATGTGGCTCGACGCCGACGGCCGCAAGATCCAGGTCCACAACGGCCCGCGCTCGGTGAAGGGTTTCGAGGAGAGCCTCGGCGAAGTCGAGCTGTTCCTCGACCAGATCGAGAAGGCCGAGAACGGCGATGCCAAAGCCGCGACCGCCGTCCTGATCCGCCAGTTGCAGCTGCAGTGGTTCGAGTACGACGACGCGCTCGCGCGCCGCGAAGCGCTCACCAAGGTCAGTTCCAAGGAGAAGAAGGAACTGGATCAGCTCTTGATCGACACCGAAGTGCGCACTCACGTCAAGACCGCGGGCAAGGACCCCGAGGCGCAACGCGCCGCGGGCGCGCATTTCTTCGCCATGTGGTCCGAAAAGCGGCTCCCCGCCGGCAAGTCCGAGCTCTACCGCTTCTGGACGTTGATGGCCGATCACGCCGAACACGCGGGCGACAAGAAGCTCTTCCGCCGGATCGTCGGCGCTTTCGACCAGTCCTTGGGCTCCGACTCGCGTTATCGCGCCGTGCTCGACGAGCTCGAAGGTCGCCTCGCGCACTTCGGCCGCGAGTAGCTTCCGGCCGAGGCCGCGCGCTCTACTCCAAGTCGTCGGCGAACAAGTCCGGCGGCGTGCGGAGTGCGCGCAGGAGTTCGTTGCGGTCGAAAGGCTTGGGGAACAAGCGCTCGACTCCCAGTTCGTCCAGCGTGTCGCGCGACGCGCTGGTGATGGTCGCGCCCGAGATTGCGATCGTGCGCATGGCCGGAAAGTGCGCGCGCAGGCAATGGATGAGTTCGAGCCCGTTCATGCGCGGCATGTTCATGTCGGTGACTACCACGTCGACTTTCGTCACCGAAAGGCGTGCGAGGGCTTCGAAGCCGTTGCCGGCGGTCTCCACGATGAAACCGTTGTGGACCAGGCAGATCTGGAGCGCGCGGCGCAGGTTGGAGTCGTCCTCGACCAGCAGGACGGACACCGCGGCAAGAGCACGAGCACCGGATCCGGCGGCGCGCTCGGGAAGGGTGGTGGAATTGATGACAGACTCCGGGATTCTTGGGAAGAACAACGAGGAGGGGTCTGCCAAGCGGAAATACCGCTCGACCGCAGCTTCTTTGCGGTCGACGGCCGAGTTCCCTGAGCCTTTTTTCAGAGGATCCGCGCGCTGACGAAGACGAAGGTCGCTTCGTCCGAGGCGGGAGTGGTCAAGGGGCCGAGCACGACCACCTCGCCGTCCTGCAGCTGGAAGCTCGACTGGATCTGCTGGCGGAAGAAGACCGGCAATTGCAGCGTCAGCGGCTGCGTGCCAGGGACCGCGGGGACTTCGAGCGGCGCGATGGGGCGTTGCAACTCGCGCACGTCGATGGCGAAGTCCATTTCGATCACGCCCGGAGCGGCCTCGTGCGGCCGGAAGTTCATCTGCATGCCGTCGACCAGCACGCCGACTCTTGGACTGACGAGCAATTGCGCGGCTTTGCGTTCGAAGTCGTAGCCCTCGACGTAGGCGACCTGGTTCTCGACCACCACGCTCGCGGGCCGCTCGTCCAGACACAGGATGGTCGGCGCGTTCAACACGTCGCCGGCGCTGGTCGCGATGAGTTCGTCCAGCAAGGTGTCGACCGATTCCACCGCCATCAGGCGGGCGCCTTCCGCGCCCTCGTCGCCGAGGCCCGGCAACACCTGTTCGGCAGCCTCCGGGCTCAGACGCAGGAGCCAGGAGCGGATTTCGATTTGCGGGCGCGTCGCGTCCGGCTCGCCGTCCGGGGAAGCGAACGCGGAGTCCGCGAAGGAAGCGAGCTGGCCCGCGCGGATGCCGCCGGCGTAGGCGACTTGGAAGCGGCTTCCCAACTCGATAGGAGTGTCGAGCGGGGTAGCGATCTCGGAAAGGCTTTGGCTCTGCTGGCAGGCGCCGAGCGAGAAAAGGAGGAGCGGGAGGAGGTGGCGCTTGGACATGGTGGTTGACGGGAGGCCCCTGGGCCAGGAGCCAGCTAGGCCGGGTTGCGACGGCGGTTTCCGGCGAATCCGTCCCCGATCCCGGTCGGCCTTCCCGAACGCTCGGCTCGTGATCTAGGATGATCGCTTCCACCCTGCAGGCGGCTCCTCCCATTGACTCCCCACATGCGCTCATTTCTCCTCGCCCTGACCGGCCTCGTCGCGGTCGTCGCGCCGCTGTCCGCACAGGACCTGCCGCCCGGATTCGTGGCCGAGCCCATCGACCGCGACTGGCAAGTTCCGCTCAAGGCCGTGTTCCTGGAGCCCGGCCGCATGCTGGTCGCCGAGAAGGCCGGCAAGGTCTGGTACGTCGAGAACGACGTCCGCAAGAACCTGGTCGTCGACTTGCCGCTCGAAACGCTGAACAACGGCGACCGCGGCCTGCTCGGCATCGCCGCCGACCCGCAGTTCGCCAGCAACGGCCTGCTCTACTTGCTGCTGGTGGTCGATCCCAACGGCGACGGCATCGACTCCGAGCAGGAGAGCTACGGCCGGCTGGTGCGCTACGGCACCTACACCGACGCGCAAGGCAACCTGCTCGCCGACCACGCCACGCGCACCGTGCTGCTGGGGGACACCTGGAGCACGGGCATTCCGTCTTGCCATCTCTCGCACGCGGTGGGGTCGGTGCTGTTCCTTTCCGACGGCAGCTTGATCGTCACGGCGGGCGACGGCGCGCACTACGACGGCATGGACGTCGGCGGCCGCGATCCGGGCTGTTTCGGCGCCGGGCGCTTCACGACCGACCAGGACCTCGGCGCGTTCCGCTCGCAGTACCTCGACACGCTGGCGGGCAAGATCCTGCGCATCGATCCGGGCACGGGGCTGGGCCTGCCCGACAATCCTTTCTACAACGGCGATCCCGCCGCATGGCGCTCGCGGGTCTGGGCGCTCGGCCTGCGCAACCCCTACCGGGTGAACGTGCTCCCCGGAACCGGTCCGCGCGAGACCTTGCTGGTGGGCGACGTCGGCTGGGAAACGTGGGAAGAAGTCAACCTGTGCCGCGGCGGCGAGAACTTCGGCTGGCCTTGCTACGAAGGCGACGGCGTGCAGCCCCAGTACTCGGCGAACGACCCGCACGGCTTGTGCGGCGCAGCCGGTCTCGGACACGTGAAGCCGCTGATCACCTGGCACCACAACGATCCCGGCAGCATCGGATTCGCGGGCCACTGCGCATCGGGCGTGGCCGCGTACGAGACGGGCGAGTGGCCGCCGCTCTACCACGACCGCGTGTTCTTCTGCGACTTCGAGCGCGGCTGGCTGCGTTCGGTGCGGCTCGACGCGCTGGGCCAGGTGGTGGACATCCAGCTCTTCGGCGAGCGGATGGGCCCGATCCTCGACCTGGTGCGCGATCCCGGCAACGGCGACTTGATCTACACCACCCTCGAAGCGGTCCGCCGCATCCGCTACTTCGGCGACGACCAGTCGCCGGTCGCGGTGGCTTCAGCCGATCCGGCGTGGGGAGGCGTGCCGCTCACGGTCAATCTGAAGGGCTCGGACAGCTACGACCCCGAACAGGGCGCGCTGCTCTACCACTGGGACCTCGGCGACGGCACGACCTCGGGCGCGGCCGACCTGGTGAAGGTCTATCCGCAAGTGCAGCCGTACCTGGCCGTGCTCACCGTCACCGACCCGCAGCTGCGCAGCAGCCAGGCGTCGGTGCTCATCACGCCCGGCAACACGCCGCCGGCGATCCAGCGCGTGCAGATGCCGGTGGACGGCGGGCGCTTCCGCTTCGGCATTCCCGTGCGCCTGGATGCGAGCGCGACCGACCTCGAAGACGCAGCCGCCGGGATCCCGCTGCAGGCGCAGTGGCGCGTCGACCGCGTGCACGACCACCACGTGCATCCGCGCTGGGACCTCTTGACCGGGCTGACCGGAGACTTCAACCCGCCCGAGTTCGAGGCCGGCTCCTGGTACCGGCTCACTCTCGAAGTCGCCGACAGCATGGGGCTGATGGCGAGCGAAAGCGTGGTCATCTACGACAGCCAGGACCAGGCGCGCGCGCACTTGACCGAAATCGACGATCCGCGGCCGCGCCGCGGCCAGTTGGTGCACGGCCGCGGCCATCTGGAATGGCCCGGCAGTTTCCCCGGCGTCGCCACCCTGACCTGGGACTGGGGCGACGGCACCGTCGTGTCCTTCCCCGGCATGAGCCACTGGCAGGACGTCGAGGTGGAGCACCGCTACGCGACCGACGGCGCGCACAACGTGCAGCTCACCGTGCAGGCCGGCAGCCGCACCCACATCGAAAGCTTCCCGGTCGACGTGCAGAAGCCGCGCGCGGCGGTGGCGGTGTTCGCGCCGCTGGTGCACCAGC
>DASWJW010000194.1:0-2429 GCA_036396955.1 Planctomycetota bacterium
GCTCGGCGGTCTTGCGGCCGATGCCCTTGACCGCGGTCAAGCTCGCCACGTCGCCGTCGACCACCGCGGCGGCGAGCCGCTCGGCGCGCAGCGCCGAGAGGAGGCTCATGGCGGTGCCGGGGCCGACGCCGTTCACCGAGATCAGCCGCCGGAACAGCTTGCGGCCGGCTTCGTCGGCGAATCCGTACAGCGAAAACGCGTTCTCGCCGACGACCAGGTGCACGCGCAGACGCGTGACCGAACCGACCGGGCAGCCGCCGGCGTCACGGGTCGAGACGGCGATCCGCCATCCGAAGCCGCCGGTGCGCAGCACCAGCCAGCCCGGCTCGTGGGCCTCGACCTCGCCTTCCAGGAACTCGAACAAGGCCCGCGGGCGGTCCGAGTTAGCCCGCGTACTCTTCGCCGCGCCCGGTGCGCAACGCGAGGCTGAGTTCCTTGAGCTTGCCGAGCAGCTCGTTGAGCGAAGTGATGCCGAAGTTCGGCATGCTCAACAGATCCTCTTCGGTGTAGCGCAGGATGTCGCCGACACGCTGCAGGTTGAGACGCTCGACGAGCGCACGGTGGCAGCGCACGGAGAGATTGAGCGAGGAGATCTGCAGATCCAGGGAATCGCGCATCTCTTCGGTGACCACGCCGAGCCAGGACAAGTCCTGCTCTTCGCCGTTGCGGTCGCCGGCTTCGAATTCCTCGGGCACCATGAAAGTGCCGTCGTCGCGCCGCAGTCCAAGGCGCAGGCCTTTGGCGGCCAGAACCCGCTTGATCTCGTTGAGCGAGGTCTCGCCGAAGTTCTTGAAGTCGAGAAGCTCGGGCTCGGAGTGCGAGACCAGGTCGCCGAGAGTGCGGATGTCCATGTTGGACAGGCAGTTGCGGGCGCGCACCGAAAGCTCGAATTCGCTTATCGGAGTGCGGAGCACCTGCATCAGACGGTCCTCCTTCCGCTCCATGTCCTCGTCGTAGTACATGTCCAGCGACTCGTGGGCGTCGCGGTAGTACAGACGGGCACGCGGATGCCTGGGGTCGCGCTTGAGCACGGCGGCGTAGCAGCCGCAGGCGCGCTCGAACATGTTGTGGTCTTCGTAGAGCACGCCCAGGTTGATGAGCACCGAAGTCGGCAGCGGGCGGTGCTTCAGCAGGTACTCGTAGTGGCGGACCGCTTCGTCGTCGTCGCCGAACAGATCGGCTCGTCGGGCGAGCCGGAAGCGCGCTTCGAGGTGATCGGGCTTCTCGGCGAGGATCGCTTCGTAAGCCGCGCAGCTCTCGGCGTAGCGACCTTCGTGCTCGAGCAGACGCGCCTCGAAGTAGGCCTTGTCGGCGGCTTCGAGGTTCGCGGCTTCGAGCGCCTTGCGCGCGGCATCGATCTTGCCGACCGCGAACGCGGCGCGCACCGCGGCGGCCGCGAGGGCCGTGTCGTCGGCTTTGTGTGCGCCCGCCAGGGCGGCGTGCGCTTCCTCGAAGCGGTCGAGTTCCATCAGCGAGGTCCCGCGCACGAAAGTCGCGATGGGATCGTCGCCAGCGACGAGCGCAAGCGCCTCGAGGTACTCGCCCGTGACCCAGGATCCTGCGGCGGCGACCAGCGGGTTTCCGCCAGCTCGCGCGTCACGGACCGCAGCTTGAAACTTGTCGGCGTTGGCAGGCTGCTGCATCAACGCGCGCCGGGCCTGGACGAGTTCCAAGGGCCGTTGCGGGGGTGCTGCGAAGAAGCCTGCGGGATCGAGGGTGTGAGGAGCAGAAATGACTTCCGCTTCCGGCATGGGGTCGGGTCCTGATTCTTGGCCTGGGGCCTGCAATTCCGGCCGAACATGGTAGCTCTTGCCACCACGTATCGTCAAACTGCCGCGCGGATCGGTCGCCGGATTCGAAAGGGCGGCGGCTGCGGCTGCGGCAGGATGGACAGCTTCGAAATCGTCGGCGGAAGGTCCTTGCGCGGCCGGGTGGCGGCTGCAGGGTCCAAGAACGCCAGTTTGCCCCTGCTCGCCGCCGGGCTGCTGCTCGACGCGCCGGCGCGATTCAGCGGGGTTCCCGCCCTGCGCGACGTCGAGACCCTGCTCGAACTGCTGGCGCGGCTGGGCCTGGGAGTCGCCCGCCCGGCGCCGGGAGTGGCCGTGCTCGAACCCGGCGACGGCCCGACCGAGGCGCCCTACGAGGTGGTGCGGCGCATGCGGGCCTCGGTCTGCGTGCTCGGACCGCTCCTGGCGCGGCGCGGCGCCGCCCGGGTGAGCCTCCCCGGGGGCTGCGTGATCGGCGAACGGCCGATCGATCTGCACCTCAAAGGAATGGCGGCGCTCGGCGCCGACATCCGCATCGAACACGGCACGGTGGTCGCCAAGGCGCCGCCGGGCGGCCTGCGCGGCGCCCGGATGTTCCTGGCCGCCGGCAGCGGACCGACGGTCCTCGGGACCGCCAACGTGATGATGGCCGCCTGCCTGGCC
>DASWJW010000195.1:0-3442 GCA_036396955.1 Planctomycetota bacterium
CGCAACCGACGGTAGCAAAAGGGAAAACGATGTCCGTCACCAAGGAAGAGAAGACCGAGATCGTCCAGGAATTCGCTCGTCAGGCCGGAGACACCGGCTCGCCGGAGGTGCAGGTCGCCCTGCTTACTCGGCGGATCAAGAATCTGACCGGCCACCTGCAGACGCACAAGAAGGACGTGGCGACCCGCCGCGGCCTCTTGAGCATGGTTGCGCAACGCGCTTCCTTGCTCAAGTACCTGCGCCGGACGCAACCGGAAAGCTACTCCAATCTGATCCAACGTCTCGGACTCCGAGGCTGAACCCCGGAGCAAGCGCGCGCCGCACCGAGCGGCGCGCGCTTTCGCTTCCGGAAACCCCAAGTCCCCGCCGTGCGGGGCGGACTCCAAGCGGGTCCAAAGCGGTACGCCCGCCACGGAACCGGTACCTGGGCTCATCGACGCCGAAGTGCGTCGGGAACCAGCCGGACCTGGCGCAGGCTGCGGAAACAAGAAATCGATGACAATAAGCAAAAACGCAAAAGTGCGCTCGGTCTCACGCGAGATCGCGGGCCGCACGCTCACTCTGGAAACGGGCTGGATGGCCAAGCAGGCCCACGGCTGCGTTGTCGCCACCTACGGCGAGACCGTCGTGATGTCCACGGTGGTCGACGGCGGTCCGCGCGACCTGCCCTTCTTCCCCCTCACGGTCGACTATCGTGAAAAGCCTTCCGCCGCGGGCAAGATCCCGGGCGGCTTCTTCAAGCGCGAGGGTCGGCCGACGACCAAGGAAGTCCTCGCCATGCGGCTCACCGACCGGTCGGTGCGCCCGATGTTCGCCGCGGGCTACAAGAACGAAGTCCAGGTGATGTCTTCGGTGCTCTCCTTCGACCAGGAGAACGAGCCCGAAGCGCTCTCGATGGTCGCGGCCTTCGCCGCGATGCACATCTCCTCGATCCCCTGCGAAGGGCCGATGTCGGCCGTGCGCCTCGGTTGGATCGACGGCAATGTGATCATCAACCCGACGCGTTCGATCCTGCAGAGCGACGCGAACCGACTCGACTTGATCCTCGCCGGAACCGGCGGTGCGATCAGCATGGTCGAAGCCGGCGTGGAGGAACTGACCGAGGCCGATCTGGTCACGGCGCTCCAAGCCGGGCACGACGTCGTGAAGATCCTGTGCGAAATGGTGGCTGAACTGCGCTCCCAGGTGGGCGTGGCAAAGACCGTCGTCACCGCACCGGTCGCGGACACGGAAATGTTGGACAAGATCCGCGCCGCCGCGACCGAAGCCAAGCTCTGGCAAGCGGTCACGACCCGCGGCAAGTTCGAATCGCGGCAAGCGATCGGAGACCTGCGCAGCGAGGTCCTCGCTCAGCTGGCTCCGGACGGCGACAGTGACGAGGGGCGGGCGCTCCAGGCCCGCGTCAAGGACGCGTTCAGGGAGTACACGACCGAGGTCCAGCGCGCCCACGCCCTCAAGGGCGAGCGCACCGACGGCCGCGGCGCCAAGGACATCCGGCCGATCGACATCGAACTCGGCATCCTGCCGCGGGCCCACGGCTCCGCGCTGTTCACCCGCGGCGAGACCCAGTCGATCGTCACGCTGACGCTCGGCTCGACCGACGACGAGCAGATCATCGACGGCATGCTCCAGGAAGAGGAGCGGCGTCGTTTCCTGCTGCACTACAACTTCCCGCCTTTCTGCGTGGGCGAAGCCAAGCCGATCCGGGGCACTTCGCGCCGCGAATACGGCCACGGCGCGCTCGCCGAGCGCGCGCTCAAGTCGCAGCTGCCCGACTACGAGGACTTCGCCTACACGATCCGCATCGTGTCGGACATCCTCGAGTCGAACGGTTCGTCTTCGATGGCGACAGTGTGCGGTTCTTCGCTTGCGATGATGGAAGGCGGCGTGCCTCTCAAGGCGCCGGTCGCCGGCATCGCGATGGGTCTGATCGCCGACGGCGACCGCTACCAGGTCCTGTCGGACATCCTCGGCGGCGAGGACCACTACGGCGACATGGACTTCAAGGTCGCCGGCACGCGCAAAGGCATCACGGCGCTCCAGATGGACATCAAGGTCAAGGGGCTGTCCGGCGAGATCCTGACCGCCGCGATGGAGCAGGCCCGCGAAGGCCGGCTGCACATCCTCGACAAGATGACGGCGGCGATCGACCGGCCGCGGACCGAGCTCTCGGCGCACGCGCCGATGAACAAGTCCATCAAGATCCCGGCCGCCAAGATCGGCTTCTTGATCGGCCCCAAGGGCGCGAACATCCGCAAGATGCAGGAGGAGTACGGCGTCGGCATCAACATCGTCGACGACGAGGGCAACGTGCAGGTCTCGGGCAACCCGCCGGAGAAGGTGCACGCGGCGATCGAAGCGATCCGCCAGATGACGCGCGTCATCGCCGTGGGCGAGCGCTTCAAGGGCCGGGTCACTTCCGTCAAGCCCTTCGGTTGCTTCGTCGACCTGGGCGGCGGACAGGAGGGCATGTGCCACATCTCCGAACTCGACGAAGGCCGGGTGAACGAGGTGACCGACATCTGCGACATTGGCGACGAGATCGACGTGGTCGTGGTCGAAGTCGACGACGGCGGCAAGATCCGCATCTCGCGGCGCGTGGCTTTGCTCCCCGACGACAAGCTCGAAGAAGCCATCCGGTCGGCAGCACGGCCGGGCCGCGGTGGCGGCGGCGGCCGGCCTCCCCGGCGTGACGATCGCGGCGGGCGCGGTGGTGACCGCGGTGGCCGTGGTGGTGGTGATCGCGGTGGCTACGGCGACCGTGGCGGCTCCGGCGATCGTGAACGGAGTCCGAGCGGCTCCAGCGCCCCGGCCTAGGCCTGGGGCGAGGCTGACCCCTTGCACCGCCCTGGCCGCAACTCGCGGCCAGGGCGGTCTTCTTCCGACCGGGCAGGAGTTCCTCGGACTTGCCACCCAGGGCCAGACTTGGGGTCTTGCGCGCCCCGTGCATCCCACCGCTTGGGGTCGCCGGAGAAATGTAGAGAAGTCCAGCGCAGGGCTTGATTTAGGATTGAATGAGCGGCAACACTTAGGCCGCGCGGTCGAGTAACCGATAAACTACCAGTCGCCTTTCCGCCGCCCGCCCTCCGTCGATGATGATTCGCTCCATTTTGCTCGCCGCGGCACTGGTTTGCCTCAACGGCCCCCTGCTGGCCGGCTCGGGTCCCGCCAGCTCCACTTTCGTTTCGATGCCCGAGCGCGTCGAGATGGGGCACGTTTCGAGACACCAGGACCCCCCGGTGGTCGACGAGGTGAAGATCGACCCGGGCAAGGTGCGCTTTGGCAACCTGATGGAGTTCGATCCGGCCAAGAAGCCGCAAATCGGCACGGTCCGCAGTGACGTGGTCTACAAGCAGATTCCTGCGTACAAGACCATCCTCGCGGATGGCGTGGAACGCGGCACGGCCCGCTTCACCAAGCTCATGAAGGAAGCGACCGCCGT
>DASWJW010000196.1:0-18814 GCA_036396955.1 Planctomycetota bacterium
TTCTGATCGAGGAACGGGAGCCTCGAGGAAGGAGTCCGGACGCACGTCCGAACTCCTTTTTTTCTTCGCCTAGAGTGGGAAGGCACCGCATTCGCCATGCCCACGGTCCTCCGTCTCGCTGCAGCCTCTCTCCTTGCGCTCGTCTTGCTGCCCTTGCCGCAGGATTCCGCGCACGCCTATTCGCTCACCGGCGAGAGCCTGGCGCTCGACCAGCGCGACCAACGGGTCTTCGACAACTTCACCCAGGCCGGCCTGCACGAGAACCGGACCGCCGATCCGAGCTTCCCTGCCGCGGAGCAAGTCTCGCTGGCTGAACGACAACGTGGTTTCCATGCTCGCCGGGTCGGGCGGTGGCGTGGTCGCCTTCCTCGAATTCCCGACCAGCGACGGCTGGCGGATGCGCTACTACCAGGACGCCGATCTCGACGACGGCCCCGGCGATCCCGCGGCGGGCCGGCTCGACTTCCAGGGGATCCACACCCACCAGCTGGGCCACGCGCTCGGACTCGGGCACAGCAGCGTTGCGGGGACGACCATGAGCGCGGCGTTCGCGGGCCAGGGCCTCCTGGCGCGCTCGATCGAAGCCGACGACGCCGCCGGCGTGCAAGCCGTCTACGGCGCGCTCACCCCCGGCAAGCCGCGCATCGACGCCATCGTCGGCGCGCGCGTCCCGGGAGGCGCGGCCGCGGTGCTGGGCCACGGCTTCGCCGCCGCAGGCAACGAACTCTGGTTCGACAGCGCCTTGCTGGACGGCGGGCCCGCGGGCGGCGAGCCCTTCGTGCTCGCCAACCTTGCCGCGCAAGCCGGCGGCATGCGGATCGATTTCGTCGTTCCCGCCGCCGGCGCCGAGGCCGGCGCGGTGCACGTCCGCGTGCCGGGAACAGCGGGCCGGCACCTCTCGGAGAGCCATCCCTTCCACCTGGGCCGTGCCACCGACGCGCTGATCCTCGCCGGTCCGGACACGCTCGCCGTCGGCGACCGCGGTCGCTTCGTCATCTTGAATCTCGCCGCCGGCGAGCGCTGGGCGCTCGTGCTCGGCGCCGATCTTCGCGGCAGCGTGCACTTCGTACAGGCCTTCGATCTGGGGCCGCCGCTGCGCGTGATCGCGCATGGCATCGCCGGGGACGGCGGTCTGGTGAGCTGGACCTCCCCGCCCGTACCCCCGCAGGCGGCCGGCCGCACGCTCCTGCTCGAAGCGGGCGCCCTCGGTGCGCTCGGGGTCGCGGATTCGAATCCGCTCGCCGTCCCGGTACGCTGACGCGGACCGCAACGGCGCCCATGACGCATACGAACGGCCTGATCTTCGCCCACTGCCTGGACGGCAAGGGCGGCACGAACCCCCTGGAATGGGCCGGTGTCCGCAACTGGTCGCCGCAGGACGGCCCGTTGTGGATGCACTTGGAGCGCAGCGACCCGTACGCCGCCGAGTGGCTCAAGCGGGACAGCGGCATCGACCCCCTGGTCCTGAGCGCCATGCTCGCCGAGGATCCCCGTCCGCGCAGCTTTCCCCACGGCGAGGGGCTCCTGATGATCCTGCGCGGCGTCAACACCACGCCCGGCGCCGAGCCCGACGACATGGTCTCGGTGCGGATCTGGGTGGCGCGCGACCGCATCGTTTCGGTCCGCAAGCGCCGCCTGATCTCGGCCACCGACGTGAGCAAGCGCCTGCTTGCCGGCAACGGCCCGCGCGATTCCGCCGAGACGCTCCTGGCGATCGCCGAAGCCCTCGCCGCGAATATGGCGCCGGTGATCGACGAACTCGACGAGAAGGTCTCGGAGCTCGAGGACCGGGTCGTCAGCGGCGAAAAACTGCCGTTGCGCTCGGAACTCTCCGAAATGCGCCGCCAGGCGATCCGGCTGCGCCGCTACATCAGTCCCCAGCGCGACGTCCTGGCGCGTTTCCAGACCGAGAACCTTCCTTGGCTCACCGAAATGCACAAGGCGATGATGCGCGAGGTCACCGACCGCACCACGCGCATCGTCGAAGACCTCGAAGAGGCGCGCGAGCGCGCAGCGGTGACCCAGGAGGAAATCGCCAACCGCGTCGCCGAGCAGATGAACCGCACCATGTTCCTGCTCTCGATCGTGGCGACGATCTTCTTGCCGCTCGGCTTGCTCACCGGGCTGCTCGGTATCAACGTCGGCGGGATGCCGGGCGCCGACGCACCGGTCGCCTTCTGGGTCGTGTGCGCGCTGCTCGTGGTGCTCGGTTTCGGCGAGGCGTGGCTGCTCAAGAAAATGCGCATCTTCTGATCCGCACCACGGCCGGAACGGAGCAGGGCCGCCGCCCCGGAGTCGGGGCGGCGGCCCTACGCGCTCACCGCCTGGCCGCGGTCACAGCACGTCGACCGGAATGGCGTTGGAGTCGGTGACGTTGCCGAAGGAATCGCGAACTCCCATTTCCAGGTAGAAGCGCCGTCCGGAAGCCGCGGCAGGCACGGGGGGGCTGACCCAGCTGCCGGCGCCCGTCGCGTTCGTGGTGCCGGTGCCGCCGATCTTGACCGGGTTGCCGATGTCGAAGCAGTGGCCGCCGAGGACCGAGCCCGAGAGGTTGGGGCTGTAGAGGATCCAGAACGGCGAGTTCGGCGTGGCGTTCGCGTAGTTGAGCACGATCGAAGCGCCGGGCACGCCCTGCGACGGACCGGACAGACTGATCGTGTTCACCGTGCCGCAGCCGCCCGGATCGGACACCGGGCTGACCACCAGGGCATAGTCGGCGTCGACCGGACTGCTGCCGTTCTCGGGGTGGGTGTCCATGTTCACCTCGTCGGCGATCACTTCGACGGTCCAGGTGCCGGCCACGGGGCTCTGCACGAAGACGTTCTCCACCGTGTCCTTGGTGTTGGAGCTGCCGCCGGCGCTGCTCCAGTTGTAGGCGCCCGAAGTGAGGCCGTTGTTGCCCCAATAGATCGTGCCGCCCGGCGAAGTCACCTTGAGCGACAGGTCGTTGATGCGGTGCTGGGTCGAACTGGTGGTGCCGGCGCGGTCGATGTAGACCAGCGTGGCGCGGAAGTCGGGCGCGCCGGACGCCACGTCCACGGAGTAGCTGGTCGACTCCTGGTCGCGGAGCACGTCGCTCTCGTCGATCCAGAAGAAATCGTCGCGCCGGTCGTACATGGTCGTGAGGTCGGGACGGCCCCAGCCCTGACGGAAGCGCGTGATGTCGGTCTGCCCCGAGGGGTACTGGTACGCGTTGTGGATCATCATCGCCTTGGCAAGCGTCGAATGCGGCCGGCTGTCGAAGACCGTCGCGCCCGGCGTGTTGCCGAAAATGCCCGCGTGCCACATCTCGAAGAACAGCGCGAAGTGGCCGGCGACGATCGGCGACGCGGCGGAAGTGCCGCCGAAGCCGCTGTTGTTCACCGTGACCACCGAGTCGTAGTAGGCAGCGAGGTCGGGCTTGACCCGCCCGTCGGCGGCCGGACCGGTCGAACCGCCGAAGTTCCAGTCGTCGTTGGCGTCGTTGGTGTCGTTGTAGTGGCGGATGCCGCCCACGGAGACCACGTTCTTGGCCCAGGCTTCGGGCCGCGAATCCTGGTTGCCGGCGTTCGACTGCGACTGGGTGATGATGATGTCGTTCAGATAGATGACGTCGTCCATCTGCTGCGACGTGGAGTTGTACTGGGTGGTGCGCCCGCCGCCCCAGCTGTTGCTCTGGTAGACCGCGAAGTACGGCGACTGCACCAATTCCTGGGTGTGCGTATAGCGGTTGGTCAAGAAGCCGTAGTCGGCGAAGATGCCTTGCGCATCCGGCGCCATGCCGCGGGTGCTGGTGGCCGTGTCGGCGAAGTTGATGCTGTAGGTCGACGTGCCGTGGCTGTCGTCGCCCGAGCGCGAACCGTGCAGGATCGGTGCGAACTTCCAGGCGGCGAGGCCGGTGTTCAAGTTGCCGTCCATCACTTCGGCGCGCACGCCGTTGCCGGTGTAGCCGCCCTGGACCTCGACGTAGTCGGCGCCCATCTTGCTGCGCACGATGTTCATGTCCGATTCGGGTGCGCTCCAGCGGTCCACGCCGAGCACTTCGGGCATGGCGGCGACTTGGAGCAGCTGGCCCGCGTCGAGCGTCGCGTCCAGCACCCAACCTTCGGCGTTCGCCAAGTCGATGGTTCCACCGAGCGCTTCGATGCGCCGCGCGACCACGGCCTTCTCGAGCGGACCCCATTCCCCCACCACCACGTGGTAGCGGGCGGTTTCGAGAGTCCGCTGGCGGAATGCGTCCATCAGCTCGTTCTCGAGCTTGTACGCCGGCTGCATCGGACCGACCCAGCGCACGAAAGGCAGCGCCTCGACGGCGCGCGCGAGCTCGGGGCTCATCCGCCAGATGTTGGCGTGCTGCGCGAGATAGCGGTGGTCGATCCCGCCGAGCGCGCGGATTTCTTCGCGCCAGGGCTCCACGCCCTTGGTCACGTACTGGACGATCCACAACTCGCCGTCGGGCGGCGCCGAGAGTTCGAGAGGGATTTCGGGCGCGCCGTCGCGCAACGGATCGAACTCGGCGTAGCGGAGCAGCAGCTCGAAGCTCGCGTCGCGCGCGCGGCCGAAGGTCCGGCCGCCGTCGAGCGAAACCGCGAAACGCTCGCCTTCGAGGGCGTGCCAGCTGAGCGCCACCACCGGACCGCGCTCGAGGACGCGGCGCATCGCCGCCGCGCTCTCTCCCGTGGCGACCATGGTCGAGCCCCCGTCGGCGCGGCGCCACTGCAGCTGGTAGCCGCCGGCCAGGTGTTCGACCGCGAAACGCGGCTGACGGGGTTCGTCGCCCGGGACTTCCGATGCAGCCGAAGGAGCTGCCAGACCGCAAGCGAGGATGACGGCAGCGAGGAAGGTCGTTGCAGAAGGGGTCATGATGAGGCCAATCTAGCATGGGTCTCCAGCGCCCGGCGCTGGGAAAACCCGGGCCACCATGCCTCGCACGCCCAAAACCTTCCCTTGCCCCCATTGCGGGGAGCCGGTGCGCAGCGGCGCCCGCTCGTGCCGCGAGTGTGGCAGCGACGCGGGGACCGGCTGGGCCGAAGACGCGGACACCGACTACGCCGCGCTCGACCTCCCCGAGCCGATGGACGACGCGGACTACGAAGACTTCCTGGCGCGCGAACTCGGCACCGGATCGCGGGCCCGGGCGCACTGGTTCAAGGTCCGGCTGTTCCAGTGGGTCGCGATCGGCATGGTCGTGCTCCTGCTGGTCTGGGCGATCCTGGGCCGCTGACCGGCGGGCTAGGATGGGCGGGCCGCGATGCCGACCCTGGACGCCTACGACCGCCCCTTGCGCAGCCTCCGGGTGTCGGTGACCGATCGCTGCAACCTGCGCTGCGGCTATTGCATGCCCGAGCAGGAATACACCTGGCTGCCGCGCGCCGACCTGCTCGGCTTCGAAGAACTCGACCGGCTGGTCGGCGTGTTCGCGGGCCTCGGGGTCGACCGCGTGCGCCTGACCGGCGGCGAGCCGTTGCTGCGCCGCGACCTGCCGCGCCTGGTCGCGCTGCTCGCCGCGCGCCCGCAGCTCCGCGACCTGGCGCTGACCACCAACGCGCTGCTCCTCGCCGACCAGGCCGCCGCCTTGCGCGCCGCGGGCTTGCAGCGTCTCAACGTCAGCCTCGACACGCTCGACCGCGAGCGCTTCCGCGAACTCACCCGCCGCGACGAGCTGGGCCGCGCGCTCGCGGGAATCGAAGCCGCGGCGGCAGCGGGCTTCCGGGGCACCAAGCTCAACACGGTGGTGATGCGTGGAATCAACGACAGCGAACTTTCCAAGCTGCTCGACTTCGGTCGGGCGCAAGGACTCGAAGTTCGCTTCATCGAATACATGGACGTCGGCGGTGCCACCGGCTGGACGCGCGAGCGCGTGGTCTCGCGCGCCGAGATCCTGGCGGCGATCGAAGCGGAGAGCGGGCCGCTTCAGGCGCTTCCCGGCCAGGGCTCGGCGCCGGCGGCGCGCTTCGAGCGTGCCGACGGCACGCGCTTCGGCATCGTCTCCTCGACCACCGCGCCCTTCTGCGCCGCCTGCGACCGCAGCCGGCTGACCGCCGACGGCAGTTGGTACACCTGCCTTTACGCCGCACAGGGGCTCAACCTGCGCAGCCCGCTCCGCGCCGGCGCGAGCGACGCCGAACTCGCCGCCCTGCTGTCCGGCGCCTGGCGCCTGCGCGCGGACCGCGGCGCCGAAGAACGCCTCGCGGCCGCGCACCGCGCGCCGCTGGCGGCGGCCGCGCTGCGCGCCGATCCGCACCTGGAAATGCACACCCGCGGCGGCTGAACGACGGTTAGCCGCGTGCGGCGGCGGCGTTGGCGAACGGCAGGCTGCCAAAGCGCGCTTCGAAGCGCGCGAACAGCTGGCGCAAGCGCAGGTCTGGGGCATCGACCGCCAGCCAGCGGACCCACAAGGCGGTTTCGTCCTGTTCGAGAGTGGGGACGACGCGCGCGCGGAAGGCGGCGATGCCCGCACTCAAGTCGGCAGCGCGGCCGTAATAGAGCATGGCCGAACGGCCGTCCGGATAGTCGGCGAGGCCTTGCTGCAAGCGCACCTGGAACACGCCGGCCGCGGCCGGCGCGCTGGTGGCGGCGGCGGCCAGTTCGAACCACTCGCCGAAGCTCTCGTAGGAAGTCACTTCGCCCCCGCCGCCGCGGTCACCGGCTGGGTCCAGGCGCTCGCCCATTCGTCGGGCGCCGAAGGGTTGGCGGGCGGCCGGTCGGCCACCACCTTGGCGCGCACGAACAGCTCGTCGCCCGTGAAGCGGTACACCGCCGGGTCGGCCGCGGTCTCGAACAGCACTTCGCCGGCCGTTCCTCCGCGCCGCGCGCCCAGGAAGTAGGTCCGGTAGGCAACGCCAGCCTCGGCGGCCACGTCGACCCGGTACTCGCCGCCGCCCACGGCCACGTCGTCGAGTTCGACACCGGTGCTGCCGTAGAAGTCGCCGCGGCGCATGGCCTCGACCAGCGCTTCCGCGGTCAAATCGGTGGCGCGCACGCGGATCCAGGCCCGGCCGGGGCTGACCGCCTGCATTCCGGCGCCGAAGTAGTGGTGCGAATCGTCGGTCGCAAAGCCGAGCAGCGGCGGCTGCTGCAATTCGGTGGTGCGGCGCTGGTTGGCGAGGTCCCACATCGTCTCGGTCGAAGGGTGCGCGGCGTCGCCGACGTTGCGGACTCCCGGGTGGCCGTTCCAGACCTCGAACGCGGCCTGGCCGCGCAGACCGGCGAAGTCCTCCCAACCCATGCTCCACGTGAAGTTGGGATGGTTCAAGTGGGCGAGCACCGGCCGGCCCAGGCGCGCGCCTTGCGCCGTGACGGCGTCGAAATTGGCCTGGATCGCCGCCGCGATCGATGCGCCGCCTTGCGGCGCCACGAGTTCGGCGAGGTTGATGCCGTTGACGTGCACGTTGCTCGATTCGAAGCTGTCGGTGATCTCCTCGCCTTCCACGAACAGGAATTCGCCGGGCGCCTCGAATCGCCCTCGCAGCTCCTCCAGCGTGCACAAGCGCATTTCCTGCCCGCCCGCGGCCGTGGCGCGGACTTCGACCTGGTCTGCGCCGAAGCGGGCGCGCAGCTCCTCGACCCGGGCCGGCGTCAAGCGCCCGTTGTCGGCTACGGCGAACCACTTCTCGCCACGCGACAGCACGTTGTGGTCGGACAGGACCAGGAAGTGGTAGTCGCGTTCTCGGTACCACGCGGCGACCTTCTCCGGCGCGCCGTCGCCGTCGCTCCACAGCGTGTGGGTGTGGGTGTTGCCTTTCCACCAGCGCGCGGCCGGCGGGGCCTCGTCGGTGCAGCCCGCCCAGGCTCCGGCGGTGAGGAGAAGGCCGGCGAGAAGGGCGCGGGAGAGCGGCGACACGCCCCGACGATAGACCCGTCGGCGGCCCCATTGCGCGACATCCCATGGCCCAGACCGGTTCCAAGACTCCCCGCAACGCGTCCCCGGCCCCCGCCGGCAGCCTCCCCACCCGCCGCTTTGCGGTCGTCTTCCTGGCTCTGGTCCTCGCCGCCGCGGCGTTCGGGACCTGGAAGCAATTCCAGACTCCCGCGCGCGGCGAGAAAGCCGGCATCCGCAACCTCTTGCTGGTGACCTTCGACACCACCCGCGCCGACCGGATCGGCGCCTACGGGCACGTGGCGGCGCGCACCGACAACCTCGACCGCCTGGCCGCGGAGGGCGTGCTGTTCGAGCGCGCGATCGCGCCGGCGCCGATCACGCTGCCCTCGCACACCTCGATCCTGACCGGGCTCTATCCGATCCACCACGGGGCGCGCAACAACGGCACCCACCACGTCGAGCCCGAGATCGAAACGCTCGCCGAGATGCTCAGCAAGGAAGGCTTTGCGACCGGAGCGGTCGTTTCGGCGCTGGTTCTCGATTCGCGCTACGGCCTCGACCAGGACTTCGACCACTACGACGACGACCTGTCCAAGGCCAAGAAAGCGCCGCTGTTCCTGTACCGCGAGACCAAGACGGACGTCACCTCCGAACGCGCGATCCGCTGGATCCAGGATCGCGGCAGCGAGCGCTTCTTCTTGTGGGTGCACTTCTTCGACCCGCACGCCAACTACGATCCGCCGGCCGAACTCGCCGCCCAGGTCCAGATCGCCTACGACGGCGAGATCTTCCACGCCGACCGCGGGCTGGGGAACATCCTCGAGGCACTGCGCCTCCGCCACCTGCTCGCCGAGACGCTGGTGGTGATGACCGCCGACCACGGCGAGAGCCTTGGCGAGCACGGCGAGATGACCCATTCGATGTTCGTCTACGACGCCACCACCTGGGTCCCGATGATCCAGTCGCACCCCGCTCTCGCCCAGGGCAAGCGCGTGCGCGGCACGGTGAGCCCCGTCGACCTGGTGCCGACCACGCTCGAGCTGCTCGGACTGCGCGTGCCGAAGAACCTGGACGGCGTCTCGCAAGCGACGGTCTGCCTGGACGAGGCCGCGCAGGCCGGGCCGCGCGAGGTCTACTCCGAGTCGATGAACCCGTACTACAACCACGGCTGGAGCGACACGCGCGCCGTGACCGACGACGCCTGGCGCTACATCCGCGCCCCGGAGCCCGAGCTGTACGACCTGTTCCGCGACCGCCGCGAGCTGAACAACCTGCACGACGCGCAGCCCGCGCAGGTGGCGACCATGACCGTGGCCCTCGAGGATTTCCTGCGCGCCGGCGAGCGCAACATCCGCGGCGACACCATGCGCAGCATGGACCCCGAGACCCGCGAGCAGCTCGCCGCCCTGGGCTACGTGTGGACCGAACACGAAGAAGCCGAGGCCGGCGCCGCGCTCCCCGACCCCAAGAACAAGATCGCGTACTGGGAACGCAGCCAGGCCGCGCACGAGCTGGTGCGCAAGCAGGAGTTCGAGGCCGCCGAAGTCGCGCTCAAGAAGGTGCTCGAAGAAGACCCGCACGCCGACATCACCCAGAGCGCGCTGGTGAGTGTGCTGATGGAACGCGGCAAGGAAGACGAAGCACTCGATCTGTTGCGCAAGATGGCCGCCGAGCCGGTGCCCTCGGTCACCAACCTGCTGCGGCTGGCGAACCTGGACGCAAGCCAGGGCTCGAGACCTGGACCCTCCACGTGGACCGTGCCAAGGGGCTCGCGCCGCGCGACCCGCTCCCCTGGGTGCGAATGGGCGACTGGGCGCAGGACGAAGAGCGGCCCGAAGACGCCCTCGCCGCCTACGAAACGGCGATGGAGATCGACCCGCAGTGCGCGCAGGCCTTGCTCGGGCTGGGCAACACCTACCACCGCACCGGCCGCGAGAGCGAGGCCGAAAAGGTGCTGCGCAAGGCCTGCGAGCTCGACCCGCTGGCATTCGAAGCGCAAGCGCACTACAACCTTGGCGTGGTGCTCGAAACCCAGGAACGGCCCGCCGAGGCCGAGGCCTGGTACCGCAAAGCGCTGGTGCTCGAGCCCAAGCACGTGCTCACGCTCACCAATCTCGGCAACCTGCTCGGCGGCACCAAGCGTCCGCAGGAAGCCGAAGCCGCCTACCGCATCGCGGTCGAGGCCGACCCTGCGGACTTCAACTCGCGCTTCAACCTCGGCGTGCTCTACCTGCGCACCGGCCACCCGAAGGAGGCCGCCGCCGAACTCGAGGTCGCTTGGGCGATCGACCCCGAGCGCCGGGCTGCCGCGCGCAATCTGCTGATCGCCTGCCGGCAGGCCGGCATGTCGGAACGCATGGTCGAAGTGGCCGACGCGCTCCTCGCCAGCCAGCCCGACGACGTGGACATGCACATCCTGGCGGCGATCGGCCTCAACCGGCTGGGCCGCGTGGGCGAGGCCGACGGCCACTTGTCGCAGGCGCAGGCCACGAACGCCTCGCAAGTGAGCACGCGCGCCGAGAAGGACCAGGAACTCGCCGCCCTGCTCGAAGAAATCCTCGAAGCTGGCGGCTGAGCGGCGACCTGGGGCGCGCTCCGATCTATGCGAACTCCCAAGTTTCTGCGGTCTTGCCGCAGCCCGGAGTCTGCGCCGTCCCCGGCAGCCCGAAGTCTCCGGCGCGAACGCGGGCGCGCTCCGAAGAACGCCAGCGCTCGGTGATGGTGCCGTCGCGCTTGGTGTGCTCGCCTTCCGACTCGAGCAGCGAGATCGTGCCGCCGGCCTCGGGGACCTCGATCGAAGCGTCCACGACCACCTTGAGCACGAAGCCCCGGTCCACCACCGTCTCGGCGTGCACGAGTTCCCCCGCCTCGAGTTCGCGCGGCTCGGAGCGGAGCAGCGCGCGGCCGAAACCGCCGACCGACAAAACGTAGGTCCCGGTCTCCAGCGGCGGCGAAAGGTTGACGCCGTGCCCCTTGTGTTCGAGCATCCGCAGGCCTTCGGCGTCCTGCGGCAGCTTGGGGTGGCTCTCGCCTTCGCGCAGCAGGACGGCGACCAGGACCCTCGACCGGCCGAAAGTCGTGCGCGCCTGCAGTTCGACCAGTCCGGCCCGACGCATCTCGAGCGCCAGCCCGCCGGTCTCGCCGCGGCGCAAGGACACGGACTTCTCGGCCGGGAAATAGCCGGACAGCTCCGCCGCGAACCTTCATTCGCCGAGGGCGACTTCGGGCCACTCCTCTTCGCCGACCGCATCCAGCGTGCGGCCGAGCGGGCCGTCGGCGTGGATCGCCGCGCCGAGCAGCGCTTCACCGCCGAGGTCGACCGCGCGCACCGCAAGGCTCGGCAGCGGCTTCATGAGCCGTTCGGTGAGGGCGTCGGAGTTGCCGGGACCGAGGACCGGCATGGTGGCGTAGGGCCGGTCTTCGGCCGCATCCACGTCCTTGTCCAGGCTGCCCTTGAGGGTGAGCTTGCCGTAGATCGACAGCCCGATCAGGGCCGCGCCGAGGACCAACAAGCCGCGCAGGACCGAGCAGGAACCACCGGATGCCATCGGCACATTCTAGAAGCGCCGCGAGCGCGCCAAGGCGATCCGCGGCCCGCCTAGAGGCGTTCGTAGTACTGCAGGTAGTGCTGCTGCTTGGCGCTCGCGACCACGTCGAATTTACGCAAGTTGCGCCCTTGCAGCCCGCCCAGCTTCTCGGCGAAGGCGTCGACGTCGGCCTTCTTCCACAGGCCGATCTGCCGGAAGCTGGTCACGCCCATGCTGCCGAGCTTCTTGGCGAGCGCCGGGCCGATGCCCTTGATGCGCGTCAGGTCGTCGACCGCCGCCTTGACCGCCTTGACGCGGCTCGCCGGCGTTTTCTTGGGGCTGGCCTTGGTGGCGCGCCCCGCCGGCCGTCGGCCCTTGGCGCCGGCCGCAGCGCCGGCCTCGATTTCCAATTCGGCCGCTGCATTCGGCCGCGGCGGACTGATGAGCAGGGCGAGCTCGGCGGCGCGCGAGCTCAGTTCCTGGATTTCCTCTTCCTTCGCGGCCTTGGGAGCCTTGAGGATCTCGCGCAGCCCCGATTCGCGGTCCACCACGCGGTCCCGGAAGGCCTGCAGCTCGGCGAGCTTCCTCTCGAGCTTGGCGACCACCTTGTCCTTGGCGGCCAGCGCTGCGGCGGCTTCGGCGGCGGCGGCGGCGGCGGCCTTCTCGAGCGTCTCCGCCTGGGTTCCGAGCTGGTGCTCCAACTTGCGGATCCGGGCTTCCGCCTGCTTCTCGGTGTTTTCCAGCGCCTCGCGCGCGGCGGCTTCGCGGCGCGCGATCTCGGAACCGGCGGCCGCTTGCTCCTTTTGCAAACGCGCCGCCGCGCTCGCCGCCTCCTGGCGCAAGCGCTCGGCCGCCGACTTGTCCTTCTGGTCGACCAGCAGCTCGAGCTTGGCGACCTGCGCCGGCAGGGGCTCGAGTTCGGCCAAGCGCGTGCGCAGGGACTCGATCTCATGCTCGCGCTCGCGCACCGTGGCCGCGCGCGCTTCGAGCTTCCGGTCGCGTTCGGCCAGCGCCGCATCGCGGTCGGCCAATTCGCGCTCCCGCGCCTCCTCCGCGCGGTGCAAGCGCTCGGGCAAGGGCTCGAGCTCGGCGACCCGGTCACGCATCCGCTCCAGCTCGGACATGGTCTCGCTGAGCGCCGACCCGTGGTCCTCGGCCAGCCGCTGGATCTCACCGCGCGCTTGTTCGAGGCGTTCGGGAAGCGGTTCGAGTTCCTCGATGCGGCGCTGCAAGGTCTCGACCTCGGCCGCCTTGGCCTGGATCGTCGCGTCGCGCTCGGCGACCAGCGCTTCGCGCGCGGCCACCTGCTCGCGGCCTGCCGCGTCCTGTTCTTCGAGCCGCTGCTGCAGCGCTTGGAGTCGGCCGGGGAAAGGCTCCAGCTCCTGGATGCGCGCCTCGAGGCGTGCAGTTTCGGCCTGCCTGGTGCGCAGCGCGTCTTCGCGTGCAGCGATCTCGGCGTCGCGCGCGGCGATTTCCTCGCGACGCGCCGCATCGGCGTCGGCGGCGGCCAGTCGCTGGTCCTCGAGCCGGCCCGGCAGGGGTTCGAGTTCCGCGACCCGCGCCTGGAGGCGGGCGATGTCGGCCTCGCGAGCCTGCAGCACGCTGTGGTGTTCGGCCAGCCGCCGGTCGAGTTCGGCGCGCGCATCTTCGAGCCGCCCGCTGAAGGGTTCGAGCTCGCCGACGCGGGCTTCCAGTTCGCCGATGCGGTCACGAGCCTGGGACAGCCGCAGCTCCCGGGCCGCGACTTCACGGTCGAGCCGGGATTCGGTTTCGGCGAGACGTCCATCGAGGGGTTCGAGTTCGTGGATGCGCCCTTGCAGGGCGACGATCTGGCGCGCTTTCTCCTCGAGCACCTCGTCGTGTTCGACGCGCACCTGCTGCAGACGTTCGCCGAGCTTGGCGTAGCGCTCGGGAAACGGTTCGAGTTCCGTCAGGCGGGTGTGCTGCAGGCCGAGCTCGCGTTCCTTGGCGACGATCCGCTCGCGCAGGTCGGCAATTTCGGCGCCGCGCGCCTCGCACTGATCCTGCAAGTCGGCGCAACTCGATTCGGACTGGGCCAACCGTTCCGCGGTTTCGGCGACGACCGCCTGGCGCTGCTCGAGCTGCTCCTGCAACGCGGCGATCTTGTTCTCCATTCCCAAACGCATGGATTCCAGCTCGCCGGTGCGCTCTTCCGCGGTGCGCATGCGGGCCTGCATCTCCTCGCGGGCGGCGGCTTCCTGCTTGACCCGCGACACTGCGCCCTTGAGCTTGGTGTTGGTGCCGTCGAGGTCGCGCTGGCGCGCCTTCAGTTCGCGGTTGAGAGCGTCGAGCTTGCGCCGCTCGTCCTCGACGCGGACCTGCCAGACGAAGCCGGCTCGGTACTGACCGCGGTTGCCGATCCAGCCCTTGAGAAACCAGCCGAGCAGGCCGCAGAAGAGCCCGACGACAACGAGGGTGAGGATTTCTTGGGTTTCCACGACGCAGGCGGGTGCAGCCGGACGGATCCGGCGCGGCGGCCGATTGCGCGGCCGCAGGACAAAGGCTTCCTGGCGGGCGGGGCGCCGTCCAAAACAGACGAGGGGTTGCGCGCCTCGCGCACTTCAGAAGGTACTTGCGCCAATTGCGGATTCCAAGCCCGCGCCCGAGCCTCCGGCGGATTTGCGGCTTCCTCCCGGCGCGGCAACCCGCGGGTACCCTCGGAGCCGTCCATGCCGCACCCCGCCGCTCCTCGCGCCTTCGCCGCCGCGCTCGTCCTGCTGCTCACCGCCCTCGCCGCGCTCCTGCCGCTGCAGGGCGCGGCCCCGCGGCTCGATCCGTGCAGCGTCGAAGGGCAGGCGGGAGAAGCGCCCGACTTCGGCAACTGCGCCGACTGCCACGTCGACCGCGAGGTCAACGCCGGCGACGGCAGTTTCGTCCTGGCGGGGGTTCCATCCGCGTGGACCGCCGGCACGACCTACCGTCTGGTCGCAACCCTCGCCGATCCGGGTCAGCAGCTCTGGGGTTTCCGCACCACCGCGATCCTCGCGGATGGCAGTGACGCGGGCCTGCTCGCGCCCGCCGACGGCAACACCGCTCCGTGCGTGCGCGACGGCCGGCTCTACTTGCGCAACACCAACGCCGGCCTGCGCGCGGGCCTGCCCGACGGACCGGTCGACTTCGCCTTCGACTGGACCGCGCCGGCCGCTGGAGCCGGCAGCGCGCGCTTCAGCGCGGTCGGCTTTGCCGGCGATCTCGATGGCACCCGCGCGGGCGACTACACGTACACCGCGGCGTCGGTGGCGGTCGAAGACCACGCCGGCGCGCCGGCGTGGAGCCTGCTGCTGCAGCCGGATCACGGCGATGCACGCCGGGGCAGCACCTGGAACGTGCGCGCTCGCCTGCGCCGCCATGGCGCGGGCTCCGGTCAGGCGCTGCTAGTGAGCCGCGTGCGGCTGCCCAATGGCGGCCTCTTCCCCGGCAGCGGCTGGCTCCACGGTCCCCTCGGCGTGGTGCTCGCGTCCGGCGAGCAGGAAACCTTGAATCTTGTGCACGCCGTGCCGCTTTCGGCGCCGCGGATAAGCGCGCGCTACGAAGCCTTCCTTGGCGCGGCGCCCGTGACCCTGTTTGCGGCGGATGCCTTCGATTTTGCCGTGGTGGACTGATCGCAGCACGACGAATCTGGCCCCGTTCAGTGGGTGCCAAATCCAAAGAAACAATCGGCGCGCCAGCGCAGGACTTCGCTCCATCCATACTTCCTCTGCGCGACTCCGAGCGCCATGGCCGAAGTCACTTCCGGCGCCTTCCGAGTGATTCCCCGCACGTAGTTGCGAAAGAGCGCAAAGACCCAAAGGTGCCGAGTGAGCCGCGAGCGTTTCTTGCTGTGCGCCCAGCTCCTGCGCACCAATCGGCTCACGTGATCGCGCAACATCGCGTTGGTGTGGTTGATCGGAAAAAGCAAGTTTCGGTAATCGCGCGTGGCCTTGGAAGAGCCGACCTGGTGGCTGTGCCCGCGAGTTCCAAGAACGGCGCGCAGCAGGCTCCTGTAACTCTGCCTCTTGTCGGATTGAAGTTGGGGAAGGGCTGCCGGGTGGTGCCATCGTCGCCAGGCTTCAAGGGTGCTGCGGACGGCGTCGCGAGACTGCCCGACCCGCCTGCCGTGAAGTTCCTGCCAGGTCTTCTTTCGGGCCTCATCCCGTTTGGATAGGCCACCACGGGCCGCCAACGGCGCAGCTTCGACATGCACGAGGAAGTAGCTGCCGCGTTCGATGAGAATCGGGACGGTCACGGGTTGGAGCCGGCGATCCGTTTCGAAGGTCTTGAGCTCGTCGAGCTGGAAGGTTCCGGAGAGACCGCCGCGCAGGGCCTTGTGCCGTTCGAGGAACGCCTGGTGCAGCAGCCTTCCGTGGCGGCCGAAACGATCGAGCCGTCGCTCGATGGTGGGCCTCCGCACGCCAAGGAGTTCCGCGCCTCGACGGAGGCTGACCTTGGCGCAGAACAGGCGCGCGATCGGCGCGTCGAGCCAGGGTTTGCGCAGGCCGAAGTCAACGCGATAGGTCTGCGAGCTGAAACCGCGACCGCAATCCAGGCACCGAAAACGCGGCACTCTTCGAGCGTCGCAACGCCGCAGGTAGTAGCCATGGCGACGCCAGCGCTGCGGACGGGCTTCGAGGCGGCTGGGGCAGGATTCGTGTGGGCAGCAGGGCGGTTGGAATCGCATCGGCAAGAACGACCGGCTACCTGGAGCACGGTCACTTCCCGACGACGCGCTCGACGGAAGTTGTTACGCGATTGCCGGGCACTACCACCCACTCAACGAGGCCAGCTTCCCTACCAGGCGAACGGGACCTTGAGGTAGTCGAGCGTCGGCAGCGGGTTGTTCAAGCCCACGCCCGCATCATCCGCGTTGATGTCGAAAGTCGCGCGCCAGCGCAGCCAGCGCTTGCCCTCGAGCAGGGCCAGATCTGCGGTCCAAGTGTTCGCGTTGCCCGGAAACGGCGCGTAGCTGGCGAAGTCCTCGGGGTCGTCGGCGGCTTGGAATTCGATCCACATGGCCGAAGACAGAGGCAGGAAGTCCTTCAAGCCCGAGGTCGCGATGCGGAAGAACTTGCGCCGAACGCTCCACTGCGGTCCAACCCCGAACGAGAGCGCACCGTCTTCGCTGCGGGTGACCATCCGCAAGCGGTCTGCCGCCCGGTCGTAGGTGGCGCCCACGATCTCGTACGTGCGCAGCGGCTCGCTGCGGTTGGGAAGCAGGTCGTAGCCGTGCAGCAGTTCGGGTTCGCGCAAGAACAACGCGGACACGAGCGCTGAGGCGGACGGCACTTCGAGCGCGAATGCTTCGAAGCCGCCTTGCGCGGCCGTGCCGGTGAACGCCTCGCCTTGCGCGGCAACGCGCGTGCCGACGCGCTCGACTTCGCCGCTGGCGAGATCGAGTCCTTCCAAAGCGAGCGCCGGACCCGCCCACTTGGGCCAGTCGCCGCTGCCGTCGGGGTCGCGCAGGCTGGCGAGCCCGCTGTCGATCCACTTGCTCTGCAGTTGCGACTTGGCCGCGAAGAACGGGATCAGCGCGTAGGGCCGCGGCGCGCAGTAGTAGTCGAGCAATTCCTCGACGCGGTCGATGTCGAGCGGCCCGTTGGTGGTCCCCCCGTGGACGTAAGCGTCGAATGCCGCCTGGAAAGGCGGCCACCACAAGATGTCCCGGCCAGGGTCGGGCACGTGGATCTGCACTATGCCGTTGCCGCCGGCGCCGCCGCGGCCGATCTGGAAGTCCGGGTTGCCGTCGGCATTGCGGCCCTCCGCCGTGCAGCGGTCGAGATTCGTACCGCTCCAGCCGCGGCGGCCGCCGATCGCGGTGATCAAGTCCGCGACGACCGGGTTTGCGGGGTTGGCGCCGAGGTCGATCGCCGACAAGTCGACGCGGGTCGCCGAATGCAGCACCAGGTGGCCGCCGGAGCCGCCCCCGGAACCCGACACCTGGCTGGGGCTCGCGCCGAGCCCTTCGCCGCCGTTGCCGATGCCGCCGTCGACCTTCAAGCGGGCTTGCGCGCCGATGCGGATCTCACCGATCGCGAGCACCAGGATCTGACCGGCGCCGCCGCCACCCGGCGCACTCTTGCGGTAGGAGTCGGTCTGCGGGCCGCCGAAGAAGCCCCACGGCCGGTCGGGATAGATTTCCGGGATCGTCTTCCGCGTGCCCGCGACCGTGCGATTGATGATCTGCGAATCGCCGCCTGCGCCCCCGCCGTAGCCGGCCCACGGCGCGAGCAGTTCGCCCGCGATCACCCCGCCGCCGTTGGCGAGCCGCGTGCCCCAGAAGTCATTCTTCGAGGCAAGCAAGTCGTTGGTGAACACCGACTCGTTCTTGTTGCCGCCGTCGGGCCCCAGCACGGGATCGCCGAGCACCCACTCCGGATCCGTGGCGGTGGGCCCGACGCCGTCGTTCTTGGGGTCGGCCCACAAGCAGCGGATGGCGTCGCCGCCCGGATCCGGCGGACCGTCGTAGGCGACGGTATCGATGGCCACGTCTTCCATTCCGAAGACGCCGTGCGGCCTGTTGAGGTTGGTCTGATCGGTCTCGGCCGAGCTGCCGCGGTTGCCGTTCTCGCCGCCGAACACCAAGCCCCAGGCCGCCGGCGGGCCGGTGTACGTGGGGTCGGCCGGGTCGCGATGGTATTCCGGGTGCCGCAGGACGTCGTGGTCGGGCCCTTCGTCGTCGTGGCTCGTCGGATTCTGGGGACCGCTCCAGCGATCCCACACCACGGCGACGTTGGGCGTGAGCGAGAAATTGCCGCCGGCACCGCCGCCGACCACCGAACGCCAGGTGCCCTCGTCGGTGCCGCCCAGGTTGAGGAGCTGCTGGATGCCGCCTTCGCCGCCGCCGCCGCCGGCGCCGATCTGGCCGAACGGTCCGTCGCCGGCTTCGCCGCGCGGAGTCTCTCCGGTGGTGATCTGCGACGAAGTGCCGCCGTCGCCGCCGCCGCCTTCTCCCGCAGCGCCGCCTTCGGGATAGGTCGGGGTGTTCAAGGTCCGCGGGCTGGTCGCGTTGTTGCCGCTCGCATCGAGCCCGCCTTCGAGGATCACGTCGCCGGTGGCATAGATCACCAGCGGATTCTTGCCGCGAACGCGCAGGTAGGAGCCGGCGCGGATGGTCAAGTCGTCCACCACCAGCACGCCGTTGCGCAACGTGTAGGTGCGGTTGAACGAGTCGGTGAAGAAGCTCGTTCCGTCGGTGAAGATCTCCGTGTAGCCGTCCTTCAGCTCCAGATCGGCATCCGAGCTGGCGAAACCGCCGGGAAAGTCGAAACTCGCGCGCGCGGTACCTCCGTCGATGTCGGCGGACGGCAACGGCAAAGCTGCGCCGAGGTCGATCCCCGAGCCGTCCAGGAAGTCCTCGCGGAACTCGTCGTAGGCCTCGTCCGCGTCGTTCCAGGCCGGGTCCAGGAAGTAGTCGGCGAGAGTCGGCAGGTCGTGGTCCCCGGGCCAGACGATGGCCGCGGAGTTGCGCTCGCCCACGAGGTCGCGGAAC
>DASWJW010000197.1:0-15984 GCA_036396955.1 Planctomycetota bacterium
AAATCGAGAAGAGAATACGGGCCATTACCATTCTCCCCGGGAATTCCGGCGAAAATCATGTTCACGCGGCACGCGGCTTGTCGGGCGGACTTTCTGGGCCCGGGAAGCCGCAGCGGGGCGGCAACGAACACGAAGTTGTCCCGGTTACCGGCCCCCAAAGGCCGTGTCGACGGCTTGGGAGAGCGTTTCCGGGCCAGGGCCCTCGATCGGCAAATAGGCCCCCGGAATGCGCCATCGCCGCGGGACCTCGGCAAGCACCTGGCGCGCCGTCGCGACGTCCCGCGCGATCTGTTCGCGCAATGCCGCGGCGTCATGGAACTGTTGCTCGCCGCGAATGGCGGCGAGAAAGAACACCTCCAGGTTTTCGCCGTAAAGGTCGGCGTCGAAATCGAGCAGATGCACTTCCACGCGGACTTCCGCACCGGCGAATGTCGGCCGGCGGCCGACGTTGACCACCGCCGGAAGCAGCGAACGGTCCGCTTCGGCCGCCTCCCAGGGAGCGGCGGCGTTGCGGCCGCGGCGGATCGCGAGCGCGGCGTATACGCCTTCGGGCGGACGTAGCTCGTGGTGAAGGTCGAGGTTCGCGGTCGGAAAGCCGATCTCGCGGCCGCGGGCGTCGCCGTGCACCACCGTGCCGAGCAAGCTCACCGGCCGGCCGAGCATGGCCGCCGCGCGATCGAGTTCGCCGAGCGCCACGGCCTCGCGGACCGCCGTGCTGGACACGGCGCGCCCCGTCAGCCGCAGTGGCGGCACTTCGTGCAGGCCGAAGCCGTGCCGGGCCGCCAGGGGCCGCAACGACTCCGCGGTGCCGGCCCGGCCGCGCCCGAACTTGCTGTCGAAGCCGAGCACGAGCTCGCGGACACCCAGGCCGTCGAGCAGGACACGGCGCAGGAAGTCCTCGGCGCTGAGTTCGCGCAACTCGGGCGTGAACTCCAGCACCAGCGCCAGGCGCAGCCCAATGCGGCGGAACAACAGCAGCCGGTGCTCCAGGCTCGTCACCGTGGGCGGGTTTCGGCCGACGAGGACTTCCTTGGGATGTCCTGCGAAGGTGACGACCGCTGGCTCCAGCCCGTCGGCGCGAGCGCGCTCGACGACTTCGCGCAACACCACGAAATGGCCGAGATGGACGCCGTCGAACACGCCCACGGTCGCGGCGCGAGCCGCGGCGCCCGGCGCGGGCAGCGCCCCTAGGCCCTCAAGAACCTGCACGTTCGCCGACGAAGGCGGCTTCGAGGTCCTCGAGCTGGGTTTTGATGCGGAGACGGTCGGCCGGGCTCATCCGGTCGATGAACAGGATGCCGTCGAGGTGGTCGAACTCGTGCTGGAACACGCGCGCCTCCCAGTCCTCGAGCGGAAGCTCGACCGGCTCTCCAAGCAAGTCCCGCGCCTCGACCTTGGCGGCCACCGGCCGCTCGACCTGGGCGTAGATCGAGGGGAACGACAAGCAACCCTCCTCACCGGTCTCCTTCGAGCGGGCTTTCCAGGCCAGCCGCGGATTGCAGAGAACCACCTCGGCCTCGGGCTGCTCCGGGTCCCCAGTGGGGTTGTAAACCAGCAGCCGCAGGTTCACGCCGACCTGGGGAGCGGCGAGACCGACCCCCCTGGTCCGGTACATCGCGTCGAACATCGCTCGCGCGAGCCGGGCGAGCTCCGCGTCGAAGGCCTCGACAGGGGCGTTCTTCCGCCGCAGGCGAGGGTCGGGGTAAAGGACGATCTCCATGTCGGAAGGTCTTGGGCTTCCTAGAATACCCGGACGTTCCGGGAGGGATCTGTTGGACCTGAAGAAGCATTTGGACCGCGCGGAAGATGCGTTGAATCGCGGCCAGTCCGATTACGCGGCCGAGCTCTGCGACCAGGTGCTCGACTTCGCACCGGGCGAAGCGAGAGCGGCCGCCGTACTGGCGCAGGCTTTGCTCAATCTCCGTGCCAACCGCACCTGGCTGGGACGCATCGGAGCCGGCAGTTTCGGGCTGGCGGCCCGCTTGAGCCGCATGACGCGCAACGCCGAAGGCGAAGCCAGGTCACGGCGCCGCGCGTTCATGAAGAATCCTTCGGACCTCCACAAGGGCTATCTGTGGGCCGAGGCCTTGGAGCGCGCCGGATATGCCGGGGCGGCCCTGTCGGCGTTCGGGGCACTCGGCGAATTCCACGGCGAGGCAGCGCGCCAGGCCGGAGCGCTGGCGGCGGCCCAGGGCGACGTCGTGCAGGCGCTCGAGCACTACCAGAAGGCCCTCGACGCCAACCCTCGCGACTCGGAGGCCTTGCGCGCGCGCAAGAACCTGGCCGCCGAACAGGCCTTGCGCACCAAGCGCTACGACGAGGCCGAGAGCGGTTTCGACATCGCCCGCGACAAAGACGCCATGCTGCGGGCCGCCCGCGGCACCGATGCCGCACCCATGGAGGGCGGCGACCCGCCTTCCGGGGCGTAGCCCGCCCGCCGGCTTGCCGGATCGGCCGGCCCCATCTAAGATATTCGGCCCCGATTCAGGGGCCGTCCCAACGAATCCCAGTCGATGCCGAACAACCAATCCGCCAAGAGCGCCCTCCGCAAGAGCCTTGTGAACCGCGAGCGCAACCGCGGCCGCAAGTCCGCCATGCGGACCTCGATCAAGCGAACCCTTGCGGCCATCGAGGCCAAGGACCTGGAAACCGCCCAGGCGAGTCTGGTCACGGCGTACAAGCTGATCGACAAGAACGCCAAGTGGAACCAGCTGCATGCCAACACCGCTGCCCGCCGCAAGAGCAAGCTGGCCGCCGCGGTAAACGCGCTCAAGAAGGAAGCCGCGACTTCCTGACCCGGTAATCGGTAGACGAGCCGGAATTCGAACCGGGGCGCCCTCTTCGCGAGGGCGCCCCGGTTTCTTTGTGGCCGCCCGGCCACGAGGGTCGGGCGGCAACGTTCCGGCTGCTAGCGTGCGCCGAGGACCTTCGAGTAGCGGTAGTAGACCTCGAGGATGATCGCGCCGATCGCGGTGGAGTACACGCGGCCGCCTTCGTGGCCCCACGGACCCGCCGGATCCCAGGAACCCTTGAAGTTGCCGTCCTGGCGCTGGCTCGGCAGCAAAGCGCCTTCGATGGCCTTCTGCCAGGTCTTCCAGTAGGTGTCGCCGATCTGGTACATCGCGAAGGTCGCGTAGTACCAGTAGTACATGTCGCAGGTGCCGCCTTCGGGGTCCCACTGCGGGAGCACGTTCATGCACAGCTCGGCCTGCTTCTTCATGGTCTCCCACTGCGGGTGGGCTTTCCAGGTGCGGACCTGGTCGTGGTCGGTCATGAAGATGCGCGAGAGCAGCGCCACGGCGGTGAGCGCCTCGGACTTCTCCGGCGGGAACTTCTCCAGGTAGGCGCGCGGGCGCGAGGGCCGCGAGCCCGGACCACCGCCTTCGCCAAAGGCGTAACCGGTGCGACCATTGCCGGGGTCGGTCATGGTGGCGAACCAGTTCTCGGAGCCTTCGTACACGTCCTTCGAGACGTCGATGCCGCTTTCCTGCGCGGTCTTGAGCGCGAAGACCATCCAACCGGTGATCGACGAGTCGTTGTCGCCGTTCGGCTCGAGGGTGTAGCGCCACGCCTGGTAGGGGTTCCGCGCGTTGACGATCACCTGCACGGCCTTCTGCACGTTCTTCTTCAGCAGGGGAGACTTGCCCGAGAAGTAGTAGGCCTCGCCCATCGCCATGGTGGCGATCGAGTGGTTGTACAAGGTGGGGTTGCCGACTTCGTCGCCGAACAGGCCGTTGGCAAGCTGGTTCTCGCGCAGCCAGGTGATGCCCTTCTTGACGTTGTCCGCGAAGGGGCCGCGGGTCATGGTGTTGTCGTTGCCCATGAACGCGAGGCTTGCCAGTCCGGTCAGTCCGACGTCGACGACCGGGTTGCCGGCGCCGTCGCTCTGCGGCTCGTTCGGGTACTGGTCGTAGTACATGAACTCGTCCGAGTCCCAGTAGCCGTCGTCCGGCTGCTGGTGGTCGGCGAGCCACTTGAGCGCGTCCGACACCGCCTTCTCGGTGGGGCTGCCCTTGCGCCGGCCGCCGCCACGGCCGCCGCGGCCGCCGAGCTTGCCGCCGGCACCGCCGCCAAGTCCCACCGCGTTGTTCCACGACTCGGCGTCGAAGGGCGCGTCGGCGGTGAAGTCGGGGTCGCCGGTGTCCTCGAGGGTCTCCATCTCGACGACTTCCTCGAGTTCGGCCTCCTGGAGCACGGGCTCTTCGACGACTTCCTCGATCGGCTCTTCGGGCGGCTCTTCCTTGTCGATCACATCCGGCGGGGGAGGTGTGGTCACCACTTCGAGGGTCGGTGCCTCGGAGGTCGTGGGACGCAAGAAGCCGAGGCCGGCGACGACGAGCGCCAGCAGCGCGTGGATGCCGAGCGAGGCGAACAAATACGGCGCCCGGTGGAGCCAGTCCGCCAGGATGTCGTTGAATGTGGTCTCTTGCTCGTGGTACCGGTGGTACCCGGCGTCAGCTTGTTCGAATTCGCTCATCTTTTAGGCTCTAGCGTCCGGCGAGACTCCTGAGGGGCGGAAATGGCAGGCCAAGGAAGGGGCAGCGGGGGCAGGAAGGCCGTCACGATGCGTGATTGGCCGGTCCAAATCGTTCAGGCAGGCTCAACGCCCCCCGTCCGGGCCGGTTCAAACGGCCAGCCGAGTGCGCACGTTGCGGGAGATTCTAGCGCGGTCCTGCGGAGTCGGCTTCGGTCACGAACGCTTCGTCGAGGATCTGGGCGGCGTCGGGCCCCCAGACGTAGCAGCGTTGCCGCAAGGCATTGACGGCACCGGCAAGGATGTTGTTGGCGTTCGAGCGGGACAGCTGCGCGGCAATCGCGATCTGGGCCTCGTCGTAGGGCACCATGCCGGCTTGCTGGACGGCTTCGACCTGCAGCAGCACCCAGAGCTCGCCGTCGCCCAAAGCGTTCTGCAGCTGGATCGGTTCGCTGATCGCGTCGGCCGAGGCGCCGGCGAGGAAGTCCATGATCGGCTTGGCGTAGCTCGTATCCTGGCCGACCCAGCCCATGCTGCCACCAGTGCTCGGCCGGAAGCTCGACTCCACCCGCGCCGCGTCGGCGAAGGCGACGTCGCCACGGCGGATGCGCTGCGTCAGGTCGCGGATCCGCTGCCCTGCGGCGGCCTTGCCGACTTCGTCGCGGAGCTGGATCATCCGCGCCTGGACGCGCCGCTCGCGTCGGAATTCGTCGCGGTGCTCCTGGTAGTAGCGCGCGATTTCGGCGGGACCGACGAATCGGTCGGCCTTGTAGCCTTTCTGGCCTTTGGCAGGCGCGCTGCCGAGCTCGACCCACTGGAAGTACACGGCCATGTAGTAGCGCCGGATGGCCTGGATCTCTTCTTCGAGGCTGCGGCCCTGCTGCTGCAGCGAAGAGGTGTATTCCGCCATCGAACCGGCTTTTTCGATGCGGTCCTCGACGATGTCGTCGACGATCCGGTTGACGAAGGTCGGCTCCATGCCGCTGATGCGGAAGCCTTCGCGGAATAGCGCGTCGACGAGCAGGTCGCGGAACGCGGACTTGCGCAGTTCCGGCAGGGACGAGTTGGGCGCGGCCTGGCCGACTTGCCGGTGGCGGGCTTCGCCTTCGACCATGTAGAGCGTGATGACCTGGTCGTTGACGATCGCGAGCATGCGATCGATCAGGATCCCCTGGTCTTGCGCCGGCACGGCGCCGGCGGTTTGGGGGCAGGGCAGGAGGAGCAAGAGGGCGGCGAGGGTCATTTTCGGGTGGCCTTGGCCCGGGATTGTCCGCGCCGGCCGGGCAAGCGGCAAGCAAGCGTCGTCGCATAAAGGTGATTCAGCACCGATTCGGCGTCGCGGCAGTCCTCTGGCAGGATCCAGTGGGCCCTGCGGGCGGTGATCAGTCGCAATTCGACGCCGGTCGGCGCCAGCGCCCGCTCGAAGCGGCGTGCTTCGCGCAAGGTGCAGATCAGGCGGTCGTCGACCCACTGGACTGCGTCGAGGCCGAGAACTCCCAGCCGGTGCTTGAGGAAGAACAGCCGCACCAGGTTCGCGGCCGCCGCCGGCGGCGGGCCGAAGCGGTCGCGCAACGCCTCAAGGACTCCGTCGACCTCGCCGGCTTCGCGCACGCGATCGAACTCCCGCAGCACCTGCAAGCGGGTCTCTTCGTCGGGAACGTAGGCCGGCGACAACGCAGCGGCCACCGCCAGGCTCACGTCGGCGGCCGGCGATTCCTCGGCCGCCGCGACATCGCGCCGTTTGCAGCGCGCGACGGCCTGCCGCAAGAGCTTCCGGTAGGTCTCGTAGCCGACCGCGGCGATGTGCCCCGACTGCTCCGCGCCGAGAAGGTTGCCCGCGCCGCGGATCTCCAGGTCGCGCAGCGCCACTTGGAAGCCGGCGCCGAGGTAGCGCAATTCCTCGACGGCCTTGAGCCGCCGGCGCGCGTCGAGCGGCAGAGGCTGGCCGCGCGGGATCAAGAGGAAGCAGTGGCCGCGGTGCGCGCCGCGGCCCACGCGGCCGCGCAGCTGGTGCAGGTCGGCGAGGCCGTAGCGGTGCGCGCCATCGAGGAAGATCGTGTTGGCGTTGGGAATGTCGAGCCCGCTTTCCACGATGGTGGTCGAGCACAGGATCTGCGCCTCGCCGCGCACGAACTGCAGCATCGCTTTCTCGAGCACGCGCGGTTCCATCTGCCCGTGACCGGTCGCCACGGACGCCTCCGGCACCAGGCGGCGCAAGCGGTCCGCGACCTTCTCGAGGTCCTTGATCCGGTTGTGGACGTAGAAAGCCTGTCCGCCGCGTTCGAGTTCGGCCCGCAATGATTCGCGGATCAAGGCGTCTTCGTCGTCGTAGCGGATCTCCGTGTGGATCTCCATGCGTCCGCGCGGCGGCGTGCTCAGCGAAGTGATGTCGCGGATTCCCGCCATCGCCATGTGCAGCGTCCGCGGAATCGGCGTCGCGCTCAAGGTCAGGATGTCGACCAGCGCGCGCTGGCGCTTGAGCGTTTCCTTGGCGCCCACGCCGAAGCGCTGCTCCTCGTCGATGATCACCAGGCCGAGCTTCTTGAACGAGACGTCGCGCGACAACAGCCGGTGCGTGCCGATGACCAGGTCGACCCGCCCGGCGGCGAGATCCCCAAGGACCTGCTTGCGCTCGGCCGGCGGCCGGATGCGCGAGAGCAGGCCGATGCTCATGGGCCAGTCGGCGAAGCGTTCGCCCAGGCTGCGCGCGTGCTGCTCGGCGAGCACGGTCGTCGGGACGAGCAGCGCGACCTGGAAACCGGCGAGGATCACGCGGAAAGCCGCGCGCGCGGCGAGTTCGGTCTTGCCGTAGCCGACGTCGCCGCAGACCAGCCGGTCCATGGGCGCCGGCGCGCCGAGGTCGGCGTGGATTTCGCGCGTGCCGGTCGCCTGGTCGGGCGTGTCCTCGTAAGGGAAAGCGGCCTCGAATGCGCGCTGGTCGTCGCCGCCGTCGGCGAACGCATTGCCGCCACCGGCCGCGCGCCGAGCCTGGATCTCGAGGAGTTCCGAAGCCATGTCCTCGACGGCTTCGGTGACTTTCCGCCGCCGGCGCTCGAACGAGCCCGAACCCAGCCGATCGAGGGTCGGCGCGGAGCTGCCGGCGCCGATGTAGCGTTCCACCAGGTCGACCCGCGACGCTGGCACGCGCAGCAGGCCGTCGCCGGAGAATTCGAGCTCCAGATGGTCGTCGTCAAGACTGCGGAAGCGCGCCAGGCCGTGCACGGCGTGGATCACCAGGTCGCCGGGGCGCAGCGACAGCACGCTTTCGATCGTTTCGGCGGCGTGCGCGCGCCCGCGGCGCGGCTTGGGTTTGTGCGCGCCGTGGCCGGGCACGAACTCGCGGTGGTGCAGCACGGTCAATCGTGCCCCGGGCACGCGGAAACCGCGCTCGAGTCCGCCACGGTGGCGGACCAGGGAATCGGCCTTGCGGCCCGCGTCTTCGAGGAGATGACCCAGCCGCTCGGCCTCGGCCTCGGTGGCGCAGCAGACCACGGCGACTTCGCCGTCGGCCGCGCGGTCGGCCAGCAAGGCCGCGCCTTCGGCGACGCCGCGGCAGTATTCCTCGACCGACAAGACGTCGATCGTGCCGTCTTCCCCCGGCAGCGTGGCAAGGTCGAGCACCGCGCGTCCGGCGAGCTGGCGGGCAAGGCGGTCGAGCGCCGCCACATGCGGCACACCGTGGAAGCGCAGCTTGTCGGCGGAATCGCGGATCGCGGCCGGTTCCACTCGCACCACGCGCATCGCTTCCGGCAGGCGTTCGAGCGGCATGGCGTCGCTCGACGCGGCGATTTCGGCGAGGTCCTGGGCGAGCGGAACGCGCACATTCTTGAGCACGTGCCGCGTGCGTTGCGTGGCGATGTCGAACACGCGGACGCTCTCGAGCTCGTCGTCGAAGAATTCGAGGCGCAGCGGCTCGCCCATCGACGGCGCGAACAAGTCGAGGATGTCGCCGCGGCGCGCGACTTCGCCCGGCGAACCGATGGCCGGCACGCGCTCGAATCCGGCGTCGGCGAGCCGTTGCAGCAGGGCTTCGACGTCGATGCGGGCACCCTCGGCAAGATCCAGGGTCGCCGCTTCGTCCGCGGCCGCGGGGACCGGTTGCAAGAGCGCGGCAAGCGGCGCGACCAGCACGCCGCGGAATCCCGAGCGCGTCGCCAGGTCCAGGGCGTGGAAGCGCTCGCGCAGCACTTCCGCTTCGGCGCCCATGCGGCCTTCCCGCGCGGGAAAAGCGACGCCGCCCGATCCGAAGCAGGCGAGGTCGTCGAGCAAGAGTTCGGCCGCGTGCGGATCGGTCACGACGACCAGCACCGGCACGTCGAGGTCGCGTGCGAGCACGCTCGTGAGCAGCGCCTTGGACGAACCCCACAACCCGCCCCAGCGCAGCAGGCCGCGTTGCTCGGCGCGCCAGCGGTCGCGCAGCTCGGCGTAGCCGGCGGCGGAGCGCAGCTGGTCGGCGGCCGGATTCATGCGTTCCCGCCGGCGTCCTTGGGCAGCGAGCCTTCCTCGCGCAGCACGCAGATCGCCTCCCAGGCCGCGCGCCGTTCCGCGTCCTTCTTGGTCGAGGACCACGCCGCAGGGAACGCTCGCTGACCAAGGCGCGCAACCACCTTGAAGGCGCGCGACTCCGGGTGCGCGGCGTAGCTGTCCACGACTTCGTAGGCGGGCAGCATGCCGAGGACGCTTTGCGCGTGGTGCTGCAGCAGCTGCTTGGCCGTGTGGGGACCGGCGTCGTCGGCGAGCCGCTCGAGTTCGGGGGCGAGCCACGCCCGCACCAAGCGCGCGCAATACTCAAGGGAGGCTTCGGGTTCCAGATCCAGGTAGATCGCCCCGAGCAAGGCTTCGAGCGCGTTGCCGAGGAGCGAGCGCGGCAGGCTGGAACGCGACTCAAGGCCGCCGCCGACTTGGAGGAAAGTGCCTAGCCCCAGCCGGGCGCCGACGCGCGCCAAGGTCTCCCTGGCTATCAAACGGCTCTTCCACTCGGTGAGGCGGCCTTCGCGCGCCTCTGGAAAGCGGGCATAGAGATCCCGCGCCACGACGAGGTTCAGGACCGCGTCGCCGAGAAACTCGAGACGTTCGTTGTGGCCATCCCGGGCCGAAGCGTGGGTGAGCGCTTCGTCGCGCAGCCGCCGGTCGCGGAAGCGGTGGCCCAGGAGGTCCTCAAGACGGCCGGTGTCGGTCGACTCCTCCGCCAAGCCGACGATTCTAGTGCCGGGCGGAGCGAGTAGAGTTCCGTGCCCTCGCCGTCTGCCGGCGCAGACCGGCCGCAATGCTGCTCGAAGTCAAGGAACTGCGCTACTCGTACGGCGACCGCCTGGCCGTCGCCGGCGCGAGCTTCGAGCTGGAACGCGGTGAGATCTTCGGTCTCCTCGGTCCCAACGGAGCCGGGAAGACCACCACGCTCTCCTGCGTGGCCGGCGGCCTGGCCGACTGGCAAGGGGAGATGCGTTTCGACGGCCGGCCTTTCGCCCCCGCGCGAATGCCCGAGGATCGCGCCCGTCTCGGCGTGGTGCCCCAGGAACTGGCGCTCTACCCGGAACTCACGGCGCGTGAGAATCTGCAGTTCTTCGGACGACTTTCCGGCCTGGAGGCTGCCGAGCTGGCAGCGGCCTGCGACCGGGGTCTCGCGCTCGCCGGGCTCGACGATCGGGCCGACGACCGCGTGAGCCGCTACTCGGGCGGGATGAAGCGGCGCCTGAACCTGGTGCTCGGCGACTTGCACGCTCCGGAGCTGCTGCTTCTGGACGAGCCTACCGTGGGCGTCGATCCGCAGTCGCGCAACCACATTTTCGAAGCGCTCGAGGCCTTGCGCGAGAGCGGACGCACGCTGCTCTACACCACGCACTACATGGAAGAGGCGCAGCGTCTCTGCGACCGCGTGGCGATCATCCACGAAGGCCGCGTGGTGGGTGCCGGGACTCCTAAGGAGCTCGCCGCGCAAGCCGGCGTTCCCGACGCCAACCTCGAAGAAGTGTTCTTGCGGATCACGGGCCACCAGCTCCGGGACGGTGCATGAAGCGCAAGGCAATTCTTCCCGCGGCCTGGACGATGGCGCGCAAGGACTTGCGGCTCTACTTCCGCGACCGCTCCGCGGCACTGCTCGGCTTTGCGCTCCCGATCGCGCTGGTGACGGTGTTCGGCTTCGTGATGAAGATCGCATTCGGCGGCCAGGATGCGATGGGCCGCGTGGAACTGTGGATGGTGGATGCGGACGGCTCCGCGCGCAGCGCGGCCTTCGTGGGCGCATTGCGCGACTCGGCGACGATCCGGCTGCGGCCTCGGCTCGACGAAGATGCGGTCGACGAAGCCGAGGCGCGGGCCCTGATCGCCGACGGCGAAGCGCACCACGCGATGATCCTGGACCCGGGCTTCGGCGCCACGGTCGAGGCGGGGGAACTTCCGGCGATCCGGATGTTGCGGGATCCCGGCCGCGCGCTGGAGGATCGCATCATCGGATACGGCCTGCTGCCGGCATTCCTGGAAGCGAGCGAAGGCAAGCTCTGGCCCGCGCAGATCGAACGGGGGATGCTCGAAGCCGGCATGGACGCGCAAGCCGCCGACGGGGTGCGCGCGGCGGCGGAATCGATGCGCGGAATTATCGCGTCGTTCGCCGCGCCGGGGCCGGGCGGCGGCGAAGGTGACGCCGCTTCCGCAGCGGATCCGACCGGATCCGCCGCGGCGCTGGGCGGTCTCTTCGACCAGATGGTGCCGGTCGAAGCCGAAGACCTCGCCCCACCGGAACGCCCGAAGATGCTCACCTGGCAGCTCGCACAGACCATCAGCGGCATGATGGTGATGATGCTCATGTTCGGTCTGGTGGCGGCCGGCAGCTCCTTGATCGTCGAGCGCGAAACCGGTTCGCTGGCCCGCCTGCTCGTCGCGCCGGTCGCGCGCGACGCGATCCTGCTCGGCAAGTTCCTGTTCGTCGGCATCGTCGGCCTGCTGCAGATCGGCGTGCTGCTCGTGTACGGCGAGGCCGTGTTCCGCGTCGGCATGTTCCGTGATCCGGCCACCCTCGCCGTGCTCGTGTTCACGCTCACCCTGGCGGTGACCAGCTTCGGAATCCTCGTGGCGGCCTGGGCGGGCACCACGAAGCAGGCCGAAGGTCTGTCGACCCTGGTGATCCTGGTCATGAGCGCGCTCGGCGGCGCCTGGTTTCCGATCCAGCTCTTCGAACTGCCGCTGGCCGCCCAGATCGCCACGCGCTGCACCTTGACCCATTGGGCGATGAGCGGCTTCCAGCAGATGCTCTGGAACCAGAAGAATTGGATGGATCCCGATGTCCTGGGAGCGGTGGGAGTCCAACTCGGCTTCGCCCTCGTGGCGATCGGCCTGGCGCAACGCCTGTTCCGGCGTCGTTACGTCGGCGGCTGACGGCGGATTTCGGCAATTATCAGCCGAAAACCTCGGTTGCGACGGGGACGAATGTAGCAACCTCCATATATTGGTGATGTTGCGATGAATCTCCAGGGAGGTGACGGGCGTACCGTCTGGGCCTCACTTCCTGTGTCCCATGGCGTCTCACACCAACAACCTTGCCCGCTACTTGTTCAACCAGTGGCGGAACACCCTGGCGCTCGCCACCCATCTCTACGAAGAGCCCGTCGACGACAAGAAGCTGCGCGCCGCGCGCCAGGCTCTGTCGCGGTTGCGCGAGGCGATCAAGCAAGAGAACTGGCCGATCGAAGTTCCGGCCGGAAGGCGGCTGGTCCTCGATGAGCGGTGGGAGCACAAGGCCGACGGCCGCGGCAGCGAGAAGTCGTACCGGCTGCGTCTGGTCGACTGCCGCGAAGACGGCGGCGCCAAGACGGCCGAGGCCGACTACGTCCAGCTCTGGGTGCAGCCGTATTCCTGGATGGGGTGGGTCGTCCCCGGCTTCTCGGCGATGGAACGTGACCGGTTGATCAGCCACAAGCACCTCTACGCGGCTTCGCGCGGCCCGGACAACTGGCTCACCGTGGCGGGAAGCGACCTGTACCGCCAAGTCGACAACGCAGCGGGCGAAGCGGCCTACGGCGAGCTCTACGGCGCCACCGGAGGCACCTGGGCGGGCGGCGGAGACCTCGTCTACATCGGCTTGGGGGCGGGCTCCGGACTCGCCGACGTGCGGGTCGTGCGGGAACTTCTCGAGCAGAACAAGGCCCGTTGCGTGCGCGCTGTCGCGCTCGACTTCTCGCCGGTCCTGCTTTCCGTCGCGGTTTCGAATTTCTACCAGGAGTTCGACGCCGACATCCGCTCCGGACGCCTCTCCGTGCATCCGATCCTCGGCGACCTCGAGCGCCCCGAAGAGTGGGCGCGCCTGCTTCCGCCGATCGAAGCCGACGCGGCGCTCCTCATCGGGATGTTCGGCAACACCATCGGCCACCTCCAATACCGCGAACGGCAGACCTTGCAGCGGATCATGGAGGAGCTCGACGAGTGGGCGAAGCGCTCCCGGCACGCCAGCTGGACCCAGGCGAACTCGCGTTTTCTCCTAGGGGTTTCGATCCTGCGGAAAGACGGCGCTCCGCACGGCCGCGACGAGAAGCAGGCCCAGAAATGGCTCAACTTCATCGCCGATCCGCTGCGCGACCTGCTCGAGACCCAGGAAGGCGAGTACGAGACGATTCCGCTGCCTGCCGACCAGCGCGACGAAGTCGACGGCCGGCGGGCTGTCGCCGAAATCCGGCTGCGCGGACGCAAGAGCGTCAAGTCGCTCGGCCGGGTGTGGCACGAGGAATTGCCGTACAAGCCGGCGGACGGCATCACCGGGGTGGTGCAGCGCTATTTCTTCCTCTTCGAGCAGGACCTGCGCCTGGTGGCGGACTCGGTGTTCACCCGCCACCATTTGCCCAAGGGTCTCTGGCAGGACCAGGATCAGCACGAGGCGCGATTCGAGGGCGGCGTCGACCAGGTAGTGCTCTGCGAAGTGACGCAGTTCAACCTCAATACGCTGCGGCCGGCCCTGCGGCGCATGGGCGTGGCGCACGGGGAGTCGCAGATCTACCGCGCGCGGGTCGGCAACATCGAGCCTTACGCCGTCCTGGCCTTTGCGCGCGTCTGAAGCCCCGCTCGAAAAAGCTTTGAGCGCCCGGCGGCGGCGACTCGACAATGCCGCGAGTCCGGCGGCGCCTCGGCGCCGCAAACCCTCTCCCACAGGTCATGCTCCTCGAAGGCAAGCACGGCGCCGTCTTTGGCGTCGCCAACAAGAACAGTCTCGCCTGGCACATCGCCCAGGCCTGCCACCGCGAAGGCGCCACACAGGTCCTCGCGGTTGCCGGTGAGCGTTTCCAGGACAAGGCGCGGCCGCTCGCCTCGACGCTGGACGCCGGCGAACCGTTGACCTGCGACGTCACCGACGACGCTTCGATCGAGCGGTGCTTCGCGGAGATCGCCACGCGGTTGCCGAAGCTCGATTTTCTGGTGCACTCGATCGCGTTCGCCGACCGCAGTGATCTCGAAGCCCGCTTTCACGAGACCCGCCGCGAGGGCTTTGCGCTCGCGCAAGACATCTCGGCCTTCTCTCTGGTCGCGCTCGCCAAGGCCGCGCGGCCGTTGCTCGCGCCGGACGCGTCGATCCTGACCTTGAGCTACATCGGCGCGGTGCGGGCGGTGCCGGGCTACAACGTGATGGGCGTGGCCAAGGCTTCGCTCGAGAGCTGCGTGCGCTACCTCGCTTGCGACCTCGGTCCGGACAGTGTGCGCGTCAACGCGATCAGCGCCGGACCGGTCAAGACGCTGTCGTCGTCGGCGATCAAGGGCCTCAAGGCCAAGATCGACTTGCAAGACGTTCAAGCACCGTTGCGCCGCAGCCTGCGCGGCGAAGAAGTGGGCAGCGCCGCGGCCTTCCTGCTTTCGGACCTTGCGTCCGGAATCACCGGCGAAGTGCTGTACGTCGATTGCGGCTACCACGCCCTCGGGGCCTTCCTCTGACCTGGCCGCCGTGCCGACGGTGACGCGCCTGCTGACCGTCGCGGGCTCCGACCCCGCCGGCGGGGCGGGGCTGCAGCTCGATCTCAAGGTCTTTGCGGCCCTCGGCGGCGACGGCGCCGCGGTCCCGGCGGTGCTCACGGCACAAGGCGCCGCGGGCCTCGAACGCGTCGACCTGGTGGCGGGCGAGGCCGTGGAAGCCGCGTTGCGCTGCGTGTTCGAGAATCCGCCGGACGCGGCCAAGACCGGGGCTCTCGGCGGCGCCGCCGCGGTGGCGGCGGTCGCCGCGGTCTTCGCCGTCCACCCGAGGATCCCGCTGGTCGTGGATCCGGTCGGCGCGCCCAGCCGCAGCGCGCACGCCGGCCTGCGCTTGCTCGCCGAAGACGCGGCCCACGCGCTGCGATCGCTGCTGCTGCCGCTCGCGCACGTCCTCACGCCCAATCTCGCCGAAGCGGCGGCGCTGCTCGCGCTGCCCGGTCCGGCGCAGGATCGCGCGGCCATGCTCGTGCACGCGCGCGGCCTGCTCGATTCCGGCGCGCGCGCCGTGCTCCTCAAGGGCGGACACCTCGGCGAACCCGGCGCGAGTCCCGACCTGCTGTGCACCGCGGACGGCGTCGTCATCTGGCTGGAAGGCCCGCGCCTGCCCGATGCGGGCGGCGTGCACGGCACCGGTTGCGCGTTGTCCGCCGCGCTGTGCGCGCATCTCGGCGCGGGACTGCCGTTGCCCGCGGCCGCTGCCGCCGCCAAGGCCGACCTGGCCGGCTGGCTTCGCGCCGCGGTCGGCGGCCGCCTGGTGCCCGTGCCGCCGCCGTCCGGTCGCTAGCCGCGCCGGTCGCTCACGGCAGCAGGCCGAGGTCGCGCGACACGCGCTCGACGTAGCGGTCGGTCATTCCAGCCAGGTAATCGCAGATCGCGCGTTCCGGCGATTCGGCGTTCTCGAAGAAGCGTGCGGGCACTTTGTCGGGCTGCTTCTGCAGCGTGAGGAACAAGTGGTCGAGGATGTCGGTCGCGCGCCGCACGTGCCAGTTGATCTCCTCCTTGTAGTACATGTGCTCGTACAAGTACTCGTGGAGCTGCGCGACCATGGCGCGGAAGGGCGCGGAATGTCCCACGCAGCGCCTGGGGAGCCGGCGCGCCGCGGCGGCATCGGCGGGCGCGTGCTCCGCGAGCCGGCGCAGACTCTCGGCCTGGAGGTCGTGGATCGTGCTTCCAAGCAGTTCGTTGGCCACGCGCCGCCAGAACAGCATCGTGTCGCTGTCGTCTTCGCCGCGCGCGCGCACGGCCTCGGCCGCGTGCTTCCAGATCGGCAGGTCGTGTTCCATCCGCACCGGGTCGAGAATGGCGGCCCGGACGCCGTCGTCGACGTCGTGGTAGTGGTAGGCCGTGCTGTCGGCGAGGTCGACCAGCTGCGCCTCGACGAGCGGGAACCGAGGCCGTTCGCCGCTCTCGTCTGGCTCGGGCCGCGAGTGCTTCTGCAGCGACTCGGAGACTTCGGATGTGAGGTTGAGGCCGAGGTAGGCCGGGCTGCGCCGTTCGAGGACTTCGACGATGCGCCGCGACTGCCGGTTGTGGCTGAAGCCGCCGTGCTCGGCCATGCGCTCGTC
>DASWJW010000198.1:0-7810 GCA_036396955.1 Planctomycetota bacterium
TTGATGAAGTCGCCGTACACCTTCAAGCAGTACGGCCAGTCGGGAACCTGGGTCTGCAACCTGTTCCCCGAGATCGCCAAGAAGGTCGACGACATGGCCTTCCTCAAGGCCGTCCATTGCGAGAGCAACAACCACGCGCCGGCGCTGTTCCACTTGAACACCGGCATGACGCGCGTTGGTTTCCCGAGCGTCGGCTCGTGGATCACCTACGGACTCGGCACCGAGAACCAGGACCTGCCCGGCTACGTGGTCATGTACGACCCGCGCGGCGGCCCGATCGCCGGCCCGCAGAACTGGGGCGCCGGTTTCCTGCCGAGCGCCTACCAGGGCACGCCGTTTCGCAGCCAGGGCACGCCGATCCTCAACCTCGACGTGCCTGCAGAGCTCGACGACGCCCGCCAGCGCGCGCAGCTCGAGCTGATCGGCCGCTGGAACAAGGAGCACCAAGCCGCCCGCCCCGGCGAGGACGAACTCGAAGCGCGCATCCGCAGCTACGAGCTCGCCTACCGCATGCAGACCGCCGCGCCCGAGGCGATCGACATCACGCAGGAGTCCGCGGCCACGCGCACGCTCTACGGCCTCGACCAGGACGTTTCGCGCTACTTCGGCACCCAGTGCCTGATGGCACGCCGCCTGATCGAACGCGGGGTGCGTTTCATCCAGCTCTACAGCGGCGGCGGCCACCAGCAGGAGAGCTGGGACGCCCACTTCGGCCTGAAGGACAACCAGGACATGCACTGTCCCGAGATCGACGCCCCCATCGCCGGCCTGCTGACCGACCTCAAGCAACGCGGCCTGCTCGACTCCACGCTGGTGGTGTGGGGCGGCGAATTCGGCCGCATGCCCATGTCGCAAGGCGACAACAAGGGCCGCGACCACAACCCCGACGGCTTCCTGATGTGGATGGCCGGCGGCGGTGTGAAGGGCGGGGTGCATCACGGCGAGACCGACGACATCGGCTGGCGCGCGCAGGAAGGGAAGGTGCACGTCAACGACCTCCACGCGACGATCCTGCACTTGATGGGTCTCGATCACGAGCGGCTGACGTATTTCCACAATGGGCGGAACTTCCGGTTGACGGATGTTGCTGGGAAGGTCGTGAAGGAGATCCTGGCGTAGGGTCGAGGCCGATGGCGTTTGCGGGTCCGCGATCCGCTGCGCGGTCGCTCGCTGCGCTCGCTCCATCTCCGCGGATCGCGGACCCGCAAACGCCTTGGACTCCCTGGCCGACCAGAAGCTCGGCGAACTCTTGTCCATGCCGGCGGGCGCGCGGGGCGGCCTCGGACTCATCGAGTGAGGGCAGTTCCTTCTTGCCCATGACCTGCCAGGACTCGGCCGAGTTCCTGGCGGCCTGAGACCCGCACGGTTCTCCGCGGAATCGGCTCAGCGCCCTTTCGCAGCGGCGTCCGGTGGGAGGCGGTCGAAGCTGCCGTGGAGGAGGAACGGCTCCGGCGGCCAGCCGAAGGGCTCCCCCGTGTTCGCATCCTCACAGCGGGCGAGTTCGATGTCGAAGCTGCCGCTGAGTTCCCCGGACTCGGCCAGCACGGCGGTGGCGAGGGTGCCGAGGGCCGGATCGCCGGGCCGGCATCGCACCCTCCGTGGGCGCTCCTCGAACAGGAGCTCGAAGACCACCTGGGTCTCGGGGCTCACCCGCCCTTCCGCGTCGACGACCAGGACCAGTTCCCAGTCGTCGGCGCCGAGTTCATAGCGCCGCGGGCCGACGGTCCCGATGGCGGCGCCCGGGCTGCTCGACTCGAACCCCAGGTGCGCCTCGAGCCCGAATAGCTGTGGAGGAAGAATCCCGCCGAGCGGCAAGCCGAGGCGCGGCCGGATGATCTGCACCACGAAGGCCGGGCCGGCCGAGGACCCCGGCACGATCGTCGCGATCGGACGGTCCGGCCGGTACGCGACGAGAGTGACGCAGACCAGCACGGCAAAGCCGGCCAGCAGCCCCAACAGCAGGCGAAGTGGCTGGCGCATCCGCGACGGTTTGTGATCGTTCGTCATGAGCTGTTCCTCGCTCTCGTCCGCCCCACGGCCTGGCAGTTCGCGGCGCAGTGGGGCGCGATTGTTGCAGCGGCTGCTCATAGCGGAATCTATTCCCAGGGCGGCATGGAGCAGGATGCTTCTGCACGACGACTCCGCCCTGCCGTAATCCCTTCAAAGCGGGCTGCCGCCCGCCCTATGCGTTGGTCCCCAAGGGCTTGAGATAGGTCGCGGTCTTCAAGACAGCGCAAACGGTCCCCGCCTTGTCGATCGCTTCGACCGTGTGGGTCCGGACCGAATAACCCTTGGCGGCGAAATCGGATTCCACTCCGGCCAGGTCAGCCTCGGAAACCGCGAAATCGATGTGCAGGCGGCTGTGGGCCGGAGCCGGGAAGTCGGCTTCTGCGCCGCGGACGGCGGCGAGGATCGCGCGCCCCTGATGGGCGAAGTGCTGCCAGTACATTAAGGAGTGGAGCGGGTCGACCGCGGTGTAGATGGTGCCGCCGAAGACGGTTCCGTTGAGATTGCGGTTGAGCAGGCTCTTGGAGATGCGGATCCGCGCGCTGTGGAAATCGGGCGCGAGCTCGAGGCAGCGGATCCGCTGGAACAGGAACGGCGGATAGAAGTTGAGCATCCAGCGCAACTGCCACGGACGCAGGGCACGCGGGCGTTTGGCGCTCAAGAATCGAGCCCGAATTCGGCCCAGCGCCGCTCGACTTGCGCAACCATGTCGTCGGACATGACGATCTCGTCGGGCCAGTCGCGCTGGAAACCTTCTTCGGGCCACTTGCGGGTCGCGTCGATGCCGACCTTGCTGCCGTAGCAGGCGGCGCGGCTGGCGTGGTCGAGGGTCTCGACCGGGCCCATGGTGAACTGCAGGTCGCGCTGCGGGTCGATGTGGTTGAGCACCTTCCACGCCACCTCGGCGTCGTCGTGGATGTCGACGTCCTGGTCGACCACCACGATCACCTTGGTGAACATCGCCTGGCCGAGGCCCCAGATCGCGTTCATGATCTTCTGCGCATGGCCGGGGTAGGCCTTCTGGATCTTGACGTACATCAAGTTGTGCGCCACGCCCTCGAAGGGCATCCGGTAGTCGAGGATCTCGGGGAACTGCTTGCGCAGGACCGGCAGCAGCAAGCGCTCGATCGCCCAGGTCATCCAGCAGTCTTCTTGCGGCGGGCGGCCGACCAGGGTGGTGTGGTAGACCGGGTCGCGGCGCATGGTCACGCAGTCGACGGTGAAGACTGGATAGTCGTCGGCCAGGCTGTAGAAGCCGGTGTGGTCGCCGAAAGGGCCTTCGCGCCGGTAGCTCGCCGGATCGGTGTCGACCCAGCCCTCGAGCACGATCTCGGCGGTGGCGGGGACTTCGAGCGGAACCGTCAAGCACTTCACGAGCGGGACGGGCTTCTGGCGCAGGAAACCGGCGATCAACAGCTCGTCGATGTCGGGGGGCGCCGGCACCACGCTGGCGAAGCAGGTAGCGGGGTCGGCGCCGATCACGACTGCGACCGGCAAGCGGCCGGCGGTCTTGTCCAGATGGCGGCGCGCGTCCTTGTGGCGGTGCGTGTGGAAGCCGGTCTCGTTGCGCGAGAACACCTGCAGCCGGTAGGTGCCGAGATTGCGCCGGCCGCTGACCGGATCCTGGGTGACGCACAACGGAAAGGTCACGAAGGGCCCGCCGTCCTGCGGCCAGGTCGTGAGCACCGGAATGCGCCCGAGATCGACCTCGTCGCCCCGCCACACGACCTCCTGGCACCGGGCCTTGGACACGTGCTTGGGGAACACCTTGCCGAGAGCGGCGAGCTTGGGAATCATCCGGAGCTTGTCGAGCAGGCCTTCGGGCGGCGACTGCTCGAGCAATGCCTCGAGCCGTTCGGCGTGCTCTTCCATCCGCTCCACGCCCAGCGACAAACCGCAGCGGCGGCGGCTGCCGAACGCGTTGATCAAGACCGGCATCGCCGAGCCCTTGACCTTCTCGAACAAGATGGCCTTGTTGCCAGCTCCCTCGCCCACGCGTCCGCCCGGCCCAGCGCTCTTGGAGACCCGGTCGGTGATCGCCGCGATCTCAAGGAGTGGATCGACCTCCGCGCGGACACGCACCAGCTCGCCGGCGCGCTCCAGCACTTCGATCCACTCGCGGACGCTGTCGATGGCCATGCCTGTTCTCCGCCGTCAGCCGACGATCACGTTCACGATGCGGCCGGGGACGACCACGATCTTCCGGACCGTCTTGCCGTCGAGCTTGTCGGCGATCGCGGCGAGCGCCGCGGTCTCGATGTCGGCGGCCGCCGCCGAGCGGTCGACCTGCACGCGGGCGCGGACCTTGCCGTTGACCTGGACCGGCAGTTCCAGCGTGTCTTCGACCAGCCACGCGGGGTCGGCCTGGGGCCAGGGCTCGTAGGCGAGGGTCCTGGCGTGCCCCAGCCGGCTCCACAGCTCTTCGGCGAGGTGCGGCGCGAACGGCGAGAGCGCCAGAGTCAAGCGCTCGGCCTGGGAGCGCGTGATCACGCCGCCGCCCTTGGTCGCCACGTTGACGAACTCCATCAAGGCCGCGATCGCGGTGTTGTTGGACAGGCGCGGCAGATCCTCGACCAGCTTCGCCAGCGTGCGGTGCAGCGCGCGTTCGACCTCTTCGTTCGGCGCGGCGCCGTCCGCCAGCAAGTACGGGTGGATCGCCGGCCCGGCCTCGTCTTCGGAAACGAACAACCGCCACAAGCGGTGCAGGAAGCGGTGCGCACCCGGCAGGTCGCGCGGATTCCAAGGGGCGCTGGCCTCGATCGGGCCCATGAAGGCCTCGTACAGGCGCATGGTGTCGGCGCCGTACTCCTCGATCACGTCGTCGGGATTGACCACGTTGCGCATCGACTTGGACATCTTGGCGACGAAGCGCTCGAGCTTGGCGCCGTCGGCGGTCCGCACGAAGGCGTCTTCGCCGCGCGCCTCGACTTCGTCGCTCGGCACCAGCGCGCCGCGCGCGTCCTTGAACGAATAGGACTGCACCATGCCCTGGTTCACCAGCTTGCGGAACGGCTCGTCGGTGCCGACGAGGCCGATGTCGAACAGCACCTTGTGCCAGAAGCGCGCGTACAAGAGGTGCAGCACCGCGTGCTCCGCCCCGCCGACGTAGAAATCCACCGGCATCCAGTATTTCTCGGCCGCCTCGCTCCACGCCCGCTCGTCGTTGTGCGGATCGCAGAAGCGCAGGTAGTACCAGCAGGAGCCGGCCCACTGCGGCATCGAATTGGTCTCGCGCTGCCAGACCTTGCCCTGGGCGTCGACCACGCGCACCCAGTCCTTGGCGCGCGCCAGCGGCGGATCGCCGTCGGGCGAGGGCTGGAAATCGTCGAGTTCGGGCAGCGTGACCGGGAGATCGGCCTCGTCGACCAGCCTGGTCTCGCCGTCGGCGCCGTGCAGCACCGGAAAGGGCTCGCCCCAGTAGCGCTGGCGGCTGAACAGCCAGTCGCGCAGGCGGTAGGTGATGCGCGCGCGGCCGACGCCGCGTGCTTCGAGCCAGGCGAGCATGCGCTGCTTGGCTTCAGCGATCGGCAGGCCGTCGAGGAGCCCGGAATTCACCATGCGGCCTTCGCCCGCGTAGCAGGCGTCGGGATCGAGCTCCTGGCCCTCGGGCTGCACCACGCGCACGATCGGCAGGCCGAATTTGCGCGCGAACTCGTTGTCGCGCTCGTCGCCGCCCGGCACGCACATGATCGCGCCGGTGCCGTAGCTCATCAGCACGTAATCGGCGATCCACACCGGGATGCGCCGGCGCTCGTCGCCGTCCGGCACGGCGGGATTGAGCGCGAAGGCGCCGGTGAAGACGCCGGTCTTGTCCTTCTGCAGTTCCGCGCGCTCGAGATCGCTCTTGCGAGCCGCCTCCTGCCGGTAGGCCGCCACGGCCGCGCGCTGCTCGGGCGTGGTGATCGCGTCCACCAGCGGATGCTCGGGCGAGAGCACGGCGAAACTCGCGCCGAACAGCGTGTCCGGGCGCGTGGTGAAGACTTCGAAGCCGCCGGCGCTCCCGTGTTCGCCCCCGGCCCCGTCCCCGCCTTCCAGTTCGAAGGCGATCTCGGCGCCCTCCGAGCGGCCGATCCACTCGCGCTGCATCGCCTTGACCGACTCGGGCCAATCCAGATCCGCGAGCCCCGCCAGCAAGCGCTCGGCATACTCGGTGATCCGGAGCATCCACTGCCGCAGCGGCCGGCGCACGCAAGGGTGGCCGCCGCGCTCGGAGCGGCCGTCGATCACTTCTTCGTTGGCCAGCACCGTGCCCAGCTCGGCGCACCACCAGACCGCGACTTCGGCCTGGTAGGCGAGGCCTCGCTCGTGGAGTTTCCGGAAGATCCACTGCGTCCAGCGGTAGTAGCCGACGTCGGTGGTCGCCAGCTCGCGGTCCCAGTCGAAGGAGAAACCCAGCGCCTGCAATTGCTCGGTGAAGCGGGCGATGTTGCGCGCGGTCGTGACCGCCGGGTGCGTGCCGGTCTGCAGCGCGTACTGTTCGGCGGGCAGCCCGAACGAGTCCCAGCCGATCGGGTGCAGGACGTTGTAGCCCCGCATCCGCAGGAAGCGCGACAGGATGTCGGTGGCGGTGTAGCCCTTGGGATGGCCGACGTGCAGCCCGGCCCCCGAGGGGTACGGGAACATATCCAGCACGTAGTACTTGGGCTTGGAGGGGTCGAAACCTTCCTCTCCGGGGCCGGGAGCGTGGAAAGTGCGGTCCTCCAGCCAGTACTTCTGCCAGCGGGCTTCGAAGCTCCGGAAGTCGTAACGCGGCATCTGCGGGCGATCCCTCTGCGGGAAGCCGCATAGAGTACCCGCCGGCGAGGTCTCAGGGCCCGCTTGAAGCCCTCGCGGGCACCGCTAGACTTTGCGGTCCCGTGGTGGCTCCGGCCGCCGCTGGGAACGGATGAATCGCGTGGGGCATTAGCTCAGCTGGGAGAGCGTCGCACTGGCAGTGCGAAGGTCAGGGGTTCGAGCCCCCTATGCTCCACCATCCGGCCTTCCTTCCAAGGCCCGGCACATCCCGCCGCGTTCGCGGCAGACCCATTTCCGCAGCGCGCCCATGACGGAGCCCTTCCACCCCGACCGCCTGCAGCGGCTGGTGGAACTCCGCGCCGCCGGGGTCGATCCCTACCCGCCGCGAGCTGGTTTCGAGGCGCTCGGCGCGGAACGCCGCGAACCGGCCGCCGAACTCGCGGCCGCCGCCGACGCGCGCGCCGGCGAGACCGTGGCGGTCTCCGGGCGCATCCTCGGCCGCCGCGGCTACGGCAAGCTCGTGTTCCTGGACTTGTGGGACCGCTCGGGCCGGATCCAGGTCTGCCTGCAGAAGGACCGCGTGCCCGAAGCCGATTTCGGGCTCACCAAACTCGTCAACCGGGGCGACTTCGTCGCGGTGCGCGGCGAGTTGAGCAGGACCCAGAAGGGCGAGCCCACGGTGTTCGGCGAGTCCTTCGAGATCCTCACCAAGGCGCTGCTCGACCCGCCGGAGAAATGGCATGGTCTCAACGACCCCGAGCTGCGCGCGCGGCTGCGCTACGTCGACCTGTTCACCGACCCGGAAGCGCGCGCGCGCTTCGTCCGCCGCAGCGCGATCCTGCGCTCGATGCGCGAGGTCTTCGCCGCGCACGACTACCTCGAAGTCGAGACGCCGGTCCTCCACCCCATCTACGGCGGCGCGGCGGCGCGGCCCTTCGTCACCCACCACAACGCGCTCGACCAAAACCTTTACATGCGCATCGCGCCAGAGCTCTACCTGAAGCGCCTGCTCGTAGGCGGCTTCACGCGCGTCTTCGAGATCAACCGCAACTTCCGCAACGAGGGCATA
>DASWJW010000199.1:0-14669 GCA_036396955.1 Planctomycetota bacterium
GACCGGTCGGGGCACGTCCTGGTGGTGTCGGCGCCGATGTGGCACGTCGACCCCGACAGCCCGCTCACGGCAACCCATGGCTCGGCATGGGACTACGACACGCACGTGCCACTGCTGTTCGCCGGACCGGGAGTCGCCGCAGGCCGCCGCATTGCGACCTCCGTCGGCCCGCAAGACGCTGCGCCGACGCTCGCCGCGCTGCTGGGACTGGCGCCGATGCCCCAGGCCGACGGCGTGTCGCGCTTGGCGGATTTGCGCCGATGACGCAGTCCGCTTGCCGGTGCACCGGAGCGACGCCCTAGAATCCCCGGCTCGCCATGCTCGCACTGGATTTCCGGCAAGACGGCAAAGACGGCGCCGAAAGCGTCGTCGGGATGCTCGTGCACTGGCCCAAGCTCCTGTTCTCGGCGGTCTGGGTCTCGGCCGTGCTGCTCGGACGCTGGGCCACGGTGCGGGCGCTCATGAACAAGCGGTGGCAGGTCGAAGACGAGCGGCTGCGCTGGCGTCTGCGCATGAGCCAGATCGCCTTCCTGCTGCTTCTGCTCGGAATGTTGTTCATCTGGGCTCCGGAATTGCACTCGCTGGCGCTGTCGGCGGTGGCGATCGCCGCAGCGCTGGTGCTGGCGAGCAAGGAACTGCTGATGTGCGTCTCGGGCTCGCTGCTGCGCATGGCCCGCAACGTCTACACGGTCGGCGACCGCATCGAGATCGGCGCGCTGCGCGGCGACGTGATCGACTACGGCTTCCTGTCCACGACCCTGCTCGAGATCGGGCCCGGCCACCAGCAGACCGGGCGCGCCATCACCTTCCCCAACAGCCTGCTGCTCGGCACTCCGGTGGTGAACGAATCGTTCACCCACGAATTCGTGCTGCACCGCTTCACCGTGCCCGTGGACGCCGACGACGACTGGGAATGGGCCGAACGCACGCTGCTCGAAGCGGCGCAACGCGCCACCAGCAGCTATCTCGAGGCCGCGCGCAGCCACTTGCAGCGAGTCACCGAGAAACACGCGCTCACGGCTCCGCAGGCCGAGCTGCGGGTGGCGATCCAGATCCCCAAGGCGGACGAGATCCTCCTGCTGGTGCGCGTGCCCGTGCCCGCGCGCCGCAAGGGAGCGACCGAGCAGGAGATCCTGCGCGCGTACCTGCTCGCGCGCCGCGCCAGGTCGGGAGTCCGCGGGTAGCATTGGACGCGGGCGGCCTGCTTGGTCGTCTCGCCCTTTGCAACGCGAACTCCAGCCCCATCCCGTCGCATCCGGCGCCCTCGACGAGGCGCTCGTGAGGCTTGCGGACGCGGGCCCGGAATACCGTGGCGGGCTGTCCAACCACGGACCGATGGTCGCCGAGGCCCTGGCCGCTCTCGGCCGCGACCGTGCGATCGCCGGCTGGGTCGAGGCCTACCGCAAGCGGCTCGAGCCCGCCCCGCCCCGGCAGACACGCATCGACCCGCAGCACTGGCGCGAGTGTCTCGGCGACCGGAACCGCCACGCCGACTGGGCCGAGTTCTTTGCGGAAGAACTCCGCGAGGCCGCCTGGCGCGAAGTCCTGGGCATCTGGGTTCCGCGACTTGCGCCCGGACTGATCGGCGCGGCAGCGCACGGGCTGCTGCGCACCGGCCACGCCGCGCGGGCGCTCCAGGCACTCGAGACCCCTCCCCGCTTCGCCGAACTCGCGCAAGGACTCGCGTACTGGGCTGCGGTCTACCAAGAGGTCCCCGCACCCGTCGCGAGCCGGGATCCGCTCCGCGTTCCTTCGCGCGCGCTTCCGCCCGCCGACGCCGTCCTGCAGATTCCCGTGCTTCCGCCCGACGCGCGCTCCCAAGCCGGACGGATCGCGCCACGCCTCGCCCCGCTCGCCGGCTTTGCCCCGTTCGCGGTCGTCCCCGGCCTGATCGACCCGAGCAGCGACCCGATGGGCTTCCACGCCCGCATGACCGGTGCGTTCGCGCAGGTGTTCCTCCAGTCGCCGCGCCGCCAGCGGATCGTTTTCGTGCACGCCCTCACCGGCCCGGTCGCCCTGCGCTCCTTGTTGCCGGCCTTGAATCCGCCGGCGCGGGTTGTCGCGATGCGCCACGCATGGCACGCCGCGGCGGCCTTGCAAGCGGCCTTCGGCGCGCCGCTGCGGATGACCGCCCCGCCCCTTCCGCCGCACCCCGACCCCGCGGAACTCGCCGACCTGGCGATCGAGAACGGCGACGCCCACGCCATCAAGTTCATCGAGGCCTGCTTGCGCGAATGGGATCCGAGCCGAAATCCGGCGTTCCTTCACGCAGCCGCCCGCATGCTGCGCGGCTAGCCGGCGGCGAATCAGAGCGTTCCGGCTTTTTCCAAGGTCATCAAGAGACCGAGCGCGGAGTCCTTGGTGTTGGCGTGGCGCATGATCGACCAGTGCTCTCGCAGGTATTCGCGCAAGAAACCGACGACTTGCCGCAGGAAGACCGTGTGGTAGTTCGGATTGCTTTCTTCACCGCTCGAGCCGAACGCCACCAGGCGGACCTGATGCCCCGCGGGCAGCACTGCCAGGCCGTGGCGGAGCAGCTGCGTGACGGCGAGAGCCACGTCGTCCGATCCGCAGCAGCCGAACCGCATGAGCGCCGCGCGCATCACCTCCGGAGACCGCGCTCCGGGATTGACGGCGGCGCGGCCTTCCTTGACCTCGCCGATCAGCAGGTCGATGCGCTTCGCCGGACAAGCGAGGGCGGGATCCGTGGCGACGATCTCCTCGTCGGCGTGCACGCCCTTGCCGCGCCGCGCGATCAAGCGGCTGACGCCGGGAAAGCGCACCGCGAGGATGTCCAGATCGGTGGTGGCGCGGTGCTCCCCCGCGCGCACCGCCTCGACCACCGGGTAGTCGGTGACCGTGAAGTACCCGTTGATCTGCAGATAGGCACGAACCAGGGCGACGGCAGGCTCCACGCGAAAGATCCTAGTTGCGGCGGCAGTCGCCAGGGAAACGCGGCGGTCGTCGGTCTGGAAACGACCACCGCATGAGGCACGAAGTTCAGTCCTGGCGAATTGGCCTTGGGGTCAAGGTGTCACCTTCGGAGGATCGAGCTGCGTTTTCCGGTCTTGCGACCGACCAGGCCAGCATCAAGTTGCCGGTGTGATGCACGTTCTTCCTGAAACATCCCATTGCCGAAACCCACCGGCGAAGTCCCGACGTTCCCAATATCGGTCGCCACACCGTGCCGGGACATTCGCATTATCCCTCATGCCGGTCCGCCAGGGTTAACCCGCCACGGCGTCGTCGACGTCTTCACGCGCCACGTCCATCCGCACCAGCTCCGCGACGGAGCTCGCCTTCATCTTGGACATCACTTTGGCGCGGTGGGCCTCGACCGTCTTGACGCTCACGCCGAGGCGGCTGGCGATGACCTTGTTGCTCATCCCCGCGACCACGAGTTCGCCGACGTCCTTTTCGCGCGCCGTCAAGGTGTTCCACCGATCCCGCATCTCGTCGCGCTGGGCGAGATTCGCCCGCTGCTCGTCGTCGATCTCGAGAGCCTTGTGGATGCGGTCGAGCAACACGTCGTCGCTGAAGGGCTTCTCGAGGAAATCGAGCGCCCCGAGCTTCATGGCCCGCACCGTGGTGGAAACGTCGCCGAATGCCGACGTCACGATCACAGGAACGCTGATTTCGCGGCGCCGCATTTGTTCCTGGAGTTCGATCCCGCCCATTCCGGGCATCCGGACGTCAAGGACCACGCAGCCGGGACGGCTCTTCTCGTAGGTCTCGAGGAACTCGGCGGCGCTGCCGCAAGCGCGGACTTTCATGTCGGCCGATTCGAGGAGCCAGCGCATGGAATCGAGGAGCGCCGCATCGTCGTCGACCAGGTAGATCACGGGAGACGAATCAGGCACGGCACACCGCCTCGCGCTGCGCGGGCAGGACGAACCGGAATTCCGCGCCACCGTCCGCTCCTGGACTTGCGCCGATCCGCCCGCCATGGGCTTCGACGATGCTGCGGCAGACGGAAAGTCCGATGCCCATGCCCTCGGGTTTCGTGGTGAAGAACGGTTCGAACAAGCGTTCGTAGGCGCCGGGCGAAAAGCCGCGGCCGTGGTCCCTCACCGCCACTCCGACCTCGCCGGCGGGCGAGAGAAAGGTGCGGACTTCGATGACCCGCTGGTCGGGCCCGGCCTCGCGCGCCGCGTCGACGCCGTTGCGGACCAGGTTGAGGATCACCTGCTCGATCTGGATCCGGTCGCCCCGGCTTGTCGGCAATCCTTTGGACAGCGCGACCTCGCAGCGGAATCCCGCATCTTCATCTCGGGGCGCACCAGGTCGACGACCGCGGCCACCACGTCGTTGAGCTGCAGCGGCTCGGAGGCGACGCGGCGCTTGGCCACGAAGTCCCGCAAGTGGCGCGACACCTCGGCGGCGCGGCGGGCCTCGTAGACGATCCGCTCCAGCGCGTCGCGGACGTCGGGCCGGTCACCGAACGTGCCTTCGAGGCGTCGAATGCAGCCGCTGGCGTAATTCTGGATCGCCGCGAGCGGCTGGTTGAGCTGGTGAGCGATGCCGGCCGTCATCTGCCCGGCCGTGCTGACCCGCGAAGCGCGCGCCAGATCGTCGAGGTGCTGGTGGGACCGTTCCTCCGCCTCGGCCCGCTCGTGGATCTCGGAAGCGAGGCGGTCGTTGGCGTGCCGGAGTTCGCGCGTGCGTTCTTCGACGCGGCGCTCCAGTTCGGACTGCGAACGCTCCAGTTCCTCTTCGACCATCTTCATGCCGGTCACGTCGCGCGCGATCGCGTAGCACATGCCGTCGTCCGGGTGGATCTTCGCGGTCCAGGACAGCCAGCGGTAGGTGCCGTTGCGGCACAAGTAGCGATTCTCGAACAGGTACGCGGGCTCTCCCGCCATGACGCGGGCGTACTCCAACTCGGGCCGGTCCCGGTCATCCGGGTGGACGAGTTCGACGAAGGGCCGGCTCACGAGTTCCTCGGCCGGATAACCGAGAACGGATTCGAAAGCTGGGTTGACCTTGACCAGGAAGCCCTCGCGGTCTGCCAGGCAGAGCAAGTCGAGGGAGAGATCGAAGAATCTCTCTAGTTCGAGACGATCCGGAAGCACGGCCGAAGGTGTGTCGGCACGAAAGGTGCGCACATAAGGGGTTTTAATCCTTTCGAGGAGGGGTGAAGGGGAGGGTGGCCCACGAATCCCGAAGGGATAGGATTCGCTGATTGGCCAGTCGCTCGCCGCGAACAGCCTAGCCGCAATTGCCGAGAAGGGGCAATAGCTCCAGAATCGAACACATTCAAAAGGTTTACAGCGACAACTTCGTCGCTCGATCCCGGTTTCCTCACCGGACCTCCAATGCGGAATCGAACTGCTGGCACATCAGTCATTTTCCTTGGAGTGACCGGTCTCGCCGTGGCGTGTCACACGGCCGTTGCGGATGCGCCGGCAACCGAGCCGAACGGCGTGCATGAACGCGCGTTCACGGAGGCTGAGGCCGCCTGGCGCGCACAGCCTGAAGTAGAAACGCGGATTGTCTGGTACGGCCGCCAGCTCGCATATCGAGGCGAATACGCCGCGGCGATCCGCGTGTTCACCGGCGGTCTTGCTCTGCATCCAGGCAGCTACCGGCTGTTGCGCCACCGCGGGCATCGTTTCTTGACGTTGCGGCGCTTCGCCGATGCGGAACGGGACCTCGCCCGTGCGGCATGGCTCGCCGCCAGTCATCCGGATGCCGTCGAAGCGGACGGCCGCCCCAACGCGGCAGGAATTCCACGGAGCACGACCCACGGCAACATCGGCTACCACCTGGCGCTCTCGCGCTACTTGCAGGGCCGCTTTGCGGATGCCGCCGCCGACATGGAGTGGGCGCTCGGATTCGCCGCGAACGACGACAGTCTGTGCGCAGCCTCCTACTGGCGGTACCTCGCCTTGCGACGCGCCGGAGACGATGCCGCGGCAGTGCGGACGCTGAAACCGATCCGGTCCGGAATGGAGCTGCTCGAAAACTTCGCCTACCACCGGCTCCTGCTCCTCTTCCGGGGCGAGGCCGACGCCGAAGAGTTGCTCGCCGCAGCCGAGGCGGATGGCGTGGAATTCGCGACCACGGCCTACGGCGTGGCGCGCTGGTGGGCCGTGCAGGGCCGGAGCGCGGAAAGTCGCGCGCTGCTGGAACGGATCGTCGCGGAAACTCCGGCCGCGGCCTTCGGCCACCTCGCCGCAGAAATCGATCTGGCGGCGGCCGCGGTCCTGGACGGCGCCCGGGTCGACCCGCTCAGGCCGCGTCCGGCCTCGACCGCCGCTCGCTGAGCTCCCGGGCCTTGGTGAGATCGACCGTCGTCGGCGCCTCGATCCCCCACTCCAGGCAAAGCGCCTTGAGGTGCTCGAGGCCCTCGGGCCGCGCGGACATGTAGAAGACCTGCCGACCGCCGGCCACCAGGGCGAGTACCGCCTCGCTCACCGCGCGGAACGTGTCCACGTCGGCCAGCGCGAGCGCGTCGTCCAGGAACAACGGCAGTTCGAAACCGCCCGCGGCCTCGGACGCGAAGGCCAGGCGCACGGCGAGCAGCAGCTGCACGCGCACGCCGTCCGAAAGCTCGGCCAGCGAATGCGGGCGGCCGGTGCCGACCTCCATCGCCTGGAACTCGGGCGGATCGCCTTCGACGAAACGCAGCAGGTACTGGCCCCGCGTGAACTCGTGGAAGAGCTTCATCGCGCGCCGCAGCACGGAAGGCCGGCTTTCTTGTTCGAATTCCTGTTCCACGTCCTGCAAGAGGAAGCGGCCGGCTTCGCACAGAAGAGCGACTTCCCTGGCTTCGCCAAGCCCTTCCTGCGTCTCGCGCATCGCGGCGAGCGCTTCTTCGAGCCGGTGTCCCTGGCGCGCCTGGCCGATGCGCTCTTGGATCTTGCCGATGTCGCCCGACGTCGTCGCCAGGCGGCCGGCGAGATCGCGGGTTTCGGCCTCGCGGCGCTTGACCTCGTCCAGGCCAAGGTTCTGCAGCTCGGGATGGCTCGACAGCTTGGCCTGGTACGCGCGGGCCTGGCCGCGCAGCCGGTCGACTTCGTGCCGCCAGTTGCGGTACTCGGGGAGCCGGCGCAAGCGGTGCCGCATCTCGTCCTGGTCGCGGTCCCGCAGCTTTGCGGTCGTGTACACGGTGGTGATGCGTTTCTCCAGCTCACGCGTGCGCTCGTGCGTGCGCTCGAGCTGCCGGCGGCCGTCTTCTTCGTCGGACTCGGCCTCGCGCAGCGCGCGGCTGCGTTCCTTGAGTTCCTCGAGACGCGCCGCGGCCTGGTCGGCGTCGTGCGAGTCGGGAAAGCCGTGCCGCTCGAGGAATTGCGCGACTTCGTTCTGCAGGGACGCGCAGCGTTCCTCGCCGGTCTTCAAGCGCGCTTCGCTTTCGGCGAGCGCGGTCGCGGCTTCGCGCCAGGTCTTGACCCGCCGCGCGATGTCCACCAGTCCGAGATCGTTGTCCTTCAGATCGACGCCGGTGGCGTCGCACAGCGCCTTGCGCTGGCCGCGCAGCTCGACTTCTTCCTTGGTGATCTCGTTGAGCCGCTCGTTGAGGTACTGGCGGCGCTCTTCGTGCTTCTTGGCCAGCTCGATTTCGGCCAGAGCGACTTCGAGTTCGGACAGGCGGTCGCGGACCGCGTTGCGCGACCACTCCGACGGCGCGTCGAGCTTGCTCTTCTCGAACGCGTCCTTGGCGTAGTAGCGCTGGTCCTTCGACACTCCGCCGATGATCATCGGCAGCGTGGCGAACGCGAGCGCGCCGGCGATCGGCGCCAGGGTGGTCTGCAGCTCCTGGAGCGGCAGGAACATGCCGGCGGCGACGCCGGCCCCGGCTCCCGCACAGCCGAAGAGCGCCACGGCGAGGCGGCGCTGCCACCAGGGCATGCGGCCGGCGGCGGCCAGCCAGTCGCGGAGCGCGTTCGCGCCGATGTCGAGAGCCTCTTCGTTCTTCAAGTGCTCGCTGCGCGGCAGCAGGTCGAGGCTGCCCTGGAGCGAAGCCTTGTGCTGGCGCGTGCTTTCCGCGCGGCTCAAGTACTGGTCGAGCTTCTCGAGGGCCGGCAGCTCGATGTCGAGGTTGGTCCGCGGATTCTGCCCCGCGAGCTCCTTCTGCGCGCGGTCCGCGGCCGCACGGCGGTTGTCGACTTCTTCCCGGCGCGTGCGGACTTCGTTCTCGAGGTCGCGCAGGCGGCGGGCACGCGCCTCGCTGGCCTGCAACTCGGGGCCCGGAATCGGTCCTTCGGGCAGCGCGTTCTTGCGCCGCGCGTCCTGCGCGCCCTGGATCGCCGCTTCCCATTCACCGAGCGCTGCCTTCTGCCGCGCGAGATCCTGGCCGATTTCCGCCAGGCGGTCCAGTTCGTCGCCCTGCAGCTGGTCCATGCCGGAGGGAAAGCCGCGCAGGGCGGACTCGGCGGAGTCCAGCTCGCGCCGCGATTCAGCGAGCTCCACGGCGACTTGCAGGTCGGGCAGCATCGCCTGCGCTTCCTGAGCCGTGGACTGCACCCGCAGCAGCTCGACCAGGTTCTGGTCTTCCTCCATCGACAGCTGCCGGAAGTCGCTGCGCACGGCCGTCAAGCTGTCGCGCCTTTCTTCGAGCGCGCTCTTGACCTCTCGGCCGTGGTCGCGCGCGATCGTGAAATGCTCTTGTGCGATCCGCTGCACGTCGAATCCACCGGCCATCTGGCGGCGGATCTCGCGCGCCAGACCGAGATCGGTCGCGCTCTTGTCCTGCAGGAGGTCGCGCGCGCCGAGCACGTAGCAAGGCGCGAGCTGGCGGCCCGGCAGGTGCGGAGCGGCGGCGTCGCAGCCGTCGCGCTGCCAGCGCACGCGCCGGCCGCTGCGCTCGGTGCGTAATTCCGCGTCCTGGTCGGTCCAGGCAGCGTCGATGTCGACGCCCGTGCCCGGCACGGTGTCCGGCCACAGCACTCCCTGGAAGGCGCGCGTGAGCGAGGTCTTGCCCGAAGCGTTCGGACCGGAGACCAGGTTCAGGCCGGTGCCGAACGAGACGGTGAAGGGCGCGTCGATGCCCGGGATCTTGCGGATGTGGAGCCTGGTGAGTTTCATCGGATCGTTTCCTTTTCGATCGTGGCACGCTGGACCAGCAGTTCTTCGAGAGCCAGGGTTCCCGCGCGCAACAGCAGTTCGCGGGTTTCGAAAGCGCGTTGCGACGCTTGCAGGCCGCTCCACAAGGGATCGCCGGACACGGTTTCCAGATTCAGGTCGGCCATGGCGAGCAGTTCGTCGGAAGCGCGGCCGCCTTGCTTGAGCGCCAGCAGCCGCCGCGCAAGCAGCGCGGGCGGATCGGCGCCCTGCGCAAGGTCGACCAGGTCGAGTTCGGGGGTCGAACGGTCGTCGATGCGGCGGATGAAGAAGGGCACGCCGTCCCACTCTTCGTACAGGCCCATGAGCTGCGGGTCGCGGACCAGGCTGCGGACGGCGCGGCTGCTGGCGATCTCCCCGGTGAGGATCAAGGTGCAGCCGACCGCGCGCGCTTCACCCATCTCCGGCGCCGTGCGTTCGCCGACGCGGTGCAGCGCGGCGAGGAGGCGGCCCTTGAGATCCTGTTCGGCGGCATAGTTCGTGCTGGTGTCGATGCCCGCGACGGACACCGTTTCGGCCTCCCAGCGCATGGGCGACAACGCGATGGTCTCGGCGACGACTTCGCCCGTGCTGCCGACGGTCACCAGCAAGGGGCCGTGGGCCCCCGTCTCGGCCGGATCGAGCCCGGTGAGCGAACCCAGGTAGCGCGCGGGCTTGGCGATGCCGAGGACTTCGGGCTGCGGCTTGTGGCCGAGGAACCAGGCGTCGACCGGAGCTCCCTGCAGCGCTTGTGCGGGCACGGGAGCGCAGCGGCCGCTCTCCTTCCCGTCCACGTCGCAGTGCAGCAGGCCGAAGCGCGGATGATCGACGTCGGGAAGCGCTCCCAGCGACTCCAGGGGGTTGCTCCCGACCTGGCGGCTCGGAAAGGACCAGCCGACCAGCTCGACCTTCTCGCCGGGCCGCGGCTCGATCGTTTCGGTCTCCCAGTTTCCGCCTCGGCCGAGCAGACGGAAGTCCGGCACGCGGTCGGCGAGCAGAGGAAGCGCGACCACGTCGTTCTCCCCGGCGACGCCGACGACCCGGATGCCGGCGCGCACGAGGCGGCGTACCCCGTGCGCCAGATGGGCGAAGGCCTCGAAGCGGTCTTCGGGGCTCTCCACCACATCGCCTGTCAGGACCACCGCATCGACGCCGTTCTCGAGCGCCCAGTTCTGGACGTTGCGCCAAGCCACCGTCGGGCTCAGCTCCTTGGCTTGGATGTTGCGTTCGGCGAGATGCCGGGGCAGGCCCGTAGGCCGGCTCCCCAAGCGCATCTCTCCCACAAAGAGGAGGCGTAGGCTCATGCTGGTTTGGACCTCTCCCGGGCCAGGCGGGCACCGGCAGCGAGACTTCAACGGCTGGAAAACCGCCGTTCATGAGGCAAAAGCCCGGGTCGCCCGCTGGCGCTAGACTCGTCGGCAGATATCAACAAGCCCGCACACGGGCCAGGAGAACCGCCGATGCATCTCTCTTCTTGTCGCGCCTTGAAGGCCGAAATCCTCGACCGCGCATTCCAGGTGCAAACCCGCGCCCAGAACGAAAACGTCTATCGGATGCGGCGCCCGCGGGGAGCCGCGAGCAAGCAGATCAAGGCCGCGGAGCCGCGTCCGGTCGCAGCGATCGGCGTGGCCCCCGGGGTCGGCCGCGAGTACAAGCTGGCAGTGCGGGTCTTCAAGGGCCAGGAACGCCAGGGACGCGATCTCCTGCGCGGCCTCGAACGCCACGAAGGCGAACTCGACGTCGCTCACGGCGTCCGTTACGCGCCGCGCGTCACGCTCAAGGCGGGCGGCTCGATCGGCCACTACCGGATCACCGCCGGCACGCTCGGCGGCTTCGTCGAGGACGACGACGCCTTTTACATCCTTTCGAACAACCACGTGCTCGCCAACAGCAACCAGTGTTTCGGCGGCGACCGGATCCTGCAGCCCGGCCCCATGGACGTGACCAGCAAGTTCAAGGAAGTCGGCCGGCTCGCGCGCTGGTACCCGCTGTCGCGCAACGATCCCGCCGGCGTCGACGCGGCGCTCGCCACGTTCACGGACGCCGTCGATTTCTTCCAGCCCTGGACCTACGCGGGAATCGGCTCGATCCAGCGGAAGCCGGTCCAAGACCGCTTCTCGATCACCAGGGTGATCAAGCGCGGCCGCACCACCGGCGTCACCCGCGGGACGATCTCTGCGTACGAGCTCGACGGCGTGATGCTCGATTACAGCGAGACCCAGGATCCGGCGCTCGTCGCATACGACGACCAGATCGAGATCGTCGGCGATCCGCCGAACAAGCCGTTCAGCCAGGGCGGCGACAGCGGCTCCTTCATCATCGACCGCGACGGTCTGCGCGTCTACGCCTTGCTGTACGGCGGCGGCCCGGACGACCGGGGCATCGACCGCACGCTGGCGCACTTCATGCCGGACGTGTTCGGCAAGATGGGCGTGCGCCTGGTGCAATGAGTCCCGGTCCCGACGATCTCGACGCGCTGCGCGCCGCCAAGGACGCGCTGGTCGAACGCTTCGGCGCCGAACCTTGGTTCGGCGGAGCCGGCATCGGCCGCGTGGGCGAGAACTTGGCCTTGCGCCTCAACGTCGACCCCGCGGTCGAAATCGACCAGCTCGGCCTGCCGCAGACCTTTCGCGGCTTCGCGGTGGAACTCGTGAGGATCAAGACCTACCGGCCGCGCGGCTAGCCGGCTGCGCAAGTCCGGTTCAGTCGACGAACAGGATGCGCATGGACTCGGTGCGCTGCATCGAGATCCCCGAACCTCCGCCGCCCTGCAGCGAAGCGGTGAGGCGCGCGAGTCCGCTCGCCCCCGCCACTGCACGGACGCGGATCCGGTACTCGGCGCGCGCGCCATGACCGAGTTCGAGCGGCAGGAAATGCACGCGGTCGCCGCTCACGTAGTTCGCCTGGCGGGTCGGGCCCTCGGTCTGCACGATCTCGTAGCCGGGGCCCACCTCGGCGGCCAGGTCGAGGCCGCGCAGCGCCACACCGCCGTCGTTCGTCACGGTCACGAAGAAGGATCCGAGCGAACCGGTTTCCATTCCCGGCGCCGGGCGCACGAAGAACCCGAGCGGATCGCCGGTGCCGCGGGAAAGGCTCGCAGCTACGAAACCGCCGTCCCGCTCGGGGGCCGGCGCCTTGTAGGCGGTGGGCGGAAGGACGCTCGGCGCCGCTCGGGCCACGACCGGAGCCGCAGCGACCGGAGCCGCAGCGACCGGAGCCGCAGCAACCGGAGCCGCAGCAACCGGAGCCGAAGCGATCGGTGCCGCGGGGTCCGGATACGGGCGCACGGGCAAGGCTGCATCGTCCCGTACGGAGAGGGCCTGGTCCGCGGGCGCGCTCTGCGTGCGGCTGCTGCTGCGGAAACGCTCGAGGTCCGCGCGGTCGCGGCGCTCGAATTCCGCGCACGAGCTGACGGAGCCGAGAAGCAGGAGGACGAGAGAGAGTTGGGCGGAGAGTCGCATGTCCAGCGAACCGAGCACGAGACCGGTCACGCGCGCAGTATAGGCGGAAAAGGGGGCCGATCTCAAAGCCGCCTATTTGGCGGGATAGTTCTCGAGCACCCACGCCGACCATTCGGCGTCGAAGCCGGCGAGATCGAATCCCCAAGCTTCTTGCAGCGCGGCCTCGACCCGCGCTCGAACCGCTTCGGGCGCGGCGGGCACGCCGCCGGTGTCGAGGAAAGGCTCGGAGGACCTGCGCGCGAACTGCGCGAACGGCTGCTTGCCGCGGCTCATCAAGAAGTCCCAGCGCGACCAGAGCAGCATGTGGTCGGCGAAGCTCAATTCACCGGGCTGGCTCCAGAGCTGCATTTCGGCGGCGGTAGGAAAGTACTTGTGGCGAACGCGAGCCCGCACCCGCGGCGCCCAATTGCCTTCGCTGCGCAGGTCGCCGTCCTCGCCCGGCGCCAGCGTGAAGTCGTTGTGGTCTTCCGTGACGCGGCGCGCGAACCAGTGCCCAAGACCTTCCGGGATCCACAACGGCAGGTCGTGCGAGTAGAAACGGTAGCCGTTGAGCAGGTTCTGGCTCAAATTGAAGATCAAGTGCGCGTGCAGAACCGTGTCGTCGCTCAAGATGCCGTCGAAGAGCTCCGTCGAAGTCGCCAATAGGATGGTCCCGGTCTTCGAGTAGTTGTGCCGCTTGGCCGACTCGAGCGTGCCGCCGAGGAAGGCCACGCCGTAACGACCATGGCTCGAAGCCTTCGCCGTGAGCAGGATCCCGTACTTGGACGGCTGGCCGAGGTACGGCCCCAGGCCCATGAAGTCCGCGCCGATCGTCGTGGGTGCTGCGTCGGGAAAATCGGCGTCGGTGACGCCGAGCCAGTCCTGGAATTCGGAGTAGAACTCTTCGGCGCGCAACGCGATCAAGTGCAAGCGCAGCCACGGGTCGAGCTTGCGCGTCTTGGGATCCACCTCCGGCAGCTTCTCGGCAAGTCTTTCCAACTCGGCGCGGATCTTGTCCCGCTGCTCGCGCGCGCGCGGTATCCGGTATTCGGGCAGGGTGCTGCCGATGCGGAAATGCGCGGTCTCGATCCAGCGCACGCGCTCCCCGCCGAGCACTTCATCGACCCGCCGCGTGCTGTGGCCGTCGCCGAAGGGGAACGGCCCGAAGGACACGATTCCGGCGCGCTCCATCGCCGTGCGATCCCCTTTCGTGTAGGGATCTTCGTCGGGCTTGGCCGCGGCCTGCAGCGCGGGCAGCGGTGTTGCGGTCGGACCGAACGCCGAGAGCGCCGTCAGGACAACGAACAAGAGCTGCGCGACTCGCGGTCGCGCAGCCCTCGATATGGGGGGGAGGAACGATTCCGTCCCGGTCACTTGCTGCCGATTCCGGCGGCTTCGTCCTCGGGCGCCTTCTCGAGAACGCCGAGGTCGACGATCTTCTCCTCGTCTGCGAGCGCCTTGGCGCGCTCGGTGCGGATCTTCTCGAGCTCGTTGCGGAGCTTGCGGACCTTCGGCGAGGCGGGGCCGTCCTTCTCGATGCGCAGGTCGAGCTGCGACTTGAGTTCGTCCTCGCGCATGTCGAGATGGTCGAGCTGCGCCAGGAGCCGGTACTGGGCCTTGGCGGCGCGCTCCGGGTCCTTCGTGTAGGCGCCCGCGAGCACCGCGCCCATGCGCTGCCACAAGTCCTTCTGCGACTGCGCGCCGGACAGCGGCAAGGGGTCGCTGCCGTCGGCGTTGGCGAGCACCAGGTGCGCGGGGTTCTTCTCGTCGAAGAGCTTGCGGAACGGGTGGTCGTCGCGCAGCACGTCGTTGGGCAGCTTGACGCAGTGGAACCACTGCGCCATCAGCAGCGTGCGGTCGTTTTCCTGCGTGCGGCTCAGCAGGGCGACTTCGCTGCCGACGCAGTATTCGCACTCGCGCAGCACGAGCAGCGGCCGCGGGTCGTCGCCGGCGACGTACGCGAACGCCGCTCCGCGGTCGAGCGCGCGATCGGGCAGCGCCGCGACGGTCTCGGACGCATCGCCTTCCGAGAGGTCCGCCTTGCGGAACACGGGGAAGTCCCAGTGCATGATCAGGCGCTTCTTGCTCGTGCGCTGACGATCGATGCGAATCGGCATGCCGCCGGCCTGGCTGCCGGCCGCGCCGCCGATACCGCCGAGCGCAGCGCCGGGCGCCCGGCCCGGAAGC
>DASWJW010000200.1:0-9188 GCA_036396955.1 Planctomycetota bacterium
AGGCCGCGCGCCACCGCCTGGTCGATCGCCCACGCGTCCGGCTCGAGGCCGTCCGCGGCGAAGCTCGGCCCGCCGAAAGACATGTTCACGACCTGGCAGCCCGCTTCGACCGCGTAGTCGAGCGCCTTGCCGATCGAGAAGCCGGTCGTCGAGCCGCCGTATTTCCCGTCGCCGATCTTGATCGCCACGAACTCGACGCCCGGCGCCAGCCCGTTGAGCCGGGAACCGGCGCCGCCCCAGGCTCCGATGATCCCCGCCACGTGCGTGCCGTGGCCGTTCGCATCGAAGAAGAGCCGCAGCGAGGCGCCGTCCTCGGCCACGGAGACGGCGTAATGGAGCAAGGCCTCGTCGCCGAGTGGCGCCCAGTCGCCGGACTCGCGGAAACTGCGCAACGCCGGCTCTTCGTCGAGATCGCCGTCCTCGTCGTTGTCGATCAGTAACCGCCAGGCGCCCGGCTGCTCCTCGAAGACAACGAGGTCCCAGACCGGTCCGGGATCCTCGTGGTGCTCCCACAGTGCTGCTTGGGCGGGGTCGGTTGCGGCACCGACTGCCGCGGCCTGGCGCTCTTGCCAGCGGCGGCGGCCGTCTTCCCAGACGCTCCGGCGGCCGCTGCGCAGCCTTGCGGCCAGCCCGCCGGGCAGGAACTGGGAATCGATCCGGCCGAGACGGAACTCGCGCCCGGGAGCCGCCCAGCGGCCGAGCTGCAACGCCCGGCCGCTCAAGCCGGTGATCCGGCCGCCCTCGTGGCCCACGACAGCCACGAGATCGATGCGGCCGTCGGTCGTGGCGTCGTACCAGTCGACGATCTTGCGGCCGCCGGTCGAAGCGCGCTGCAAGAACGGATGGCCGGGGTCGATGCCGGTATCGAGCACTGCGACCCGCACGCCCCGTCCGTCGTATTCGGGCTGGCGCGCCTGGAGGGCGGCCACGCCCAGGTCCGACTTGGGCAGCTGCCCCCGCAGGGGGTCGGGATGTTGGGCGAGGAGAGATCCGCCGAACAAGGCGGCAGCGGGCAGAAGCGGGAGAATTCGGCGCAGCATGGGGTCACTGCCCGCGCTTCGCGGGCGATCCATCAGTCTAATCCCCATAGGCGCAGACCAGGTCGCAGCCGAAGGCCCGCCGCCGCGCGGACCGCAGACCGGTCCCTAGGCCGGATCGCCGATGTCTCCGGAATCGGAGGTGGCATCGGCGGTCGGTGCCGTGTCCGCGTTCCAGATCTCCGCGGGCACCAGGATGCGGCTGCAAGAACGACAGCGGGTCACGGCCGTGGCGCCATTGACCCGCAAGCGGTCGTTCGGCGGGACCACCATCCCGCAGCCTCCGCAGGACTCGCCGCGCAGCGGCGACAACGCGCGGCCCTTGCGCGCCGGGAGGAGCTTCTCGTAGGTCTCTCGAGTGGCGCGGGCGACCCCGGAGACCAGCTCCGTCCGGCGCGCCTTCTCGCTCTCGAAATCGGCGCGCAAGTCGGCCTCGTCCTGCTCCAGCGTGCGCTTGAACAGCGCGAGTTCGGCGGCGGAGTCGAGCGCCGCGGCGCGGGCCTGATCGCGCTTCTCGATCACCACTTCGGCGTGTTCGAGCAGGCGCAGCGCTTCTTCCTCGGCGGCCGAAATGCGGTCGCGCAACTCCTGCGCCTCGCGTTCGGCGATCTGGATCGAACCGGCGTCGCGAGTGTTGTTGATCTGGTCCTCGATCTTGGCGAGCCGGGTCTGCCAGGTGCTCGCTTCGTTCTCGAGCTCGCGCGACCGCGACAGCGCCTCCTTGCGCTCGGTCTCGATCGCTTCGGCCGCGGCCTCGAGGACCGACTGGCGCGACTCGCGCTCACCGCGCTCCGCAGGGATGGAGTCGAGACGACGCTGGAGGACCGCGAGCCGTTCGTCGGCGCGCTGCACCTGCACCAGTCGTTCAAGATCCGCTTTCACCAGCCGCAGGGTAGCGGTCGCGCGCGCATCCGGTAAGACCGGCGGGCGCGTTTTCGACCGCTGCCGGCGGTCAGTTGCTTTCGGGGACCGAGTCCAGGAAGCCCGCCAGCTTGCGCGCGCGCATCGGGTGCTGGAGCTTGCGGATCGCCTTGGCTTCGATCTGGCGCACGCGTTCGCGCGTGACCCGGAAGATCCGTCCGACCTCTTCTAGGGTGTAGGTGTAGCCGTCGCCGATGCCGTAGCGGAGCTTGATGATCTCGCGCTCGCGGAAGGTCAGCGACTCGAGAACGTCGTTGATCCGCTCCTTGAGCATCTCCTGGCCGGCGCGCTCGACGGGGTTCTCCGAGGTCTCGTCCTCGATGAAGTCGCCGAAGTAGCTGTCCTCGCTGTCTCCGATCGGCCGGTCGAGGCTGATCGGGTGCTTGGCGATCTTCATGACCCGCTTGGCCTCGTCGACCTGGATCTCGGCGGCCTCGGCCATCTCCTCGATGCTCGGCTCGCGGCCCATGGTCTGCAGGAGGCGCTTCTGGACCGCGCGCAGCTTGGACATGGTCTCGATCATGTGGACCGGGATGCGGATGGTCCGCGCCTGGTCGGCGATCGAGCGCGTGATGGCCTGGCGGATCCACCAGGTGGCGTAGGTCGAGAACTTGTAGCCGCGGCGGTACTCGTACTTCTCGACGGCCTTCATCAGGCCGGTGTTGCCTTCCTGGATCAGGTCGAGGAAGGACAAGCCGCGGTTGCGGTACTTCTTGGCGATCGAGACCACCAGGCGGAGGTTGCCCGACGAAAGCTTCTTCTTGGCGTCGTCGTAGGCGAAGATCGCCTGGTGGATGCGGAACATCCGCATTCGAAAGGAAGTCAGCGGCTCGAGCGACAGGATCTCCATCTGGAGCAAACGGTCGCGCAAGGCCTGCCACTCCTGCTTGCCTTCCTTCCGGCGCTTGCGCGCCGAGTCGAAGCCGTCGGCTTCGGTCTGGAGCGCTTCCCAGTCGATCAGGCGCCGTTGCAGCACCTCGATCATGTCCTGCACCACGTTGACCTGGAAGTGCAGTTCCTCGGTCAGCACGGCGAGGCAGCGCTGGCGGGAACGCATCCCGGTCTGGAACACGCGCCGCTCGGTGAGCGGCAGCCGCTTGTCGAGGAAGATGCCGTAGGAGACGCGCGCGGTGTCGCGCAGCTGACCCAGCGTCTGGAGGTGGCCTTCCAGTCGCTGCTCGAGGTCCTGCTTAGTGAGTTCGAAGCCGGCGCCGCCGTCGATGTCGCTCGTGCCGTCCTCCGAACCCTCGGCGGCCGCCTGCTTCTTGAGGCGGCGGTTGAAGTGGATCACGCCGAACGAGGAGTTGGCCTGAGCGCTCGGGTTGACCTTCAGCGTGCGGTCGAACGCGAGTTCGTTGTTCTTGACCCGCTGCAGCAGATCGACCACCAGATCGAGCGCGAGGCCCGATTCCAGCACCAGTCGTCGGAAGACCTTGCGGCTGACCTCCGTCTTCTTGGCCAGCGAAATCTCTTCTTGGCGCGTGAGCAGCGGGATCTCGCCCATCTGCGTCAGGTACATCCGCACCGGGTCGTCGATCTTCTCGAGGACCGGCCCCACCGAGCCGCCGCCGCCGCCGCGTTCCGACGCTGCCGACAAAGGCTTGGCCGTGACCGGCGTCGGCGTGGTGACCGACGGCAAGTCGACGGTTTCTTCGCCGGGGGCGGCGACGCGCACGCCGTTGCGCTCGAGCTGGTCGAGCACGGTGGAGAGCTTGTCGACGCTCAGGCTGCCGATCGAACCCTGGATCTCGTCGAAGGAGAGCACACCGGTGCTGCCCGCCGACTTGACCAAGTTCTGGACGATGGCTTCGGTTTTCTTGTCGAGGGTTTGCGGACTCATCGCGTGGCAGGAAAAGACAGGCTCGGGCTCAGGAATCCGAAGTGTGGGACGGCGAGACGTCGACGCGCCGCAGCAAGCGGGCGAGGTCGGCGTCCGAAGCAGGACCACTACGAGCGGCCCGCTCTTCGCGCAGCACTCGTTCGCGGTTGTCGGGCAGCATGCGCAGGGCGTGGACCAGGACTGCGTTCAGATCGGCGGGGCCGAGCAAACGGACTTCGTCGAGCCAGCCGCGTTCGGGTCCTTCGCCGAAAGCTTCCAGAGCCGCCGCGAGATCGAAAGAAGCCCCTTCATTGCGACGCTCGACGCACCAGTTCAAGACCTTGCGTGGTCCCGGACACTGGAGGTCCAGCCCTTCCAGCTCGGTTCGAAACCGAGGGTAGATGCTGGGGTCGAGCAGCACGGCGGCGGCGATCTCTCGTTCGTTCCGTTCAAGACAGGCCCGAGCTCCGGAGGAATTCGTGCCGTCTTCAGTGGCAGGCGGAATGGCACCGGCTGCCGGCGCGGTTTCGCGTCGGGGACCGGTCGACGGCTCGATCAGGCGCCGGAAGGCGGCTTCGGTCAGTCCCAGCCGGTCGCAAATCGCCCGAGTCCAAACCTCGGCCAGAACGGGGTTTGGCGTCGTCGCCACCCATTCGGCCAGTTCACTCGCGGCCTTTGCGCGTACCGCCGGAACCCCGAAATCCTCTTTCGCGGTCCAACTCTCGAAACGCCAATCGATTATATCCCGGGCTTCCGCGAGTCGCTGGGAGAGTTCTTCCCGGCGGCCCGAAGCGACCATGTCGGCGGGGTCCTGGCCGTCCGGGAGCTCCACGATGCGGACGTCGACGCCTTCGGCCACCAGGATCTGCGCCCCCCGGAAGGCGGCCTTTCTGCCGGCCGGGTCGGCGTCGAGCAACAGTACCACCGGCCGGTCGGTGCGGCGCAGGCGGCGCGCGTGGTCGGGAGTCAGCGCGGTGCCCAACGCGGCGAGCGCCGTCATGAAGCCCGCCTGGTGCAGGAGGACCACGTCGAGGAAGCCCTCACAGACGATCACGGCGGAGTCGGGACGCTCGCGCAGGCCCGCCGCCAGCCGGTCGATCCCGTAAAGAAGCCGCCGTTTGGGGAACAGCGAGCCTTCCGGAGAGTTGACGTACTTGCCCATCCCCCGCTCTTCCGCCTTGGACCCGGGCAGATAACGGCCGCCGAAGCCAACCGTGCGGCCCGCGACGTCGGCGACTGGAAAAATCAGCCGGTCCCAGAAGCGGTCGCGCAAGCCCGAAGCCCCTTCGGGCACGAAAGCGAGGCCGGCCTCTTCGATCGCCTTGGCCGACAGCCCGCCGCGCTGCAGGCGCTGCAGCAGCCATCCGGATTCGGCCGGCGCCCAACCGATCGAAAACGCTCGCTGCGACGCCTCGCTGATGCCGCGCGACTCCAGGTAGCCGCGCGCTGCCGCGCCGCCAGGAGCGGCCAGCGCCTCGACGTAGTGCCGTCTGGCTTGGAGCAGCGCTTCGCGCGCGCCTTCGCGCAGCGTCGCGTCCATGCGCGGCTCGCTGCTGCGCTGCGGCAGTTCGATGCCGGCTTCGTCGGCGAGAAAACGCAAGGCTTCGCGGAACTCGAGGCCGTCGATTTCCTGCAGGAAAGTCAGCGCATCGCCGGCCTTGCCGCAGCCGAAACACTTGAAGAAGCCGCGATCCGGGGAAACAGTGAACGACGGCGTCTTCTCGGGATGGAACGGGCACAGGCCCCAGAGGCGGCCGCCCCGCGGATGGAGCTGGACGCGTCGACCGACGATCGCTTCGACCGGAACCCGTTCCTTGATCTGATCGATGATCTCGCGGAGGTCGGGGGCGGGCTGGGACATCGAGGATCCAAGACGTCCCGGCAGCGGCTAGGACCGCGCGATTCTATGCGCCCGGACAGCGGCCCACCACGCGGCGACCGCGACGTGTTCGGGCCGGTCGTCCTCGCCGACCCCGGCGGCCTCGAGGGCCGCGGCGGCGGCCGGGGCGGTCTTGCGCATCCGCGCGAGCACCCGCTTGCGGCGCTGCCCGAAGGCCTCCTGGAGCAGCCGCCGCAGGTCGGCGTCCTCCGCCGCGGTCGGCCGCTCGGACCGCGGAATGAGGTGCAGGAACGCCGACAGCACTTCGGGGCGGGGCCAGAAGACCTCGCGCGGCACGCGGCGGCCGAGCCGGACTTCGAAGCCGAGCGCCAGACGCACTCCGAGCGGTCCGGCTTCCCGGCCGGCGGCCTTCTCGGCGACCTCGCGTTGCAGCAGGAGGCAGGCGCCCAGGAGCGGTCGGCCCGGCAGGCGGCCTAGGAAAGGTCCGGAGATCGCGTACGGCAAGTTGGCGACCACACGCGGCGGCGTCCCTTCGCCCCACCATTCTTCGACGCGCGGCGCAAAACGCTCGCCGCTGGCCAAGACGTCGGCCTGGAGGAGCTCCAGCGTGCCCGCGGCGAGTTCGGCGGCGAAGCGCTCGCGCAGCAGCGCGGCCAGGCCGGCGTCGATCTCCACGGCAAGGATCCGCGCTCCGGCGGCGAGCAGTTCGGCCGTCAGCGCTCCGGCGCCGGGGCCGACCTCGAGCACGCGCTCCCCCGCACAGACTCCGGCGTCGCCGGGAATCGCTGCAAGCAAGGCGCTGTCGACCAGGAAATTCTGGCCGTGCCGGCTGCGTGGCGCGAGTCCCCGTGCATCGAGCAGAGCCCGCAGTTCGCGCAAATTCACGGTTTCGGCGCGCGGAGCGCCGCGAGCATCTCGGCCGACGCGCCTGCCGTTTCGAGTTCCTCGGCTAGCCTTCGTCGGAGATCGGGGCGCCAGCGCAGGAACGCGCGCTCGATCCAGCTGCGGTCGCGGCCCTGGCCGGCACGCCACAGCGGGTCGACTTGCGCCAGGATCCAGGGCGCTGCGGCGGCGACGGCCCGGAAACCGAGATCTTCCGCGCGGTCGTCCGGATTGACGACGCGCACCGACTGGACGGTGGCGTCGTCGACCGAACTGGCGTAGCTGCCGCCCATCGCGGCTCCCGTCAGCGCCACTTCCGATTCGCTCCACTCGGGATCTGGCGGGTCGTCGACCCACTCCCAGACGTTCCCTGAGAAGTCGTAGCCCCCCAGCGCGCTGGTGCCACGCTCGAAAACGCCGACCGGCAGAGCCTGGTGGCGTCCGAGTTCGACGGTGTTCGCGCGTGCTGCGATGTAGCGCGGCCCCCACGGGTACCGCGGCGGCGGCTGGCCTGCTCCCGCGACGGCCAGATGGCGCCACTCGACGCCCGACGGCAGGCGCAGTCCGCGGTCCCGCGCCCAGTCCCGCGCTTCCTCGCGGCTGACGAAGGTCGCGGGAAGGTCGGACGACGAGCGACTCCATACGCCGGCGAATTCTTCGCGCGTGACTTCGAAGCGCTGGCAGAGAAGCAGTGCGCCGCCGCTCTCCAGCGGCGGCGCGAGGAACATGCCGTCGAGCAGCCAGGCCGCTTGGGACGGAACCGGCTCCGGCCCGGGACGGCCGCAGGCGAGCAGGAGCAGAAAAGCCCCCGCCGAGCGCATGCGTGGCCAAGCGCTCAAGCGCGCCTACTTGAACATGTTGACGATCGACTCGGTCAGCCCGTTGGGCTGCGCGTTCGACATCGACACCACGAAGGCCATCGCGTAGAGCATGAGCGCGAAACCGGCGATGGTCAGCACCGTGATGGCGGGGCTGGCCGCTTCCGCGGGCGCGGCCGCGCGCGCGCCGCCGCGCGCGGCGGCGCGCGCAACGACGGCCACAGAGGCTTCGTCGGCGACGTCGACCACTTCGAGGTCGTCGTCGAGCAAGGTGTCCTCTTCGGAGAGCTGGGTCGTCACCATGCCCTCGTCGTCGGCGCTCTCGGAGAAGAGCACTTCTTCGACTTCGAGGACTTCACCGGCGTCTTCTTCGCCGACCTGCTCGCCGATGCCGAGGTCCTTGGCGACCCGCGAGACGTCTTCGGCCCGCAAGCGCATCTTGGAACCGTCCCGAAAGGCGCGGATCTCGCCGGCTGAGATGAGGCGCTTGAGATCCTCCTCGTCGAGCGAGAGCTTGGCGATTGCCTTGTCGAAGGAAAAGTATTCGTTTTCTGCCACGGTTCGGTGCTGAGACTCAGGTGATTCGGGCGGAGCCCGGGGGGCCAATTACGCTACTTGCGGTCCGGATTTTCATCCACCGCCGGCGGGGGGATTTTCCGGCGGGCGAACATTTCGACGAGATCCTGGTAGCTGTAGTCGGATTCGTCGTTGTAGCCCTCGAGCTGGGTGTCGAGGGAGATGTTGCGGGCTCCGACCAGCGTCACTTCGTGCGAGTTGGGCGCCCCGCCCCGAGCCTGGTAGACGACCAGGTGCTGGGTGGTCTGGTCGAGCACGTACAACAAGGACACTCCAGTCTGGTATTCCGCGGCGACGGCCACGTAACGCGAGCCGGAATCCGCCGATTGGGCGGCCACTTCGGCCGGCCAGAGCCAGCGGGCGCCTGCCAGGGCGAGGACGCCGCCGGCGACGGCGACGAGGAGCAAGGTCGGGGTTTGGTGGGTTTGCATGTCAATCGCGCTCCAGCGGCTGCGGAGCGAGCAGGCGGGCGAGCAGGAACTCGAGGTCCAGCACGCCGTCCAAGACTCCCGGCCGCCCCACTAGAGCGTACGCCTTGCCGAGCCGGTTCAGACGGACGAGGGCTTCCGCAAGCTCGGTCTCGGGCGGGAGCATGGGCAGGTCCTCGGCGACGCCGGAAGGCGCAGCATGCGCGCGGACGTGGACCAGCCGCGCCGCCTGGATCAGGGCCGGCGCGCCGCCCGGCCGCTCGAGCAGCCCGCAGCCGTCCGGCGATCCGGCGAGAACGCGGCGCACCGCGTCGAGACCGGCCTGGGCCGGAATCGCCGGCAGGTCGCCGCGGAGGAAGGGCCGCAAGCCGCGCCCCTTGGCCTCGAGCGCCCGCAGCGCCGCGCCGAGCACCGGCGCCTCGCCTCCGCGGGCATGGCGGCCTTCGAGGAGCAGGGTCTGCAACTGGTGGCGCGCGATTCCGCCCGGGCTGCCGCGGTCGACGATCCGCTGCAGGAGGACGAGCGGTGCGGTCAGCGGCGTGAGCACGAACCGCAACAAGGACAACGCCGGCGCCGCGGCGAGCATCCGCGGATGCGGCGCGGCGAGCATGAATTGCTTGGGACCGATTTCGCCGACCACGAACACCAGCGGCGTGAGCGCCGCGGTGACCCAAAGCGACGCCGTGGCCTCTTGCGCGCCGAGCTGGGCGACCGAGAACGCCATCGCCGAATTCACCGCAAGGCTGTTGGCGAGGTTGTTGCCGACCAGCAGCGCGGCGAGGAAGCCCGCCGGAGAGCGGACCGTCCTCTCGAGCAGGGCGGCACGGCGCGAGCTGCGCGCGTGATGCCGCAGCTTGAGCATGTTGA
>DASWJW010000201.1:0-23825 GCA_036396955.1 Planctomycetota bacterium
GGCGACAAGATCCCCGGTGGGATCGGCGACAAGCTGCCCGGTGGCATCGGGGACAAGATCCCCGGCGGCCTGGGCGACGTCCTCGGGGGCAAGAAGAACGACGAAGGGACGGCGGCGGCGCTCCTGGAGCGCGCCGACCAGCTCTACGACCGTGGCAAGAAGGACGAAGCGATCGTCGTCTACCTGGAGCTGCGCGGGGATCACAAGGAGACCAAGGTGTTCAAGGACCACCGCGACCACGTGAACGCGCGCATCCGCGAGGGCAAGGGGGATGGCGGCGATGGACGCTGACGTCCGCGTCTGGTTCAACCCGGCGTGTTCCAAGTGCCGCGAACTGCGCGGTCTGCTCGAGGAACGCGGCATTGAAGCCGAGTACCGGCTCTATCTCGACGAGCCGCCGACCGTCGCGGAACTCGCGGCGCTGGTCGAAAAGCTCGGCGCTTCGCCGCGCACGCTCGTCCGCGCCAAGGATCCGGCCTTTGTCGAGCTAGACCTTGCCGAGGCCGGCGAAGACCGCCTCTTGCGCGCGATCGCCGGGCATCCTGCGCTCCTCGAGCGGCCCATCGTCGAGACCGGCGGGCGCGCCGTAGTGGCGCGGCCGGCGGCCAGGGGAATGGAGCTCTTCGATTGAGCCTGGCCGGCCTGCGTACCCCGGCGCTGCTGGTGCGCCTCGACCGGGTGCGCGCCAACCTGGAGCGCATGCGCGGGCTGCTGGGCGGCGACATGCAGCGCTGGCGGCCGCACGTCAAGACCAGCAAGATCCCGCAAGTCTTCGACTTGCTGCTGGCCGCCGGCGTGCAGCGCTTCAAGTGCGCCACCACGCGCGAAGCCCAGGTGCTGCTCGGTCGCGCGCGCGTCGCCGGGATCCGGGCCGATCTGCTGGTGGCCATGCCGCACCGCGGGCCGAACCTCGCGCGTCTGGCCGAGCTGGCCCGCGAGTTTCCCGAGCACCGGCTCGCACTCATCACCGAAGACCCCGGCCATGCCGCCGCGGTGCGCGCCGCGCTGCCGGATGCGGGTCTCTACCTCGACCTGAATCCCGGCTACGACCGCACGGGGATCCCGCGCGCCGACCGCGCGCGCATGCACGCCACGGCGGCAGCCTGCGGTACCGCGTTGCGCGGCCTCCACGATTACGAAGGGCACGTCCGCCACGCCGGTCCGGCCGACCGCGCCGCCGCCTGTGCGCTGCTCTACGCCGGGTTGCTGGAGATCGCCGCCGAACTCGCGTCGGCCGGCCACGCGGTGCGCGAACTGCTCACCAGCGGCACGCCGACTTTCGAATGCGCGCTCGCCTGCGCGCCGCTGCGGGCCTTCGACCACCAGGTCGGCCCCGGCACGGTGGTCTACTTCGACGGAATCAGCACCGATTTCGGGCTGCAAGGTTTCGCGTTCGCCGCCACCGTGCTGGCGAGCGTGGTGAGCGCGCCCGCGCCGGGGCGGGTGACTTGCGACGCGGGCAGCAAGGCGCTCGACGCCGCGGCAGGCGAACCCTGCGCGCGCGTGGTGGGGGCGGCCTTTGTCACCCCCGGCCACCCGAGCGAAGAACACTTGCCGCTGACCGGGGCGGCGTCGGAGTTGCCCGCTCCCGGCGCGCGCATCGAATTGGTGCCGATGCACGTCTGTCCGACGGTGAATCTGGCCAATCACGCCGTGCTGCTGCACGGCGACCGGGTCCTCGAAACGGTTCCGGTCGCTGCGCGCGGGCACGAAGCGGCGTTCTAGTCGACCAATTCGGTCACGGTGTTGGTCAGGTAGGCGCCACCGCCGCCGAGCGCCACGCCCTGCAGGTAGACCGTGCGGCCGCTCAGGGTCGCCGGCACCAGCTTGGTCAGGACCGTTTGGCCAAGGATGTCCAGAGGCAGCGTCGCGAAGTTGAAGATCGGCGCGGACAGGCCGGTGGTGAGACCGCCGATCGGATCGGAGCCCAGGCCGCTGAAACTGGACAGGTAGTAGCCCGAACCGGTGGTCGGCGCTTCCGAGATGGTCACCGTGCCGTAAGCGCCTCCGATCAGGTCGGTCGCAGCCAGGATCGGCTCGAAAGCGACCTGCGGCAAGTGGATGTCGTCGATGCCGACGCCGTCGAGGTCGAGGTAGGGGAAGTTGTCTTCCTGCACGATGGCCAGGTAGAACTGGGCGGTGACGTCGACCGGGGTCGAATCCAGCGCGAGGTCGCGCAGCTTCTCCCAAGTGTTCGTGGGCCCGACCAGGACGCCCCAGGTCGTGGCGACGGCGTACCAGCTGCTGCCGTCGTTGCTGACCCAGACGCCGTCCACGGCGTTGGCCTCTTCGCCGCCGTCGATCACGCGGCAGGACATGTCCATCGCGCCGCCGTAGCCGGTGGCGTCCAGACCGACGACCAGCGCGTTGCGCACGTTGTGGTAGTTGGTGGTGCCCGGAATCATGCCGAGTTCGAGGTTGTACGAACCTGAGAACGGCATGAGACAGGCGGCATTCTGGCCGATGTTCGCCCAGGCTTCCGCGTCGGGCAGGAGCGTCACGCTGTCGATTGCCGTGACCGCCATGTGGCTCGGGATCACGCCGGCGTGGGCTTCGAAATCGTCGTCGTAGGGGATCGACGCGAAACTGCTCGGGAGGTTCAGCGGGCCGAGGTCGGTCTGGGCGGCGAGGGGAGCCGATTGGGCGCCGACGAGGACGCCGAGGAGCAGGAGGTGCTTCATCTTGATCACGGGGAAAGTGCGAGGGAAAGAACCGCGCAACGCCCTCGGGTGCCGGATTGCGGTCGCGGCGAATTGCGGAACTTCGGGTGCGGGGGCACGCGCGAAGTCCTAGAAAGGATACTTGGAACGCCCAATGCCCCCTTCGACGATCCAGCCCGCGGTTTCCGCGTCGCGCGGCGCGGCGCTGACCCTGGTTCTGGCGCTGGCTTCTGCGGCGTCGGTGCTGCTCGTCGCCGGCGGCGATCCCGGGCGGACCGGCGCGGACTGGGAGTTGCGGCAATTCGACGGCGCGGACCTCGAAGCCGGAGCAAGCCTCGGCTGGCTGGCGCGCCCCGATTTCGCGCTCGACGCGGGCCAGGTCCTGCATCCGGCATTGCGTGCGGACCAGGGCTTCCAGATTCGCGGCGCCGTGGTGTTTCCGCGCGCCGGTCGTTACCGGCTGCGTCATCAGGTGGAAGGCGGCACGCTGCTCGCTTCGACGCCGCAGGGATGGATCGAAGCCGAAGCGGAGCAGGAGTTGCAGATCGCCCTCGGCTTCACGCGCAGCGGCGCCGGACCCGCGCGTTTGCAGACCTGGTGGGAGATGGAAACCGACGGCCTGGATGGTTTCCGGCCCGAGCCGCTGCCGGCCGTCGGTGCGCGGGCGCACGAGATGGCGATGCACGCCGCGCGCTTGATGGAACTCGGCTGCGCAAATTGCCACGCCGCCGGCGCCGAGGCGGGCGCATGGCGGCGGCCCGCGCCGTATCTCGGGCTCGCCGCCGCGCGCTTGCGGCCGGAGTGGCTGCGCGCGTGGATCCGCCATCCGCAGCAAGTGCGCCCGGGCAGCGGCATGCCGGATTCGTTCGGGGCAGGGCCGGCCGAGGACGCCGACGCCGAAGCGCTCGTGCATTGGCTGGCGGCCACGGCCGAGCCGTTGGGCTGGACCGCGCTCGCGAGCGAGCCGACGACGATCGCCCTGGGCCGCAAGCTCTACCACGAAGCCGGCTGCGTCGGCTGCCACGGTCCGCTCGAGCCGGCGGCCGTTGCCTACGGCGAGCCGGACCTGCCGGCGCGGTTGCCGGCGGACCCGCCCGTCGCGCCTTTCCAGGATCTCGGCCCCAAGTGGTGGCCGCGCGGGCTGGCCGCGTTCCTTGCGGATCCGGCGCTCACGCACCCCGACGGGCGCATGCCCTCGTTGCAGCTCACGGCTCAAGAAGCCGAACTCCTGGCCGGTTACTTGCTGCAGCACTTCGGCGCCAAGGCCCCGATCGCGGACTTCGAGCCCGATCCGGCCGCCGCGCGCCGCGGCCGCGAAGTCTTCGTCGAACGCGGCTGCGAGAGCTGTCATGCCGTGGCGCCGGGAATGCCGGATCTCGGCGGCGCCAAGACCGCGGCACCTCTAACGGAACTTGGTGGGCGCATTGCCGCCGGCGCCGGCTGCATGGGGGAGGTGGCGCAGGGCCGGCCGCACTACGCGCTCGCCAGCCGCGAACGCGCCGGCCTGGCGGCCACGGCGGCTCGGGCACAAGGGCCGCCGGCTCCGCTCGCCGAAACGCTGCGCCGCTTCGCCTACCTCAATTGCCTCGCGTGCCACGCCAAGGACGGCGCGGGCGGACTCGCTGCCGGGTACCGGCCGTACTTCCGCTCCAACGAGGCCGCCGACCTCGGCGACGAAGGACGGCTGCCGCCCGATCTTTCCGGTGCCGGCTTCAAGCTGCAGACCGGCTGGATGGACCGCGTGGTGCGCGAAGGCGCCGCGGTGCGCGGCGCCCTGATCGCGCGGATGCCGGCCTTCGGCGCCGTCGCGGCGGGACTCGCCGAAGGACTTGCGCGCGCCGACGGCGTGTGGCCGCATCGCGATGCGCCGTGGCCCGAACCGGTCGACGCCCGCGTGCTCGCCGGCCGCAACCTGGCAGGAGAAAAGGGCTTTGCCTGCACTTCTTGCCACGCTTTCGGCGCCTACGCCTCGATCGGGGCTCCTCCGCTCGAGACCTCCGCCGAGCGCCTGCGCTACGCGTGGTGGGCGGTGTACGCCCACGATCCGCAGCGCCTCAAGCCCGGCACGCGGATGCCGCGCTACTTCGAACACGGCGTGAGCACGCTCACCGACGTGCTGGACGGCGACGCCGACGCGCAAGTCGATGCCATGTGGGCGTGGTTCAGCCTGGGAGAATTCATGCCGGCGCCCACCGGAATCCCGCGGCCGGGCGGCCTGGTGCTGGAAGTCGGCGAGCGGCCGCGCGTCTTCCGCACCTTCTTGCAGGATGCCGGGAGCCGCGCGATCGCGGTCGGCTTCCCCGTCGGCACGCACTACGCCTTCGACGCGCAAGCCGTGCGCCTGGTCGACGCATGGAAGGGCGCGTTCCTCGACGCGAGCGGCGCCTGGGCCGGCCGCGGCGGCAACGTCACCGGCGGCCGCGGCCCGGAGGTCTGGCGCGCGCCGCCAGGACCGGCCTTGCTGGCCGGTCTCCAGGAGCCGCCCGCAGCGTGGCCGGACGCGCTCGCCGGCGCGCATTACCTCGGTTATCGCCTCGAGCCCGACGGCACGCCGGTGATGGCGTGGGAATTCGAATCGGAAGGCGCGCGCATGCTGGTGCAGGAGCGCACCGTGCCGCACCCCGATTCCGACCAGCTCCTCCTGCGCCGTTTCACCATCGCGGACCTCAAGGCCGGCCAGCGCGTGTGGGTGCGGTGCGGGCCGGGCACCGGCATGACGGCGCGCGCGGTCGAGAACGGCGCCATGGCCGCCGAGCGCACCAACGACGCGGGCGAGCTGGTGCGCCGCGCATTCCGGCCGTTCGCCTACAACCGACCGATGGTTCTCGAAATCGAGGTTTCGCAATGAGCGCTTGCACGCTGGCCTTCACCCTGGCGGCTTGCGCCTTCCCTGCCGCGCAGGATCCCGCCGTGCCGGTGCGGATCGGCGGCGTCGAGTACGTGCGTCAAGCCGACCGTGCGAGCACGCGCGCGTTCCTGCTCGACGCGCTGCAGCCGCGCCGCGTGGTGTGGGGCGACTGGTGGCTGCTGTCGCCGTTTGCCTACGCCGGGCACGGCCGCGACGACCTCAAGACCCCGCAAGCGCCCGAACTGGAACTTCCGAAGCTGCGCGCGGGCGGAGCGGGCCCCGACCTCGCGGCGAGCTACCGCGGCAAGGACGGCTTCGCGATCACGTGGCGTCCCTTGGGCGAAATCTCGGACCAGCGCGTCGAATTGCGCCGCAACGGCAGCGCTGCGCTGCACGACAATTCGGTCTGCTACCTGTACGGCACGGTCGAAGCGTCGACCGCGATGGTGCTCGAACTGGTGCTCGGCTCCGACGACGGCCTGCGCCTGTGGCACAACGGCCGGCTGGTGCTCGATAAGGACGTGCCGCGCAGCCTCGACCCGGATACCGATCGCGTGCAACTGGTGCTCACGCCCGGCGTGAACCACTTGCTCGCCAAGGTCTGCAACGGCGGCGGCGACTGGGCGTTCCAGTTCCGGACCCGGCCGCAGCTCGATCCGCGCGTCGAAGCCGAGCTCGAGTACCGGCTGGACCTCGACTTTCCACCGTCTCCCGAGCGCCTGCACTGGCGGGTGCTCACCGTGCCCGAGCCGCCGGGCTCGATCTTGGAGGTCGGCGGACTCGATTTCCTGCCCGACGGACGCCCGGTGGTCTGCACGCGCCGCGGCGAAGTCTGGATCGTCGCCGGCGCGTACGCCGAGCCGCCGGTCGACGTGAGCTACACGCTGTTCGCCGAAGGCCTGCACGAACCGCTCGGCCTGGCCGTTCGCGAAGAGCGCGGCCGCGCGGTCGTCTACAGCGTGCAGCGCCCTGAACTCACGCGGATGGTCGACCTGGACGGCGACGACCGCGCCGACGTCTACGAGTGCGTGAACGCCGACTGGGGCGTAAGCGGCAACTACCACGAATTCGCGTTCGGCCCCAAGTTCGACGCGGAAGGCAATGCGTGGGTGACGCTCAACGTCGGCTTCTGCGGCTCCTTGGGGAAATCGGTGGTGCATTGGCGCGGCTGGGCGTTCAAGATCACGCCCGCCGGCGAGCTGGTGCCCGTCGCGAGCGGCCTGCGGTCGCCCAACGGCATCGGCATGTGGCACGGCGAGGTCTTCTACCTCGACAACCAGGGCGACTACGTCGGCACCAACAAGCTTGCGCACCTGCAGCCCGGCTCCTGGCACGGCCACCCGTCGAGCGTGCACTGGCGCGACGACTGGCGCGAGAGCGCGCCGTTGCCGGCCCGCATGGAGCCGGCGATCTGGTTCCCCTACGGCAAGATGGGCCAGTCCTCGGCCGACCTCGCGGTGGCGCCCGCCGGCACGTTCGGGCCCTTCGCCGGCCAGGGCTTCGTCGGCGACCAGACGCGCGCATCGATCCTGCGCGTCAATCTGGAAGAAATCGACGGCGTCTTCCAAGGCTCCTGCCACCCGTTCCTGACCGGGCTCGCGAGCGGCGTGAACCGGCTGGCCTTTGCGGCGGACGGCTCGCTCTTCGTCGGCATGACCGACCGCGGCTGGGGTTCGGTCGGCCCCAAGCGCCAGGGCCTGCAGCGGGTCGTCTACACCGGGGCGGTGCCGTTCGAGCTGGCGAGCATGCACGTCGAGAGCGACGGCTTCCGGCTCGAGTTCACCCAGGACCTCGACGAGGCCGCGGCCGCCGACCCGAGGTCGTACCGCATGGTGTCGTACACCTACGAGTGGCACGCCGAGTACGGCTCGCCCGAAATGGACGCGGCTCCGCACCGCGTCCTCGCGGCCGATCTGGCCGGCCCGCGCACCGTGCGTTTGCGGATCGACCGCTTGCGCGAAGGTTTCGTCCACGAACTGCAGATGCCGGGCGTGCGCGCACGAGCGGGCGGTGCCGCGCTCCTGCACGCCGAGGCCTACTACACGCTGCAGCGCGTGCCGGGACGCTAGCGACCGAGCAGGCCGGCGACCGTCACGCCCTTCTGGAGCGCGAAGGCCGGATCCGCCAGGACGGCGTCGAGCAAGTTGGGCACGAACTCCTGGCTCGCCTTGACGTCGAGCCGGACCACTCCGTCGGCATCCGGTCCGAGCCAGAGCCGGCCGTGGTGGCCGCGCTGGGTCACGGCCACGGCGTTTTCGGCCAGGAATCCGGCAAAGCGTCGCCGCGCGTCGTCAATCGTGCCCGGCTCGGGCTGCTGCATGAATTCCTCCAGGATTCGCGCTTCCATGCGGTCGCCGTCTCGGTCGTTGCGAGCACCCCGAAGGACAGGCCGGTCTCGGGGTCGAGCCGCAGCCACTTGCCGCCCGCGCGCGCGGCGGCGCGGTTGAGGTCCATCACTTCGTCGGGAATGTCGCCCCAGCTGGCTCCCGGGTCGGGGTCGGCGGCGATCGCGTCGAGGTCGATGGCGAGCGCGCCGTCGACGATCCAGAAGACGCGGTCGAGGCGGCGGAGCGGGGCCAGCTCCTTCTCGACGTCGACGTGGGTCGACAGCATGCCGGGCGCGGCGTACAGGCCGCGGATGACGATCCGCACCTCGAGAACGTCGGCCTGCACGTCCTGGCGCAGGATCACGATTTGCTGCTCCCATTGCAGACAGGCGGGCGTCGCCAGGAACAGCAGGAGCGCCGCGGCCGCGGCGCGGAAGAAGGGGGTGCTCATGATCGAGACTTGCTCGGTGCGTCCCGCGGGATGTCGGCCCGGATCATAGCCTGCCGGCGGTTCCCGACCGCTGCGCTTGAGCGCGTGCGCGGGCGCGCACTACCCTGCCGACCGTGAACGCGGCTTCTCCGGACCTGTTCGACCTGCTGGTGGTCGGCGGCGGCATCAACGGCACCGGAATCGCCCGCGATGCCTCGGGCCGCGGCCTGTCGGTCCTGCTCGTGGAAAAAGGCGACCTGGCGGGGGCCACGTCGTCCGCCAGCAGCAAGCTCATCCACGGCGGCCTGCGCTACCTGGAGACCTACGAATTCCGCATGGTGCGGCAGTCGCTGCACGAGCGCGAGCGCCTCCTCGAGGCCGCGCCGCACCTGGTGGCGCCGTTGCGTTTCGTGCTGCCGCACGGCAAGGGCCTGCGGCCGCGCTGGATCCTGCGCGCGGGCCTGCTGCTGTACGACTTGTTCGCCGGCCGCAGCCGGCTGCCGCGCAGCGCGGCGCTCGAGTTCGGCGCCGAACCGCTGGGGAACGGACTCCAGCGGCAATTCCGGCACGGCTTCGCCTATTCGGACTGCTGGGCCGACGACGCGCGGCTGGTGGTCGCCAACGCCCGCGACGCCGCCGACCGCGGCGCGGAAGTCCTGGTGGGGGAGGCCTGCATCTCGGCGCACCGCCAGGACGGCACGTGGCAAGTCCTGCTCGAGAAACGCGGTGGTCCGCACGACGGCGAACGGCGCCACGTCCGCGCGCGCGCGCTCGCCGACGTCGCCGGACCGTGGGCCGCGGAGTTTCTCGCGCAGGTCGACCGGGTCCCCGGCGGCAAGCGGCGCGGACTGCGGCTGGTGCAGGGCAGCCACATCGTGGTGCCGCGGCTGCACGCCGGACGGCACGCTTTCCTGTTGCAGAATCCCGACAAGCGCATCGTGTTCGTGATTCCCTTCAAGAACCGCTGGAGCCTCATCGGCACCACCGACACGCCGCTCGAGGGCCCGCCCGGGAGCGGCGGCATCACCGCAGCGGAGATCGACTACCTGTGCCGGTCCGCCAACCGCTGGATGGAGCAGCAGATCGGCCCGGAGGACGTGATCTGGTCGTACTCCGGAGTGCGGGCGCTGGTCGACGACGGCAGCGCCAACCCGTCCAAGGTCACGCGCGACTACAAGATCGACGTCGAGCACGTCGGCGGGCGGGCGCCGCTCATGGCGGTCTTCGGCGGCAAGCTCACTTCCTACCGCGCGCTCGCCGAAAACGCCGTGGACAAGCTCCGGCCGTACTTCTCCGCGATGGGCGATCGCTGGACCGACGGCGCCACCCTGCCCGGCGGCAACGTTCCCGACCTGGACCTGGACGCCTTCGTGGCCGAGCTCGTCACGGCGTTTCCGGATCTTCCGGCGACGTTGCTGCGGGCGCTCGCCGAGCGCCACGGTTCACTCTGCCACGCGCTTCTGGGCGAGGCGCACGAACTGGCGGATCTCGGCCGCCACTTCGGCGGCGAGCTCTACCAGCGCGAAGTCGACTGGATGATCGAGCGCGAGTGGGCGCGCGCGGGCGAGGACGTCCTGTGGCGGCGCACCAAGGAGGGCCTGCGCATGGACGGTCCCGCGCGGCAGGCCTTGGTCGACTACGTGAGCGCCAGGCGCTCGGGGTAGTCGGTGCACTGCGCGTCGACGCCCCAGGCGTCCATGCGGGCGGCGGCGGCCGGGTCGTTGACCGTGTAGACGAGCACGGGCCAGCCGCCGGCATGCGCGGCGGCGACGGTCTGTTCGTCGAGCTTGTCGTGCGCCGCGTGCAAGCTGGTGCAGTCGAGCGCCTCGAGCCGCGCGCGCCATTCGCGGGGCACGCGCACGAACAGGAGTCCGCGCGCGAGTCCGGGCACCGCGGAGCGGGCGCCGGCGAGCGCCGCGCCGTCGAAACTGGAGAGCAACGGGGCCGGACGGTCCTGCGGCCAGCGCTCCGCCACCCGCGCGGCGACTTCCGCGCCGAGCGCGAAGGCCGCGGCGTCGCCGGCGCCGTCGTCGGCCTTGATCTCCACGTTGGCGCTCAAGCCGAGCTCCGCGAGGCAGTCGAGCACGGTCTCGAGCGTCGCGAGCCGCGCGCCGGCGAACGCTGCGCCGAACCAGGCCCCCGCATCGAGCTTCTCGAGTTCGGCCCAGGTGTGCGCGGCCACCAGGCCTTTGCCGTCGGTGGTGCGGTCGAGGTCGGCGTCGTGGATCACCACCAGCGCGTCGGCGGCGCGGCGCACGTCGAACTCGACCGCCCGCACGCCCATTTCGGCGGCGCGCCGGAAACCGGCGAGCGTGTTCTCGGGCGCATGTCCGCGCACCCCCCGGTGGCCGACCACTCGCGGCATGGGAAAATCGCGCACGGTGTCAGCCCTGCTGCTTAGAGCGCACGCGCGCCACGGAGTCCTGCCACCCGGCGTAGCGTTCGTCGCGCTCGCCCGCGGGCATGGCCGGTTCGAACAGCGCCTCGCGGCGCCAGAGCGCCGCGAAGGATTCCTGCGAAGCGTAGACGCCGGTGTGGAGCCCGGCCAGGAAGGCCGCACCGAGCGCGGTGGTCTCGATGACGCTCGGCCGCTCGACCGGGATGCCCGTGATGTCGGCCAGGAATTGCATGGCCCAGTCGTTGCACACCAGGCCGCCGTCGACGCGCAACGAAGGCGGGCGCCCAGCGCCGTCCGCCTGCATGGCCGAGAGCAGGTCGCGGGTCTGGAAGCCGACTGCCTCGAGCGTGGCGCGCGCAATCTCTTCGCGGCCGCTGTCCCGGGTCAGGCCGAGCACGGCGCCGCGCGCGTGCGGATCCCAGTAGGGAGCGCCGAGGCCGGTGAAGGCCGGGACCATGTACACGCGCTGGCGCGGGTCGGCGGCGGCGGCGAGCGCCTCGCTCTCTTCGGCACCCTTCAGGATCCCGAGTTCGTCGCGCAGCCATTGCACTGCGGATCCGGCGGCGAAGATGCTGCCTTCCAGCGCATAGGTCGTCTCGCCGTCGAGCCGCCACGCGACGGTGGACAACAGCCGGTTGCGCGACCGCACGACGTCGGAACCGGTGTTGAGCATGGCGAAGCAGCCGGTGCCGTAAGTGATCTTGAGCGAGCCCGGGGCGAAGCAGGCCTGGCCGAGCGTCGCGGCCTGCTGGTCGCCGGCCATGCCGCAGATGGGGAACGCGGCGCCCAGGGCTTCGGCGGCCGCGCCGGCAACGGTGCCGAAGTCGCCGGCGCAGTCGCGCACCTCCGGCAGGATCTCGCGCGGCACGCGGAACAGTTGCAGCAGTTCCTCGGACCAGTCCTGCGCGTGGATGTCGAAGAGCAGCGTCCGGGACGCATTGCTGGCGTCGGTGGCGTGCACTGCGCCGCCGGTCAGCCGCCACAGCAAGAAGCACTCCATGGTGCCGCACGCGAGTTCGCCGCGCTCGGCCGCCGCGCGCGCGCCCGGGACTTCGTCGAGGATCCAGCCCAGCTTGGTCGCCGAAAAGTAGGGGTCGAGCAGCAAGCCCGTAAGCTCCTGCACGCGCGTCTCGTGTCCGGCCTGGCGCAGCGACCGGCAAGCGTCGGCGGTGCGGCGGTCCTGCCAGACCAGCGCACGGTGGATCGGTCTGCCGCTGGCGCGCTCCCAGACCACCACGGTTTCGCGCTGGTTGGTGATCCCGAGCGCCGCGATGCCCGGGGCCGGCGCTTTCGCCCACGCGAGAGCCTGCTGGCACACGTTCAGCGTGGCGGACCAGATTTCGTCGGCGTCGTGTTCGACCCAGCCTTGCTGCGGATAGTGCTGGACGAACTCCTGCTGACCCGAGCCGCGCATTTGGCCCGCGCCGTCGAAGAGGATGGCGCGGGTGCTGGTGGTGCCCTGGTCGATGGCCAGGACGAGCTGGTCGTGGGCGGGCATGGATCGGTGCTCCTGGGCTGCCAGGATGCCGCGGCGGCGCCGCCGACTACAACTCGGGATGCCGGAGGTGGTGCGCGGTCGACTCCTGCCAGGCGCGCGCGAGCGCCAGCAAGCGGGCTTCGCCATAGAGGCGGCCGGTGAAGCTGATGCTCTCCGGAGTGCCGTTGTCGCGGAAACCGTGCGGGGCGACCAAGGTCGGATGGCCGGTCAGATTGGTCATGGTGAGCACGCCGCCGGCGAAGCTGGGGTGCACCAGCACGTCGATTTCCGCGAAGACCTGGTCCAGATCGCGCATCAAGAGCAGGCGCAGCCGATTTGCCCGCAGGTATTCGACCGCGGGGACCAGGCGCGCGGTGCGGAACACGTTCGGCCACGCTTGGGCGACCTGCCGCACCAGCTGTTCGTCGAGGCCGTCGCGCGTGATCTCGTCGAACGCGCACGCGGCTTCGGCATTCAGCGTGATGTTGATGGCGCCAAGCGGGTAGTCGGGCAGCTGCACCGGCACCAATTCGGCGCCCAGCGCACGCAAGTCGTCGAGAACTTGCGCATCGGCCGGGTTGCGCTCGAACGCGCCTTCGAGATAGCCGACTTTCCAGCCGCGCACGTCGCCCGGCGCCGGCACGCCGAACGGCAGGTCTTTCACCGTGGGATCGAGGCCGTCGGGGCCCTGGATGGCGGCGAGCACGATGGCGGCGTCGTCCACCGAGCGGCACAAGGGGCCGAGTTTGTCCATCGACCAGGAGAGCGCCATGGCGCCGTGCCGGCTGACGCGTCCGAACGTGGGGCGCAGCGAGGTGTTGCCGCAGCGCGTCGAAGGCGAAACGATCGAGCCGAGCGTCTCCGAACCGATCGCAAAGACCACGCCGCCGGCGGCGGTCGCCGACGCCGAGCCCGCCGACGAGCCGCTCGAACCCTGCTCGGGATTCCAGGGGTTGCGGGTCATGCCGCCGAACCAGACGTCGCCCCAAGCGAGCGCGCCGAGCGTCAGTTTCGCGATCAGCACCGCGCCGGCGGCGTCGAGGCGCGCGACCACCGTGGCGTCCAGGTCGAGCACCTGTTCCTCGAAGGGCTTGGCGCCCCAGGTGGTGCGGTAGCCCTTGGCGGCGAGCAGGTCCTTTGCGCCCCAGGGAATGCCGTGCAGAGGCCCGCGCCACTTGCCCTCGGCGAGTTCCCGGTCGAGCGCCGCGGCCTGGGCGAGCGCGCGTTCTTCCGTGAACGTGATCACGCAGTGCAGCGTCGCATCGAGCTTGCGCAAGCGCGCGAGGTACATCTGCGTGAGCTCGACGCAGCCCACCTTGCGGCCGCGGATGAGCGCGGCGAGCGTGCGGATGTCGGCGAAGGCGAGTTCTTCGAGGTCGGCGGGCCGCTCGACCACCGGCAGCGCGAGCTCGGTCAGTGCCAGCGTGGGGGTGCGGTCGGGCCGGTAGCTCACCCCGGAAGGCAGCGGATCGAACAGCAGGACCGGATAGTCGCCGTTGCCGATTTCGCGTTCGCGCAGCGCCTCGAAACTGCGCAAGCTACCGGCGACGCCGCGCAACATCTGCGCTGCTTCTTCTGGCGAGAAACCGAGTCCCAGCAGGGCGCCGGCCTCCTGGATCCGCTCGGGCGTGACCACGGGCGGCGCTTGCGTGGGCGCGGCGGGCGGCTCTTGGTTCCAAGCGGGCGAACAAACGAGGATCAGGATGGCGCAGTACATGGGGCGGCGGGGGCTGCGGCCGATGCTAGCGAGGCCGGCCAAAAGCGGCCCGCCGGGGCCCGGTCCGCGCCGTACGCTGCCCATCATGGCTGCGACTCCCGCGATCCTCCTGCTGGCGCTGCTCGCGCCGGCGCTTCGCGTCCAGGACCCCGTGCCTGCGCTCGAGAAGGCGCCCAAAGTCCCCGACTACCTGCTTGCCGCGGTCGCCAGTCCGGCGCGCCCCGAAAGCGACCGCCGCCGCGACGCCGACCGCAAGCCCGCCGAGGTCTTGCAGGCGATCGGCGTGCGTCCGGGCATGCAGGTCGGCGACTTGATGGCGAGCACCGGCTACTACACCCAGATCCTCGCCAAGGCGGGGGGTCCGAATGGCAAGGTCTACGCCCAGAACAATGCGTTCGTGATCGAGCGTTTCGCGGACAAGCCGCTGACCGCGCTGCTCGCGCAGCCGGGCATGGAAAACGTCGTCCGCCTGGACCGCGAACTCGAAGACCTCGGCATGCCGGCCGGCGGACTCGATCTGGCGCTGATGGTGCGTTTCTACCACGACACCTACTGGCAAGGCACCGACCGCGCCAAGATGAACGCCGCGGTGCTCAAGGCGCTCAAGCCGGGCGGCATCTACGCGGTCCTCGACCACCACGCCGAAGCCGGGTCCGGAGAACGCGACGTGCAGATCCTGCACCGCGTGGACGCCGCGCTCGTGAAGAAGGAAGTGCTCGCGGCCGGCTTCGAATGGGCCGGCGAGTCGGCAGTGCTGCGCAATTCCAAGGACACGCGCGACTGGAACATCTTCGCCGACCAGGCCGCACGTCGCGACCAGACCGACCGTTTTCTCTACCTGTTCCGCAAGCCGTTCGCGGCCGCCAAGGGCACGGCGCCCGCCGGCACGGTCGACCGCTGACTGCCGTCGCGTCCGCCTATCGCTCCACGACCACCCACCACCCGCGCTCGGAACGCAGCAGGTGGTGGGGGTCGTGCAGCACCCACGGCCAGTCTTCGCCGGAAAGCCGGGTGTCGTCGACCGCGCGGGCGATCACCCGGTAGCGGCCCGGGCGCAGTCCCTTGGGGTCGAATGTGAAGGTGTGCGTGCCGTCGCGGTCGGCCCGGGTTTCGGCCTGGTGCGGCTCTTCGATCACCGCCAACGGGCCGCGGTCGCGGCGGTCGCCGTAGCGGCGCCGGCCGCCCACCGGCGAGGGTGCGGGTGGCACGCGGTCTTCGGGCAGCACCCACCAGCGCACCTGCAGGGCGTGGGTGGCGGGCCGCATGACCGTGACGGCGAAGTCGAGCGGCGCGTCGGCAGCGAGCGGCGGCACCGGGTCGGCGAAGGGGTCTTCGTCGGCCAGTGGATGCGGCGCCGGCGCGGCCGCGTCGATGGGATCGACCTGGCCGTAGATGCGCAAGACCAGCGCCTCGGCGCAGACGGCGCAAAAGTCGCGGCCGCTGGCCATGGCGCAACCGCTCGCCATGGCTTTCCAAGCACCCTTGGCGCGCCCGGCGGCGCCCTCGAACGCGCCGACGCCCTTGCGGCCGGCGTCGATCCAGTGCTTCCAGGGCAGCTGTTCCAGGTCCGGCGAATTGGTGACGTTGACCCCGCTGCGCACGCCGCCGGTGTAGCCGACGTCGCTCGAGTACTCGTCCATCAAGCCGCCGAAGGCGTGGCCCCACTCGTGGAACACCGTGTTGCTGGGACCACCGCCGATCACGGCCACGCCGCCGCCGCCGGTGCCGAGGCTCCCTGCCCGCACGAACACGATCGCCAGCCCGTCCTGGTGCGGCAGCTGGGCCAGGTAGTCGTGCACCAGCTTGTGGTCCGCCGTGACCTGGCCTTGCGCGAAGTCCGACGCGCGTGAGTTCAGCGCGGTGGAGAAACTGCGCTCGCCCATGTCGACGCCGTCTTCTTCGCTGGCGAGGTTGCCGCGCAGGAAGTTGTGATAAGAGAAGTACTCGCCGAAGACCGAATGGCGTTCGAATTCCTTGGGCATGCGTTCGGCGAGCTTGTCGAAGCTCGCTTGCTTCTTGAGCAGATAGCCGTCGCCGAGCAGCACGATGTCGACCCGGTTCTCGGGAGGTCCCGATTGCACGAGCCACTGCCAGCCGACCAGCGCGTTGGGCTGGGACCGCCGCGCCGCCACGCGGCCGGCCGTGGTGTCGGGCAGCGCCTTGGCGAGCTTGGCGTAGCCCGCCACCGCGCGCGCGTACTTGCCGGTCGCGCCGAGCGCCTCGGCCGCGGCGAGCTGCTCGCGCGCCTCGGCTTCCTCCGCGGGCTCGGCGAGCGGTGTGGCGCTGAGCAAGTGATGGCGCACGGCGCGGAGCACGCTCGGCTCGACGTCCGCGTTCTCCTCGAGCCAGCCCGGCAGTCCGGCCTGGTGCGCGTCCCAGATCGCGAAGACTTCGTCCAGCCAGGCAGGGTCGATGGTGCGGCTGCCGTCGGTGCGCCGGTGTTCCTCGCGGATGACCTTTCGCTCCACGCCGGCGAGTTCCAGGAGCATCGCGGCGAAGATTCCGGTCCGGTCGGTGCCTGCCGATCCATGGACCAGCAAGGGATGGTTGGCGGGGTCGGCGAGGAGTTCGAGGAAGGCGCGCAGCGCCGGCGCGTTCTCCAGCCACAAGTTGCGGTAATTCTCGCGCCAGTCGGCGCTCATCGACTCGACCCGGACCGGCAAGCGGACGAGCACCGGCTTGCGTCCGAACGGCGGCGGATCGGCGCCTTGATCGGCGAACTCGTCGTCGACGCGCAAGTCGACCACGCGCACGATTCCGTACGCGCGCAGCGCCTCGAGGCCGGCGGGGTCGATGGCGAGCAGCGCGCCGCTGCGCGCCACCACGCGGGAGCGCAGGACGTCGCCGCCAGCCGTCCGGTAGCCCGCGAGCTCGCGGGCGTTGCGCACGCCCTTGAGCGCACGGGGGAACTCCGCGCCAGTCGCCTGCGCCGCCAGCGCCGGCGGCGTCACGGCGCCGAGGGTGCCGGACTGCATCACCGCCACAAGTACGAGTAGACCCGCGGCGGGGAGCACGTGGGGGTGTCCGGGGAGCTTGTACACGACCGGACGATCGTAGCCCGCCTTGCCGCTAAGCTGGTCCCGCCGATGCAGAGGAGCGTTCCGACACTGGTTTTCGCAATGGACGCACTGCTCGTCGTCCTGGCAGCGTGCGGCGGTGCGGAGCCGGGAGCCGGCCCGGAGCCGCCGCTCGCCGCCGCAAACGCACTGGTCGTGCGCGCCCTGGGCCCTGGCGGTGAGCCGCTCGCGGGCTCGCGCGCGATGGCCTGGGAAGGCAGCGAAACCGGCCCCCTGGTCACAACCGGGGCCGACGGCCGCGCGCTGCTGCCGCCGCTGCACCTGGCCGGAAACGTCCTGGTCCAGCCGCCGGGCCGCTTGCCGCAGATCCTCGCGGCGCCGGCGGGAACGGGCGAAATCGAAGCCCGCTGGCCGGCGGGGCGTTCGGTTTCGGGCCGGGTGCAGGTCGACGGGCGCACGCCTCCGGCGGGCACCATGATCCGACTGCGCTCCGGTCCGCCGCCGCTTTCGCGGGACGCGGTGCCCAGCGCGGTCTGGACTGCGTTCGGCCCGGAGGACCGGCCCGACTGGGAGTCGACCGCGCCCAGCGACGCGGCGGGCCGGTTCCGTTTCGACGGCCTCCCGACCGACTGGAAAGGCGTGATCGTCGTGCCGTCCGGCTCGCGCTTGCTCCGCGACGCCGAGAGCCGCCTTCCGGACTCGGACCAGTTGGTGCTGCTCGGACCGGTCGACGACCTGGAGTTGCACGCGGTTTCGGTCCCGGTCCTGCGCGGCCGGCTGCTCGAACCCGGCGGTGGCCGGGCGGTCGCGGTAGCGCGGATCGACCTGTTCCTGAGCTACGCCGGCGAAGGTGCGGGCGTGCGCGCCGCGCGCGCGCGATCGCAGTCCGACGGCCGTTTCGAAGTCGCCATTCCGGACGGAGAAGTCGTCGCGCTGCGGTTTTCGGTGTCGGCCCCGGGCGTATCGCCCTGGGAATTCGACCTTCCGCAAGCCTCGCTGGCCAAGGGTTCCGACCTCGGCGAGATCGAACTCCCCGACTCGCGGCGCGTCCGCCTCGTGGTTGTGGACGCCTCCCAGCGCCCGATCGACAAGGCGCGCGCGGCGCTCGTCGGCAGCGACGACTGGAGCGAGCCTGGAAACCAGCGCGGCCGCGTTTCGCTCGAAGCGCCGCGCCGCAAGGCGGTCCGCCTGCAGGTGCGGGCGCCCGGATACGAACCGGCCGAAGTCGAAGTCCCGACCCCGAACTTGAAAGCGGTGCAGGTCACGCTGCAGACCGCGGGCGGCTGAACGCGTTCAGGCCGCCAAGCTGCGCCAGGCGGGGATCATCCACGCCAGCGCAAGGAGCGTCGCCACCGCCAGCCTGGCCAAGAACGAGGTCTTGCGCGTCTTGTGGCGGAATACCTTCACCCCGGTCCAGGCGCCGATCCAGCCGCCGAGCAGCGCGAGCAGCAGCAGACGGTTTTCCGGGATCCGCCGGGCGTTGCGGCGGGCGCGTGTCTTGTCGTAGCCGAACACGCAGAATGCCAGCAAATTGACGCCGCCCGCGACCACCAGAGCGGGCGCGGGCGGCAAAATGAATCCTGGAAAAGGATCAGAACAACGGGTCGAAGAATTTCCCGAAGTTCCAGGCCAGACCGAGCATGATCTGGAAGTCCGGCGCGTCCGGGTTGAGTCCCGCGAGGCCGGCGAGGTGGACGGTGAGGTTCGGCGCGACGTCGAAGTACACGCCGCTCATCCCGTACGCCTGGTTGATGCGCTGTTCCTGGACCCAGCGGTCGCCGAACTGCACGAAGCCGGACAAGTGCGGGGCAAGTTCGGTGGAGACGTCCAAGGCGGCACGGTGCTCCGCGTCGAACTTGTCCTTGCCGCCGGCCGGCTGGCCGAGAACGGCGGCCTGGTAGAAAGCGCCCCAGGTCGCGCCGAGCATGTCCTTGTTCGCCGCGATGCCGAGCATGTAGTCGGCTTCGCCGGTGCCCAGGCCCTTGCTGTCCGCGGCGGTCGGGAACTTGACGCCGGCGTTGTAGGCGAGCGCCGGCAGTCCGGCGCTTTCTTCCAGAAAGCGGTGCCGCACGCCGAGCGAGAGGTCGCCGGGTCCGCGCGCATCCGGCGTGAGCGCGGGAACCTGCTTGTACGCGTCCCAGCCGAGATCGATTTCGAAGTAGTCGCTGAGGCCGACCTTCATCAAGGCGGGGACCCGGTGCGCGTCGTCGCCGTCGAAGACACCGCCGAGTTCGAGTTCGGCGGTTCCGCCGGCCGTCGTGAAAGTGTCGTAGGTCGGGGTCGGCATCTGCGGCGTGGTGATCGCTTCCCAGCCGCTGCTGCGCACGACCGGCGCCGGCGGCGGCGCGAGCGGCGCCGCGACCTTGGTGCCCGCTCCGCTGTCCACGCGCCGGAAATCGTCGGGGAGCTCCTGCGCCGAGCACGTCGGGCAGCTCGAGGTGTCGTGATTGGCCGACTGGTGCGCAAGATCACCCGCGCGCGACGAGGGCTGCGCGCACGCGGCGAGCAAGCCTAGGGCGAGAAACAGGAGGGGGGGACGGGTCATGGAACCCGATAGGGAAACAGGGAGGTCGAATTCCGTCAAGCCAGGGATTGCCGATCTCTGCTGACACCGGTGCCCCGGGGCCGCTCACGGAGAATCCGAATTCCTGTCCACCGACCCTGAATTGTGAATCCAACATCGCAGAAATGCCGGTCCGGCTTGGCCGTGGGAGTATCTTCGATGTCCCGCCGGGTTTCCCACATCCTCCCTGATCCAAGATTCATGCGTGCCTCCAAAAGCCCCAAACGGGCTCCCATTTCGTCCATTCTCTCCTTGCTCGTGGCCTTGACGGCCACCGCGATTGCGCCGGCCCAGGAGCCCACTCACGCCGGACTTCTGCGTTTTCCCGACGTGAGCGCCGAGCGGATCGTGTTTTCCTACGCCGGCGATCTCTGGACGGTCGGCCGCGCCGGCGGTCTGGCCACGCCCCTGGCGGGTCCGGCAGGCCGGGAAGGCATGCCCCGGTTCAGCCCGGACGGGCGGACCGTGGCGTTCATGGGCAACTATGACGGCGGTGCCGATCTCTACACGCTGCCGGTCGAAGGCGGGCGCGCGCACCGCGTGAGCCACCATCCCGGCTTCGAACTGCTCTGCGACTGGACCCCCGACGGCCGGCTCCTGTTCCAGACCAGCTCTTTCGCCGGCCTCGCGCGGCGCGGCGAGCTGTGGTCGGTCGACGCCGAAGGCGGCCTGCCGACCAAGATGCCGATCAGCTACGGCTTCAACGGCTCGGTGAGTCCCGACGGACAGTGGCTGGCCTTCACCAACACCGGGCGCGACAGCCGCACGTGGAAGCGCTACATGGGCGGAATGGCCAGCGACGTCTGGCTCTACAACCTCAGGGACGGCCGTTCGCTCAAGATCACCGACTGGGGCGGGACCGACAGCCTGCCCATGTGGCACGGGCGAACCGTCTACTACGTCTCCGACGCCGGCCCCGAGCACCGTCTCAACATCTGGTCGTACCCGCTGGATTCGGGCCGGCGCTCGCAAGTCACGCATTTCACCGACTACGACGTCAAGTGGCCGGCCGCCGGCCCCGGTCCGCACGGCCAGGGCGAGATCGTGTTCCAGCTCGGCGACGAGCTGCAGCTGCTCGATCTGGTGACGCGGCGCGCGCGCGCCGTCCAGGTGCGCATTCCCGGCGACGCCAGCGACGCGCGGCCGCGCACCGTCGACGTCGCCGGCGCGATCTCCAGCACCTCCATTTCGCCGAGCGGCAACCGGGTCGCGGTCGAGGCCCGCGGCGACATCTGGAGCCTGCCCGCCGACAAGGGCGTGGCGCGCAACCTGACCGGCACCGACGGCGTGGCGGAACGCTCGCCCGCGTGGAGCCCGGACGGCCGCTGGATCGCTTACTTCTCCGACGCCACCGGCGAGTACCAGGTCTACCTGGCGCAGTCGGACGGCAAGGGCGAAATCCGCCAGCTCACCACCGAATTCGCGGCGTTCCTGCTCGGTTGCTCGTGGTCGCCCGATTCCAAGCAGCTGGCGATCATGGACAAGGGCGGGCAGCTCTTCCTGCACGACGTCGACGCGGGAACCACGCGCCTGGCCGACCAGAGTCCCGACGGCCAGCCCTTCCGCGCATCGTGGTCGCACGATTCCAAGTGGCTCACCTACGCCCGCGGCAACGGCCGCAGCCAGCAGCCCTCGATCTGGCTGCTCGAAGCGGCGAGCGGCGCCAAGCACCAGGTGACCAGCGACATGTTCGCCGACTCGGACGCGACGTTCGACCGCAAGGGCGACTGGCTGTACTTCGCGAGCACGCGCACGTTCACGCCGACCTACTCGGAGCTCGACACGACCTTCGTGTACCTGGACAGCCAGAACCTCCTGGCGGTGCCGCTGCGCAACGACGTGAAGAACCCTTTCGCGCCGACCAGCGACGAAGAGAGCTGGGACAAGGCGAAGAAGGACGAAGACGAAGGCGAAGCGGAGTCCGCGGACGCCGCCGGGGACGCCGACCAGGAAGCCGCGGCCGATCCCGCGCCCGCGCTCGAGGACGACGGCTTGAGCGGCACCTGGGAAGGCGCGGCCACCGGCCCCGACCCCCTGCCGCCCGGCGGCATGCCGATCACGATCTACCTCGAACTGTCGGGCACGGCCGTGAGCGGCAGCATGGTTTCGCCGATCATGACGCTCGAGATCGCGAGCGGGAGTTTCGACAAGGCGAGCGGCGTCCTGACGCTGGTCGTGCCGATCCCCGAGACTTCCGGCGGACACTTCCTCGGCACCGTCGAGAACGACGATCTCACGGGCATCCTCAACGTGGAGGGGCAGGACTTCCAGGTCAAGGCCACGCGCACCGAACGCGCCGATTTCGGCATCGCCGCCGCCTCCGGCGCGGGCCAGGACGATGCCAAGAAGGACGCCAAGGACAAGCCGGTCAAGGACCTGGTGATCGACCTCGACGGCTTCGAGTCCCGCGCGATCCAGTTGCCGGTTGCACGCGGCCGCTTCGGCAATCTCGCGGTCAACGGCAGCAACCAGCTGCTGTACGTCCGCAACTCCTCGCAAGGCGCGCCGGGCGGCATCAAGCTCTTCGACATCGCCGACGACAAGCACCAGGAACAGACGGTCGCAGCCGCGGCGGGCGGTTTCGAGATCAGCGCGAACGGCAAGAAACTGCTGGCCGGCGGCTCGGGCGGCGGTTCCATCTACAACGCCGCTGCCGGGAGTTCGGGCAAGCCCGTGCCCACCGCAGGCATGCAGGTCGTCGTCGATCCGCGCGCCGAGTGGCGGCAGATGTTCACCGAAGCCTGGCGCCTGCATCGCGACCTGTTCTACGACCCCAACATGCACGGCGTGGACTGGCCGGCCATGCACGCGCGCTACTTGCCGATGGTGGAGCAGTGCACGTCGCGCGCCGACCTCGACTACGTGCTCGGGGAACTGGTCGCGGAACTCAACGTCGGCCACGCCTACATCCGGGGCGGCGGCGACGACGGCGAGGCCGGTGCGCCGGACCAGCCGGTCGGCCTGCTCGGCTGCGACTTCGAACTCGACCAGGGTGCCTACCGGATCGCCCGGATCGTCACCGGCGCGCCCTTCGACGCCGACGCGCGCGGGCCCTTGAGCCAGCCCGGCGTCGACGTGCACCAGGGCGACTACCTGCTCGCGGTCGACGGCCGGCCCGTCGACGTCGCGCGGGATCCCTGGGCGGCGTTCCTCGGCAAGACCGGAGGGGCCGTCGAATTGACCGTGAGCAGCAAGCCGCAGCGGGACGACGAAGCGCGCACGGTGCTCGTCACGCCGCTGCGCAGCGACTCCGACCTCCGCTACCGCGACTGGATCGAATCCAACCGCCGCAAGGTCGCCGAAGCCACCGGCGGGCGGGTCGGATACGTCTACGTCCCCGACACCGGGCAACGCGGCCAGAACGACCTCTTCGAGCAGTTCTACGGCCAGGCGCACCTCGACGCGCTCATCATCGACGAGCGCTGGAACGGCGGCGGCCAGATCCCCACGCGGTTCATCGAGCTGCTCAACCGGCCGGTCACCAACTACTGGGCGACCCGCGACGGCCACGAAGGCAAGGGCTTCCAGTGGCCGCCCGACAGCCACCAGGGTCCCAAGTGCATGCTGATCAACGGTTTCGCCGGCTCGGGCGGCGACGCCTTCCCGGCGTACTTCAAGCGTGCGGGCCTCGGCAAACTGATCGGCGCGCGCACCTGGGGCGGACTGGTCGGCATCAGCGGCAACCCCAACCTGATCGACGGCGGCGGGATCACCGTGCCGACTTTCGCGTACTACGAGACCGACGGCACCTGGGGCATCGAAGGCCACGGCGTGGAGCCGGACATCGCGGTCGAGGAAGACCCGGCGGTGCTCGCCACCGGCGCCGATCCGCAGCTCGACGCCGCGATCGCGCACATGCTCCGGGAGCTCGAGCGCAATCCCTACGTCGCGCCGGCGCGGCCGGCCTACCCCGATCGCAGCGGCATGGGCTTGCCGGACGCCGACAAGTAAGTCGCGCGGAATGGGCGTGCGCGGCCTAGGATCGGCCGTCATGCGCATTCTTCGAATCCTTCCCCGGGCCCTGGTCGCGCTTGCCGGCGCGGCCGGGGCCTTCGGCGCATTGCCGCTGCCGCCCATGCCTTCCCAGGATCCCGCCGCGACCTCCGCTTCCGCTCCCGAATTGGCCAAGGACGCGGCCGGGCGTCTGCGCTGGGGCCGCTGGTCGATGGCCGCAGTCGAAGCGCACCGCGCCGCCGGCAAGCGGCCGTGGCATGAATTCCTGCGCGTGCCCTCGAAGAGCGCGGGGACCTACAAGCTCGCCGCCGGCGCCGAGGACCGCCAGTCGCCGCACGAGCAGGACGAGATCTACTACGTCCTCGAAGGCCGCGGCAAGCTGCAGGTCGGCGACGTCGCAAGAGAAGTCCGACTAGACTGCGGTCATGGACGGA
>DASWJW010000202.1:0-12876 GCA_036396955.1 Planctomycetota bacterium
ACCAATTCCGCCTGCCGGCGCGTCTCGGCGGCCGAATGCTCGCGGAGCTGGTCGTAGCGTTCCCGCAAGTGGCGCAATTCGGCGCGCACGTCGGTGAGCGAACTTGCGAGTTCTTCCAGGATCCTCTCCTGGTACGCCTCGCGGGCTTCGCGCGCCTCGTCGGCGTCCGATCGTGCGGCCGAGGCCGCGGGGTCCGGAGGCGCAGGCGCTTCGGCAGGCGCGGAAGATCCGGCCGGCGCGAGCGGCGCACCGTTGGTCTTGGCGAGTCCGACCCCGAGGCGGTCGCGCAGCACGTGCTCGAGCGCGGCGGGCGTCCAGGGTTCGGGCAGGACGTGCACGTGCGGAGACGCGAGCAAGCTCTCGTATCCCGCAATTCCACGTCCGCCGACGACCAGGATCGCGAAGGTCTCCGTGCCGGCGTGGTATGCGGCTTCGAGGAAGTTCAGATCCGCTGCCGACATCTGGTCGGTGCAGGCGACGATGCCGGCGACGTCACCGGCCTGCAGGCACCAGAGCCAAGCAGGCGAGGTACCGTCCACTGCCTCCACCTGACATTCCGGCCAGGTGGCCTGAAGCACCGCTCCGAGACTCGAATGTCGGTTCGAGGCGAGAAGCAGAATGCGTCGCGTTTTGAGCAGTTCCCCCAACAATGCCTGCCGACGGCGATTCTAGGTACTGGCGACACGGAATTCACTATCCGCAAGTTCTGGGGGCCCGCTTTCCGGAATTCGCAACTCCTTGCGGTTCCACGCTGCCCCGTCTAGGACATTGCTTTCAGGCGTCGTTTGGCAGCTGGCAGTGCATCCGCAAGTGGAGGCCGATCCATTCGACTTCGAATCCCGGTCCGACCTGGCGGAAGCCGTGCCGCCCGTAGAAGCCGGCCGCTGTGGTGCGGGCGTTGCACCAGACCTCCGTGCCTCCGGCCGCTGCGGCATGTTCCAGGCACCGTTGAAGCAGGGCTCGGCCGTGGCCGGCTCCCCGCACGCCCGGGTCGGTCGCCATGCCACGGATCCGCCAGGCGCCCGGCGCGGATTCCGGGCCCGGTGCTTCGCGGAAGACCGAGGCCGCTCCGATCAGCTCGCCGTCCCGGAAGGCACCGAAGTGCCCGGTTTCGGGACGGTCGTCGAGCGGATAGACGCAGGCGTCCGGCGGCTGATGCGGGCGCAGCACCCGCTGGCGCAGCAGCCGTGCTGCGGCCACCGGGATTGGCCGGATCACCGGGTTCACGCCGGCCCGACCCGCGATCCGGGCACCACGTCCTGGCTTCCGTCGTCCCAGCGCACCCAGCACTTGGTGCCGCCGTCGTAGTCCCGGGCCTCGAGGAGCAGCGTGGCGGGCTGGCCGTAGGCCGTGCAAGGCCGCGGCTGCACGGTCTCGGGCTTCCGCCATGCGTTCACGAACGGGTTTTCACGCAGTTCGTCCGCGACCGTGGTGGTCTCGGTGTGGCCCGGATGGACGATCGTGGCGGGGGGCAGCGCCAGCAGCACCTCGAGGATGGAATGGCGCAATTCGTCGAAACTCGCATGTCCCGGCGCGCGCGTGCCGCCGACGCTGCCTTTGAACAAGGTGTCGCCGGTGAACAGTCGCTCTTCGTTGACCAGGAACGCGAGCTGGCCCTTGGTGTGACCCGGAACGTGCAAGGCGCGCACGCGCAACGTGCCGGAGTCGATTTCCTGGTCGGCGGCGAGTTCGAGATCGAGATGGCCGAAGAGCTCCCGCTCGGCGGCGTGCCCGCACACCGGGCAGCCGTGCTGCGCGGCGTATTCGCGGTTGTGCAGCACGTGGTCGATGTGGTGGTGCGTGCACAGCACGTGGGTGACCGTGATCCGGAGCTCGGCGATCCGCGCCTCGATCGGCTCGCGCGGACCGCCGGTGTCGATCACCACGCCGTGACCCCCTGCGTGGTCGGCGACCAGCCAGGTGTTGGACAACCAACCGGTGTGGAGGCTTCGCTCGACGATCATGACCAGCCGCGCTCGCGGGGTACCTGGCAGGATAGGCGCGCGGCTAGGCTCCGGCGGCGCAGCCGATCGCTCGCGCCCGATGGCCGCTCCCTTCGTCTTCGAAGTCTGCGTCGAGACCCTCGACGGCGCGCTCGCCGCGGCGCGCGGCGGCGCCGACCGGCTCGAGTTGTGCGCCGGGCTCGCGCTCGGCGGGCTGACCCCGAGCCAGGCTGCCGTCGAACTCGCCGTCGTGCGCGCCGGGATTCCGGTGGTCGTGCTGCAGCGCCCGCGCCGCGGCGACTTCGTCTGGTCACCGGCCGAAGTCGAGCTCATGGAACGCGACGTCGAACTCGCCGGCGGGGCCGGCGCGCGGGGCGTTGCGGTGGGAGCTCTGTGCGCCGACGGCAAGCTCGATCTCGCGGTACTCGAGCGTCTGGCGCGGCGCGCCCAAGGCCTGGAGCTCGTCCACCACCGCGCGTTCGACCACGTCGAGGGCCCGTTGACGGCGCTGGACGAGCTGGTCGCTCTCGGTTTCACGCGGCTGCTCACTTCGGGGCAGGCGCCGACCGCGTGGACCGGTGCCGGGTTGTTGCGCGAGCTGGTCGAGGCTGCGGCCGGCCGCCTGACCGTCATGCCCGGCGGCGGCGTGCGGGCGCACAATCTGCGGGCGCTGCAGCAGGCCACGGGCGCGAGCGAATTCCATTTCTCGGCGGGGCGGCGCGTGCCCGCGCCGGCGGCGCCCGGAGCTGCGCGCGCGCCGATGGCTGCCGGAGTGCCTCCCGGCGATCACGAACGCGACGAGACCTGCGAGGCGACGGTCCGCGCGTGCATCAATTCGCTGCGTCCGAGCGGTCCGGCCAGGCCAGCCGCGCGCGGCCGCGCAGACGCTTGACTTCATGCTCGGCGCGGGCGGCGTCGGCCCGGCCGTCGAAGGGGCCGTAGATCGCGGCCAGACGCCACGGCCGGCCCGCGCGCGTGCGCCGCGCGCCACCGGCCCGCTCCCCGTTGTGCTGCGCCAGGCGGCGTTCCGGGTCCGTCGTGCTGCCCACGTAGGTGCTGCCGTCCTGCACCGATTCCAGCACGTAGACCCGCCAGCCCATGACGCCTAGTCGCGTTCCAGGACCGCGCGGGCACGCAGGCCGTCGCCGTCGAAGTTGAGCCCGAATTCCCCTGAGCGGATGCCGGCGAATTCTCCGGGCAGGCCTTCGCGCCGCTTCGGCTGGCCCGGATGACCGTAGACGGTCGATTCGTAGGTGAGCCATTCCGCATTCCACACGTAGACGCCGCCGCCCGGGCAGATCAAGCGCGTCTTCCACGCCCGTTCGTGGAGCGCGACCGCGTCTTCACCGGGGTAGAGCCGCCGCCACTCGTTGAGGATCGGCAGGTTGCCCCAGCTCGCCTCGCGCAAGGCGCGGTCGACGTTCTCGCTCCACAAGGCTTCCAGCACGGGGAAGACGCCTGGGCGGGCGCGGACGATCAAGTGATCGCCTTCGCCTTCCGCGGGCGCGGGCCCGTGGTCCGTCGCGGCCGCGGCGTCCTTCGGCGCCGCCTGCCGTACGACCCAGCGGTCGATCGCGTGCTGGATCATCGTTTCGCTGAACGAGAGCGTCCAGCCGTCGGGCAAGGCCGCGTAGTGGATCGCCCAGTCGATCTCGTCGCTGTTCAAGCGCACGTAGGCGGTTTCGCCGTGGAGCCGGTTCTCCCAGCGGACCAGACCGGGCGCGGCCGATTCGGCGAACGCGCGCAGCGCGGTGAGGAACACGGCCATGCGCAGCGGGTCGCGCCCGGCGACCCGCACGGCGACCGGCAGCCGGCCGAGGTGCTCGTTGAGGAACGCGTTGCGGTCGTCGGCGGCGACGTACTCGTCCCAGAACGGGTCGGGATCGGCGTAGAGCGAGACGTCGTCGCCGACCCAGTCCATGGGCTCGACGCCGATTCCCATGCCGGTGAAGAACTGCGCGATGTCCCGATAGGTCGCCGATTCCCGGTTCACCGCGGCGGTCCATTGCAGGAGCGCGTCGGGGTGGGCGTCGCCGGCGCCGGGCTTGAGCAGCACGCCGCGGGTGAGCTCGGCGAGGTCGCGGTAGTCGGATCCGATCGTCAGCGGGACCACGGAAAGGTCGACCCGCACGCGCTCGGCGCCGACGTCGATCACCGCGGCGACCGGGTCGAAAGTCCCGTCCCACTGCGCCTGGAAGCGCCGTCGGAACATCTCGTAGGCGACGATCTCGGCGCTGCTCGCGTCGCCGACGGGGAGTTCGGCGATCGGCGTGAGGAAAGCGAGCGAACCCCACTGGGCGCTGCGCACGCCGCCGGACTCGAGGACCAGCGTGCCCAGGTCGGGGAGCGCAGGATCGGCGGCGACCGCCGAGTCGCCGGCAAACCCCGCGGCGAGCTGCGGCATGGCGCGCGCCTGGTATTCGGCGAGCGTGGCCGCCGCGCGGGTGCGTCGCGACGCCAGGATGCGCCAGCGCGGGCTCGCCCAGCGGCGGATGGCCGCGTCGGTGAGCATCAAGAAAGCGGATTCGTGCTCGTCGCCCTGGGGATAGCGGTGGCGGAAGAAACGGTACTCCTCCGCGGTCGCCAGCGCCGGCGTCCGCCCGGCCCGGGCGTCGAGCACGCGCTGCAGGGCGACCGCCGAGTTGGCGACGATCACCACGTCTGCCGACCGCGCGACCCAGGAGTCGCGCGTGCGGCCGGGCGTCCGCACCGCGTGCACGGGCACGCCGGCGATTTCCGTCTGGATCCGGCTCGCGCCGTCCTCTGCGACGGCCCGCTCCTGCCGGCGCCGCAGGTCCGCCAGCACGAGGTCGGGCTGCTTGCAGAGAAAGAGCAGCGCGACGTCGCTGCCAGTCCGCAGGTAGGGGTCGGAGCCGGTAAGGGCCAGCGAGTCGACGGCGCCGGAGCCGAATGCGCGGGCCGTTTCGTCGAGGCCGACGCAGAGCTGGCGTTCGTAGCGCGCGCGCGTGCTCGCATGCTCGCCGCGCGGTTCCGCGAGCTGCAGCAGGGGAGCTGCGCGGCGTTCGAGTTCGTCGGCGACCGCGACGAGCTGCGCGAAAGACGAGAAGAACACCGCGTGCTGGTTCTGGGGGATCCACGCCGCCAGCGGATCGAGAACCGGCTCGCCCAGGTCCTTCAACGCGGCCTTGAAGTCGTGCGCGCGCAAGGTGACGCCGTCGATCTCGGCTATCGGCCGGCCGCTCTCCCCGGTGCCGGTCACGAGCAGGTCGCGGTCGAGCTGCAGGTTTTCGGCGAGCGCGCGGCCGCCTGTGAACATGGAGAAGCTCTGCTCGAATTCGGTCTGCCGCACTTGCTGGCTGCTCGGCAGGCCGCCGCGCGCCGGCAAGTCCTGGCGCGGGCCGGCGAGGTGGCGGAACCACGCAGCCCCCGGCACGCCGCTCTCCCAGAGGCGACGCAAGTGTTCCTGGCGGATCGCCGCGAATTCGCCGAACGGGTCGGCGCTCTCTGGAGGCAGCACGAATCGGAAGGGTCGCAGCTGGCTGCGCTCGTCGTTGGGCAGGAAGATCCGCCCGCGGACGGTGGCGCCCTTGGGCGCGCTGACGGCGAGCATCAGCTCCTGGTCCTGCCAGCGGCGCGTGGAGCTTCCCAAAAAACGCAGCCACGCTTCGCCGGGACCTTCCAGGGCGACGCGCGGCCGGAAGGCGTCGCGTTCGCTCCAGTGCAGGAAGAGCGCCGGCGGCGCGGCCTCGAGTTCCTCCAGTTCGAGCGAATGGACCGGGATCACGTAGTACGCGACCTCCTGGGCCGCGAGCGGTGCGGCGCCGAGCAGCGTCAGAACTGCGGCGATCGTGAGGGTCGGGTTCATCGGCGCCTCGCGTAGTTCATGCGATTGAGTTCGGTCCAGCTGCGGCCGCCGTCGTCGGAGCCTTCCCAGATGGTGCGGAAGCGGTCCGGCCCGAGCCGCCGCATGCGGTAGCGCGACCAGTATTCCGTCTTCTCGTGGTGGATGCTGGTTCCGGTCGTGGTGTTGGATCCGACCCAGGCGCCGTCCTCTTCCACTCCGCCTTCGTAGACGTCGAGCAAGCCGAAACGGCTGTCGAGGTATGCCACGCGGAACAGCTCGCGATATGGGTCCCACGTCCGCAGCCCCATGATCTCGCACCAATCGCCGGCGGGATCCTGCATGCGCACGCGTTCTTCCAGTCCCACGCCGCCGAGCGCGGCGCGGATGCTGCTGCTGGTGACGTAGGTCGACCATTCGGCGCCGGCGCCGGCGCGCGACTCGACGGTGACGGTCCATTCGCCGAGGAAGTCGCGCAAGCCTCCGAGTCCTTCGGAGAGTCCGGTGGCGAGGACTTCGCGGTTCTCGATTCGCGGCGCCGGCGGCGCCGAACAGGCGGCGGCGAGGAGAACGATCGGCCCGGCGAGAAGGATGGCGGCGAGCAGGCGGTTCACGGGCGACTCCCTTGGCTCGGGTTGGCACGGGATGCCCCCGCATCCTAACGGCAGGCGGCGTATGCTTTCCGGCCACCGTGCGCTGGGCCTTTCTCGTTTTCGCGATCTTCGTCGTCGGCGCCATCCTGGCCGCCGATCTGGGGCTCGCACCGCTGGTCTTCTCGCTGGTGCGCGCCGTGCCCGGCGGCGACAAGATCGGTCATTTCGTGCTCGTCGGCGGGCTGGCCTTCCTTGCGGAATTCGCGCTCAGGGGGCGACGGATCGGCGTGCTCGGCCTGCGGCTGCCGCTCGGCAGCCTGCTGATCGCGGTGGCGGCGACCCTCGAGGAGTTCTCGCAGCTGCTGCTCGCCCGGCGAAGCTTCGACGTCCTCGACCTTGTCTTCGACTTTGCTGGAATTGCGATCCTCGGCACGCTGGCCCGCCGCTGGATCACGAACGCCGGGTCGGCGCGGCGGTAGTTTCCGGGTACGGCCGGACTCCCTTGTTCTCCAAGTCGACGTGTGGAGCCCATGGGCCCTCTTGAGCTCACGGAGGGCGTGCGCGTGGGTGGTGCCGTGGCCCCGGTGGTGGAAGGCCGGATACATGTTCCGTTGCCATTCCTGTATAAGGAATGCACCCCTCCTCGCAGCCGAGACCTGGTTCGACCCATGGCTGCCGTCATTCCCAACACAACCGACGCAGTCCGCGGACTCATCATGCGCGACTTCGTCGCGCTTGCGGCCGCGCCGACGGTCGCGAAACTGGCCCACGAACTCGAGCTTTCCGAAGCCATGGTCGTGGCGTGCTTGCGCCAGCTGCACGACGAGAAGCGCCTCGAGCTCGACAAGGACCGGCGTTCGGTGCTGCTGGCGATGCCGTTTTCGACGCACGGCAGCACGGTGCGCATCGTGGCGCGCGGCCTGACCTGGTTCGCTCCCTGCATTTTCGATGCCTTCGGCGTCGCGCACTTGCTGGGCGAAGACTGCGAGATCCACGCCTTCTGCCCGGATTGCGAAGAAGACCAGGTCGTCCGGGTCCACGACGGCGAAGTGCGGGAGGTCGACGGCGTGGTCCATTTTCCGCTGCCCGCGCGCACCTGGTGGGCCGACGACATCACGCTCTCGTGCCGCCGGATCCACCTCTTCCATTCGGATCAGCACGTCGAGAGGTGGTGCCAGAACACGGGCACTCCGCGGGGCAAATCGATCGAAGTCGAGCGGCAGGCCTTGTTGTCGCGCGAGTGGTACGCCGGCCGGCTCGATCCGGCGTGGCGATGGCCGGGTACGGTCGCGTTCCAGGCAACCCTTGCCGGCGTCGGACTGGTGGGGCCGTTCTGGGAACTGCTGGGCTGAAACCGCCGCCTGCTATCCTGGCTCGCCTGCGTTCCGCCGGCGCGATGCCCGATTCCGCCTTCGACGAAGTCTCTGCGGCGCGGCCAGAGGAGCCCTCCGGACCGCAAGAGCGCAAAACGCCGCCCTCGCCGTGCGTGGCCGTGTGCATCCTCGACTTGCGCAGCGGTCTCTGCATGGGCTGCCGGCGCACTCCCGATGAAATCGCGGCGTGGCCGCGCGCGAGCATCGACGAGAAGTTCGCCCTGATCGACGAACTCCGCGAACGCCGCGCCGCGGAGTAGCCGGCACGGGCGTCATCGATAGCTCGCCAAGGCCGCCTGCATTCCCGCGACCGCCCGGGCGGTGCGACGGCGGGCGCGGCTCCTGGAGAGGTAGCAAGCGAGGGTGTCGAGCAGCAGCGCGAAATTGCCTTGCCGGGGACCCCACGGAGCCAGCCCGGCGCGACCCGCGCACTTGCGGTAGTAGCGGTCGGTGAACAGGAGCATGATCACCGTCGAGGCGACCGCGAGCCTGGAGCAGCGCGGCGGCAACGACCCGGTCATCCGCTGGTAGGCCGGCGCGAGTTCGAGTGCGCGGCACAAGAGCGCGGCCCGCGTGCGCCGGACCGCCGGCAGGAGTCCGGGCGTCCGTTCGACCCAGCCACGGGGGTCGGCGCGCGCCGCGGCATCCGCGGTTCCCAGCCACGGCTCGAAATCGGCGTGCCAGGCCACGCCGTGGGCGAGGTCCTTCTCGAGATCGCGGCTGACGTTGGCGAGCTGCAGGAATTCGCCGACCAGGACGGTGTCGGCGCGCTGCGCGGAATCCAGCTCCCGGTCCTGGATCAGCCGCAACGCAAAGCGCACCGGATTGCCGAGCACGTGGTCGCAGTAGCGGGTGAGCTGCGCGGCATCGCGGAGTGCGCCGCCTTGCCGGTCGCGCAGCGCCGCGGTTTCGATCATGCCGGCTGCCATGGCGCGGACCAATTCGGCGACGGCCTCGCGCCGTTCCGCGGACAACGTGGCGAAGACCCGGTCCACCATTCCGCAGCGCTCGACCAGCAGCACGTGCGCCGGTTCCCGGTGGTCGCGCAGCTGCGGAGCCGCGAGCGCCGGGGGCGGCGCCAGGTCGGGACCGGGGAAGCGGCCGGCGAACGCGCGCAGCGCGGACTCGCGCGCGGCGGGGTCGTGCAGCAGGTCCTCGTAGGTGTCGAGGATCCGGCAGTACAAGTAGCCGACCGCGGCGGCGCGCGCCTTGGCGGCCGGCAGCAAGGTGATCCCCGACGAAAACGTGCGCGCGGCGTGCGGAAGGATCGCCCAGACGAATGCTTCCGGCTCCTCGATCGCGCGCAAGCGCGCCAGATCGGGCCGGTCGCGGTCGATCAGGCTGTCGCGCAGCAACAGCCAGGGTCGGCGCAGGGCGAAGGGCAGGAAGCTCAAGGTGCGGGAATCCGCCGCGGATGCGCCAGCGTAGCGACGGAGCGGCGCGGACCTCCCGCTACGATGCGGGGCTGTTTGCGGCCGCCGGCCGCCGCGCGACCCCCTTGCCGCTTTCCTTGCAGCCTCCGCCGGTCTCCTGCCGCGCGCCCTGGTGGGCGCGTGGCGGGCATCCGCAGACCTTCCTCGGCCACTTGCTGCCATCCGGAGTCGCCTGGATCGAGGCGGGCCGCGACGGCTACGCCAGCCACGAGATCGGCCTCGATGGCGGCGACCGTTTGTCCGGACTGCACCGCGCCGGCACGAGCGGCGTGCTGGTGCACGTCTTCCACGGCTTGGGAGGACACGTCAATTCGGACTACTCGCGGCGGATCGCAAAGTGGGCGGCGGCGGCTGGACACGGTGTGCTGGCGGTCAACCACCGCGGCTGTGGAGCCGGCCGCGGCAAGGCCCGCGGCGCGTACCACTCGGGGAGCGCCGGCGACCTTGCCGCCGTGACCCGTTCCGCCCGCGAGCGCTGGCCCGGAGAGCGCCACGTGGCGATCGGCATCTCCTTGAGCGGCAACGCCCTGCTGCTGCAGCTCGCCCGCGACCAGGATCCGCCCGATGCGGCGATCGCCGTCAATCCTCCCATCGATCTGGCGGCTTGTTCCGAGCGCATCGACCGCGGCCTGCTCAACAAGATCTACCAATTCCGCTTCGTGCGGCTGTGCCGCCAGGCCGTGCGCGAGCGCGACCGCGCCGGCCTGCTCGATGCCCGGCCCGATTTCTCGCCGTGGTCGAGCCTGCGCGAGGTCGACGACGCCGTGACCGCGCCGATCGGCGGCTTTGCCGACGCCGACGACTACTACCGGCGATGCTCGACGCAGGACCTGCTCGCGCAGATCCAGGTTCCGACCGTGATCCTCACGGCCGTCGACGACCCGTTCGTGGTCCACGGGGCCTTCGAAACCGCGCGGCTGTCCCCGCAAGTCCATCTGCACTCCGAGGACAGCGGCGGGCACGTCGGTTACCTGCACCGCGAGCGCACGCCGCTCGGCACCAGGCGCTGGCTCGACTACGCGCTTGCCTGGTACCTCGAACAGCTGCTCGGAGTCCTGGACCGGCCGCAAGCGAGCCGCACGCGTCAGCGCTTCTTGGTCGACAAGTAGCGCTCTGGAATCGGTCCGGCGCCGCTCTCGCTGTCCCAGGTCACCGAGAGGATCCACCAGCGCACGCCGTCGTGCACCATCTGGATGCTGTTGATGCCGCGGTCGAAAGGCTCGGCGTCCGGCGCGGTGCGCGACTCGTAGGTGCTGAAGACGTGCGCGATGTGCCCGTACTGCTCGGTGCGCTGCGACAGTTCGGATTCGTAGAACGGATTCTGCGCGAAGAAGGCGCCGGCGCGCTCTTGGTAATCCGCCGGAGTCCACGCCGCGACGTCGAACTTCTGCGTGCCTTGCTGCGGGCGCACGGGCATCAGGCGGCCCTGCTCGGGGTGGAACAGGCCTCGGAAGCGTTCCCAGTTGCGCGGCCCGGCGGGCCCGGAAATCACGTTGTAGAGCGCGGCGACGGTGCCCTCGATCGAGCCGACGTCGCTGGTGGGCGGCGGCACCCGGGGCGCGCCTTGGGGCTCTTGGGCGCCGACGAAGACCATCGGGAGGGCAAGGGGAAGGAGGAGCAGGAAGCGTGCTTGCATGGCTCGAGGAGCGTACGGCGCGGGCGGGAAAGCGGAGGAGAAAAGAAAGCCGGGCGCCCCTCCGCAGAGGGGCGCCCGGCACCGGCGGAAAGAACCCGAGCCTACAGCGGATCGATCGAAGAGCCGGCGTGGGCGTTGCCCGCGAGGTCGAACAGCACTCCAGCGGCGATGTCCACCGTGGCGACAGCGCCGAGCGCGACGTTCAAGGAGATGCGGACCGTGTTGCCGTCTTCGAGCAGCACCGCGTTGATCACGTTGGACGCGTCCGAAGTCGTGTAGTTGCCCGCGGTCTCCGCAGCGGAGATTTCCATGTCCTCACTGAACGTGATGTCGAAGATTTGGTCTGCAAGTCCGACGTCGACGACGGAGATCGTGGTCGGAGCCGTGATGTCACCGCCGACGAAGTCCGCGTCGAACACGCCTGTAAGGCCGTTGCCCGCCAGGTCGTTGATCGTCCCGATGATCTCGAGATCGTAACTGTCGGCCGTCTGCAGGTCGGCTCCGTTGGGGAGGACGAAAGTCACCGTATTCGTCGCGATGTCGTACGACGCCGAGGCGCCGATCACGGACAAGGCCGTGCCACCACCGAGCGCGCCATCGCCCGGAGACTGGATCGAGAAGTTTGCCGTGTTCTCGGCGTCGGCCTGCGAAACCGCCTCGTCGAAAGTCACCGTAATGGTGTCGTTGGCGCGGTTGACGACCGCGGTCGCCACGGTGCCGGTGAGCACCGGCGGGACGTTGTCGCCGATGACCGTGTCCGGGTCGCCGGTCACACCGATCGGGTTGCCGGCGAAGTCGGTCACGCCTGTCACGGTCACGTCCTGGGCCGCACCGAAGGTGAGGTTGTCGCCCGGGGGAACGATGATCGAGGTCGTCGAAGTCGCCTCGTCGTACACCAGGACGTAGTCGCCCGGCAGCGGCGGACCCACGGCCAAGGTTCCGGTCAGGGCGAAGTTGTTCGGGTCGACGGCGTCGGCGGCGTCGATGGCTTCGTCGAACACCACGTTCACTTGGTCGTTACCCTCTCCGGAAACCGCCACGTAGGTCGTGGCCACGGTGACGTTCGGCGCGGTCACGTCGCCGGTCGTCGCCAGATCGGTTCCCGAGAAGGTGCCGCCGGCGATGTCGTTGCCGGTGACGTCGAACACGTTGCTCACCTGGATGTCGACGACGTCGCCGTTCACCAGGTCGGTGCGCAAGGCGCCGTAGTCCGCCAGCGTGATCCGCGCGGTGCTGGTCGCCGGGTCGTAGGTGACGGTGTGGCCGCCACCAAGGGCACTGAAGCCGCCGCCGTTGATCTGGATCTGGTAGTTGCCGATCGTCGTGGCGCCGGTTGCGAGCACGCGCTCGTCGAAGACCACGTCGATCACGTCGTTGGCGGGTCCGGAGATCGTGGTCGCGGTGACCGAAAAAACCGAGGGCGGACCGCCGTCGTCGGTGGCCAGAACGGCCGGGCCATTGACTTCGGGGTTGCCCGCGAGGTCGGTCAAGGCCGCGTCGACGTCGACGGTCTCCGCCGCGACCGTGTCGATCGGCGCATCGAGGGTGATGCGCACGATCTGGCCGCCGACCACCAGGGTCTTGTCGAGGACGATCTGAGGGCCACTGAAGGTGAAGGTCGCCGCGCCGACGCTGGCATCGGCGAGGATCTCGTCGAAGGCCACGTCGACCGTCCGTCCGGTCGGATCGAAGGCCGTGTTCTGGGTGGCGCTGATGATGCCGCCCGACAGGAAGGTGTCGTCGCCGGACACGACGCCGCCAGGACTGGCCGAAGCGAGAACGTTGCCGGCGAGGTCTTCGACGTTGTCGACCTGGAGCTGGTCGGCTGCGCCGAACTGGAGGTTCTCGCCCGCTTCCAGGTTGATGCGGAGGACCCGCGTCGACTCGGCGTAGTGGAACGAAGCCCCCGCGAGGCTGAAGCCCACCGGCACGCTGTAGTTGGCCGGGTTGGTGACCGAAGCCGGGCCCGCGCCCTGCTCCATGTCCTCGCTGAAGGTGAATTCCAGGTAGTCGTTGCCGTAGCCCTGCACCGCCACCGCCGTGAGGCCGGTGCTGATGGTCGGAGGAACCGCGTCGCCGGTGGCGACGGGCGCCAC
>DASWJW010000203.1:0-9505 GCA_036396955.1 Planctomycetota bacterium
GATCCAGGACCAAACGAGAACTCCGATGTACGGGCGCTTAAAACAGAATGGCAGGGACCCGAAAACGATCCCTGCCAAGTAGAAGGTGCGGCCGATTTGCGCGGCGGCCTGGTTGGGGGCCACGATCAGGGTGACGGTGACGTCGCCTTGCGCGTCCAGGGTGCCGTAGGGGTTCTGGAAGACCGGCGGGGCGTGGCCGGTGGCGAAGCTGACGAACAGCGGGTCGATGGAGAGCGGGATCACGATGCCGCCGACCTCCGTCGGTCCGGTGCCAGTGGCGCTGGCGAGCAAGGCGTAACCCTGCCCGGCCTCGCTCGTCGGAAAGTCGAGTGCATAGGTGATCGTCGCTCCGGCTGCGGCCGAGAGCGTGGTGGCCGAAGCTTCGAGCAACCGGCGATATGCCCAGACATGCGCAATTCCGGCGTCCACGAAGCGATTGGGATCGGCGAGCGGCGCGCCGACCAGCAAGTCGGGCAGGCCGTCGGCGTCGGTGTCGCCGGCGGGCGAGAGCGCGCGGCCCAACTGCGAGCCGGGCTGGCCGCCGTCGAGGGTCATCAGGCGGCGGCCGTCGGCGCCGCTGATCAAGAAGGCCTGGCCGGCTTCGGTCCGGCCGTCCGGAGACGCGAGCGGAGCGCCCAGCAACAAGTCGGGGACTCCGTCGCCGTTGGCATCTCCGGGGGCGGCCACTGCGCCGCCGAGTTCGTCGCCGGCCTGCGCGCCTTCCACGCGCCGCAATTCGGCGGCGCTCGCACCAGAGTACAGATAGGCCACGCCGGCATTGCTGCGCCCGCCCGGGTCGGCCTGGGGAGCGCCGATCCACAACTCGGGCACGCCGTCGCCGTCCACGTCGACGGGGCCCGCAACCGCGGCGCCGAATCGATCGCCGCTGCTCGCGCCGACAAAGGTGTGCAGCAACTGCAGCGTGGTGCCCGAGTACAGGTAGGCCGCCCCGGTGATCCGCCCGCCGATCACGGCCTGGCTCGCGCCGATCAAGAAGTCGGGGATGGTGTCGCCGTCGAGGTCGCCGACCGCGGCCATCGCGCTGCCGAAATTCGCGCCGACCGTGCCGTCGAGCCGCTGGAAGACCGTGCGGTTCGCGCCGTCCACCACGTACACCGAACCCGCCGCCGCGGCGCCTCCCGGATCGGCCTGCGGAGCGCCGAGCAGGCTTTCGGGAAAACCGTCGCCGTTGAGGTCGCCCAAGTAGGCGAGCGTCATGCCTAGCCGGTCGCCGGGAGTGCCGTTGGACAATCCGCCGCCGTGGATGCGCGCCAGGATGTCGCCCGTCACCCCCGAGCGCAGTTGCACCATGCCGCTCTCCTCGATCCCGCCGGAAGGCTCGAACGGCACGCCCACCCAGAAATCGGGAAAGCCGTCGCCGCTCAAGTCGCCCGCGCGCGCCACCGCGCGGCCGATTCGCTGCTCGGCCACCACGCCGTCGGCGCGCATCAGTTCGGCGCCGGTCCGGCCCGAGAACAGCGTGATCCGGCCCGCGCCAAACAAGAACGGCGGCACGTAGACGTGCGGAGCGGCCACGAGCACGTCGTCGTGGCCGTCGCCGTCAAGATCCCCCAGCGCCTCGAGCGCGATCCCCAGCCCGTCGCCGCCGATCTCGCCGGTAAAAAGGTGTTGGCGCTCCCACAGCCCGCCGCCCTCCTGCGCAGCCGCCGCGGAACCAACGAGTGCGAAGGCGAGCAGAAGGCGGAGTGTGCACATTACGGAAGAATGTCGAGCTGGACCGCGACGCTCGCCAGCCGCACCGTGCGCGGCGGGCGGAACGACACGGCGGCGAAGTAGAAGCGGCGGGCGGAACGACACGGCGGCGAAGTAGAAGCGGCGGCCGATGAAGGCGCTGGCCTGGTTCGCCGCGGCGAAGAACGCGACGGTGGCGTTGCCGCCGGAATTCAAGGCGCCGTAGGGGTTCTGGAAAGCGCCGGGGGCGTGGCCGGTCGCGAAAAACTGGAACAGCGGGTCGTTGCTGAGCGGGATCGTCACGCCTTGGACCACCGTGGGGCCGATTCCGGTCCCGCCGCCGAGCATGGCGTAGTTGCCGCCGCCTTCGTTGTCGGCGAAGTCGAGCTCGTAGGGGAAGGTCGCGCCGCCGCTCGCCGACAGGACCTCGCTGCCGGCGCGCAAGAAGGGGTCGTGCGCCACCACGTCGACCACGCCGGCGTCGGTGCGGCCGCCGGCGACCGCGCCGGGGCGGCCGAGCGCCAGATCGGCGCGGCCGTCGTGGTCGACGTCGCCCGCTCCGCCGACTCCGGTCCCAAGGCCTTCGCCGGCCGCTCCCGAGCAACGCAGGCGCGGCAGACCGCTGCGGCCCGAGAACAGGTAGGCAGCGCCGCCAGGCGCGGCGTCGGGAGCGCCGATCAGCAAGTCGCCGGCAAAGTCGCCGTCCACGTCGCCGGGCGCCGCCACCTGCGCGCCGAAAGCCTCGGCGGGGAGCGCGGGATCGACGAAGTAGTGCCGGAATCCGCTGCCGGCATCCACCAGCCAGACGCGGCCGCTGTTCGCCGCGCCGATGCGGTCGCCGAAGAACACGCCGTCGATCCGGCGCAGCTGCGCGTCGGTCTGGCTCGAGAACACGAACACCGCGCCGTTGGCGTTGCCGGGCGTCGGTTCGTAGCCGGGAGCTCCGGCGGCCAGGTCGGGCCAGCCGTCCAGGTCGACGTCGCGCAACGCGGCGAGCGACGCGCCCATGCGCGCCATCGGTGTGGGGCCGTCGATCACGAACAGCAAGGCGCCCGAAACGCCGTCGAAGGCGTACACCGCGCCGGCATCCGCGCCGCCGCCGGCGGCGCCGGGGGCTCCGACCAGCACGTCCGCCCGGCCGTCGCCGGTCAGGTCTTCGATCCCCGCCAACGCGCTGCCCATCTGTTGCGCGGTGCCGCACCCGTCGTAGCGCGCCAGCAAGGTGCCGAAGCGTCCCGACAGCAGGACCGCGCTGCCCGCATCGGTGCGGCCGTTGGGGTCGGCGCCCGGCGCGCCGGCCAGCAATTCGGCGACCCCGTCCTGGTCGATGTCGGGCACGCGCGCGAGCGTGGTGCCAAGGCCGGCGTCCTGTTCGTTCAAGTCGAACTGCCACAACAGGCTGCCGTCGATGCCGGACACCGCGTACACCACGCCGGTGCCGATTGCGGTCTGCGTGCTGGCACCAGGCGCGCCCACTGCGAAGTCGGGCGTGCCGTCGCCGTTCACGTCGTCAAGTCGCGCGACCGCCGCGCCGTAGGAACCGAAGGCCGTCGGTCCGTCCGAGCGGAACAGATCGCGGCGCGCGCCACCCGCTTGAGCTGCGAGGGGTGCGGCAAGAAGGGCGCATGCGGCAATCGCGGGCACGCAGGCCGAGGGAAAGGTGCGGGCGCAAGTCATGGGGCGAACGTCTGCCAAACCGGGGACAAGGAGTTTGGCCATCCTAGCTCGCAAGCGCCCGGCGGGCGGATCAGGCCGTCAAGCCTTTCTCGAGCACGCGCAGCCCCTTGGTGCTGGCATTCCGGCGCATCCAGGTCCATGTGGATCCGAGGCCGAGAGGGTATGGATGTGCCGCCTGCATCCTGATCCCAAGGCAAGTCCACGGGAATGGGTGGGCCGTCTTCCGGAAACCACTTTCCCTGCTAGTCTGGGAGTGCGTTTCCGGCCTCGTCCCGGGCGATCTCCGCGGCCCTTGTGGAAGGACTCTTAGTGCGCACTCCCCCGACCGGCGTGACTCGCCGCCAGGTTCTCGGCACCACTGCCGCGATGGCCACGCTTCCGATCTTGGAGCGGCTGCGCTCGAGGCGGGACGGAGAGCAGCCGAACATCGTCCTGATCCTCGCGGACGACCTGGGGATCGAGACCCTCGGTTGCTACGGCGGCGAGAGCTGGGAGACCCCGCGGCTCGACGCGATGGCGGCGGCGGGCATCCGGTTCGAACACGCGTTCTCCACTCCGCTTTGCGCGCCTTCGCGCGCGCAACTCATGAGTGGGCGCTATCCCTTCCACACCAAGATCGATCGCGATCGCATCTACGAAGCGCGCGGGGCCATCGACTTCGATCCCGCTCTCGGGACCCTGGCAATCTGCCTGAGGGACGCGGGGTACGACACCGGAGTGTTCGGCAAGTGGCACCTCGCAAGCCTCAACCGAAGTCCGCATCATCCGCAAGCGTGCGGGTTCGAGGAGAGCGTGTGCTTCCGGGCGAAGGAACTCTATTGGGACGCCGAAATCCTTCGCAACGGGAAGATCCTGGGCAAGACGAAGGGACAGTTTGCACCGGACATCTACCATCGCGCCGTGCTCGACTTCGTGCGCGCGGAACGCGACCGACCCTTCTTCGCGTACTATCCGATGCAGCTTCCGCACGCTCCGTTGACGCGCGTGCCAGGTCTCGAAGAGACCAACGACGAGCGAGAGCTGTTTGCGGCGATGTTGCGCTATCTCGACTCCCAGGTCGGGGGACTGCTCGATGCGGTTTCCGCCAAGGACTCGAGCCGGGACACGGTGGTGATGTTCACCAGCGACAACGGCACGGCGTCCGACGTCCGGTCCAAGTGGCGAGGGCGCGACGTGCGCGGCGGCAAGAACTCCCTGCGCGACGCGGGAATCCGCGTGCCGCTGATCGTCCTTGCTCCCGGTCACGTGGAAGCCGGCCGGGTCAGCGACGCCCTGGTCGACCTCTCGGATTTCCTGCCGACTCTTGGCGATCTCGGGCGAGTGCCGGCGGACAAGAGGCCGCAGGGCGACGGCCAGAGTTTCGCGCCGGTGCTCGCCGGGGCGCCGGGGGCGCGCGAATGGATCTACGCGCAGTTGGGGGACGCCTTTTGCATCCGCGACCAGCACTGGAAGTATTCCTCGAATGGGCGGTTCCTCAGCGTGGAAGCGCCGGGCAACGAGCGCGTCGACCTGCGGGAGAGCGGAGATCCGGACGTCGTTGCGGCCAGGGAACGGCTCGCGGGAGCGGCCAAGGAACTTCGAGGAGAAGGGTGATCCTCCATTCCGTTCTTCCTCGCGAGCTTCCGCCCGCCCACGACCACCTCGCCGCGCTCGGCCAAGCCGAGGACGAAGAAGAGGGCGAAGGCAAGTAGGCGCCGCGCCTAGGGCAGGATCGTCAAGCCTTTCGCGATCGAACTCACGCGCACCGTGCGGGGCGGCGCATAGCTGACCGCGGCGAACCACAAGGTTCTGCCGACGTAGGCGATACCGAGGCCGGCGGGCAGGAACAGTTCGGCGCGGCCGTTTCCGAAGGCGTCGAGCGTGCCGTAGGGGTTCAAGAAGACGTTCGGCGCGTTGTGGTTGGCCATCTTCCAGAACAGCGAGTCCGGCGTGAGCGGCACGATCACGCTGCCGAGGTAGGTGGGGCCGACCCCCGTGAGCGAAGCGAGCAGCGCGTAACCCTGGCTGCCTTCGGCGTCGGGGAAGTCGAAGTCGAAGGCGACGCTGCCGCCGAGCAGCGCGGACATGGTGTCCTGGGTGAGCGACAAGCACTCGCGGAAGTCGCCCCAGACCTGCACGGCGCCTGCGGCGAGCCGGCCTTGCGGGCTGGCGTAATAGGCGCCGGCGGCGAGGTCGCGCCTGCCGTCGCCGGTGAAGTCCGCGCTCGCGAGTGCGCCGCCCAGGCGGTCGCCGCCGGTGCTGCCGACGAAGGTCTCGAGCACGCTGCCGTCGGCGCCCGAGAACAAGCTCACCGCGCCCGTGTCGGCAAAGCCCGCTTCGTCGGCGCCGATCCACATGTCGGCGCGGCCGTCGCGGTCGTGATCGCCCGCCGCCGACACCGCCACGCCGAAACGCGCCCACGCTTCGTTGCCGCGGAACTCCTTGAGAAGGGCGCCGTCCACTCCGGACAGCAGCCTGGCCACGCCGGCGTTCGGACGACCGTCGGGATCGGCGAAGGGCGCGCCCACCAGGACGTCGGGCACGCCGTCGGCGTTGGTGTCGCCGACGCCGGCGAGCGAGTAGCCGTAATTCTCGGCGATCGCCTCGCCTTCGACCCGCCAGAGCAGGATTCCGGTCTGCCCGGAGATCACGAGCACTTCGCCCGCTTCTGCGCCGACGGTGCCGGCGGCAAAGGGCGCGCTCACCGCGAAGTCGGCGAAGCCGTCGCCGTCGAGGTCGCCGAGTCCGGCGATCGCCCAGCCGAGGCCTTCGCCGTCGATCTGGCCGTAGATCGTCCGCACCACCGCGCCGGTCGCGCCGTTGAGCAGCACCGAGCAGCCGTTGTCGAGCAAGGCGCCGCTGTCGGCGCGGTAGGCACCCACCACCAGGTCGGGGACACCGTCGCCGGTCGCGTCTCCGACGTTGGCGACCGCGCGGCCGAACGAGTCGTACGAGTTCGAACCGTCGTGGCGCCGGATCAAGGAGCCGTCGGCGCCGGAGTACAGGTACACCGACCCCGCGTCGGTGCGGCCGTTGGGGTCGGCTTCGTGCGCGCCGACCATCAAGTCGGGAATGCCGTCGCCGTCGAAGTCTCCGGCGCCGGCCACCGAGATGCCCATGCGGTCGCCGGCACCCTGGCCGGCGAAGACATGCAGCACGCGGCCGTCGATCGGCGAATACACCACCGCGGCGCCCGCGTCGTTGCGGCCGCTCGGATCCGCGCCGATCGCGCCAGCGATCAGGTCCACAAAGCCGTCGCCGTCGACGTCGCCGGCCGACGCCACCGACGTTCCCAAGAAGTCCCCCGGTGCGCCGCCGTCGCGCACGCTGCGGTGCGCCCAGGTGCCGCCGCGAGTCTGCGCCCCGAGCGATGCAGCAGTCAGGCTCGTCGCGATCGCGAAAGCGAAGCCGAGCCGACCGTGAACGGACCGATTCCCTGTGTGGATCGAGTTTTCTCTCACTTCCTGTGTACCAAGTCCGTCCCCGGGGGCCCGGCCGCAGCACAGACTCCCACCCGCTGCGACCGCCCACCCGAGGGGACCCGCCCTTAGCGGGCTCGTCCGAACCGACTGAAGAGCATTCCCATTATCGGTCCGTGGAACCGCCGCGCGGCGGCGCCTACTTCGGCCTTGAGCGTAGCACTCGGCCGCGGGCGCGCACGGCAGGACCTAGGCGACCGGCGCCGCGGCGGCGTGCAGCACCTCGGCCTCGGTCAGCAGGCGGGGGCTGCGCTTGGCGGCTTCGAGGACCGCGGCGATGCGCTCTTCGGTCGGTTCGATGTCGCGCTTCTCCAGGAACCAGATCACGTTCGACTTGCCCGACATGGGGCCCACGCTGATCTTCTGCTGCAGGCCGAATTCATCGGCGGGCACTCCCGAGTAGACACGGTTGGCCAGCCAGGTGTCGCCCTTTCGGAAGGCCTTGACCACCGCGGCGGCGTGCACGCCGGTACCGGTCTCGAAAGCGTCGGCGCCGAACACCGGGTACTCGTTGCGGATCGGGCGGCCGACCGCCCGGCTGGCGAGCTGCACGTACTTGCCGAGATCCTTGAGGTCGCGCTCGATCCAGCCGGCGAGCAGCAAGTTGACCAGCAGCAAGTCCATCTCGGTGTTGCCGGCGCGCTCACCGATGCCGAGCGCGCAGCCGTGCGCGCGGTCGACTCCGGCGCGCAACGAGGCCATGGTGTTGACCAGCCCCAGCCCGCGGTCGCGATGGCCGTGCCAGTCGAGGCCGACCTCCACACCCTTCTCCGCGACGAAGGCCTTCATCCAGCGCACCAGGTTGCGGACCCCGGCTGGAGTCGCCGAACCGACCGTGTCGCACATGCACACGCGCTTGGCGCCTTCGTCGATCGCCGCGCCGACCAGCGTGCGCAGCACTTCGGGAGGCGTGCGCACCGTGTCTTCGGTCACGAACATCAGCGGCAGGCCGTTGCGGGTCGCGAACGCCACCGATTCGCGCACGCTGCGAGTCATGCGCTCGAGGTCCCAGTCCTCGGCGTAGGCGCGGATCGGGCTGCTGCCGATGAACGCGCAGACCTCGATCGGCGCGCCGACCTCCTGCACCATGTCGACCAGCGGCTCGATGTCGCCGACCACCGTGCGGCAGGCCACGTTGGGGGTGATCCGCAGCGGGCGCATTTCGCCGGCCAGCCGCAGGATGTGTTCGCGCGCGTGGCGGCCGGCGCCGGGCAGGCCGATGTTGGCCGAGTCGATGCCCAGGCTGTCCATCAAGTGGATCAGCTCGATCTTCTGGTCGAGATCGGGATCCTTGACCGACGGGCACTGCAGGCCGTCGCGCAGCGTCTCGTCGTCGAGCAGGATGCGGTGCGCCGGCTTCTTGAGCGGATTGGGAGTGTGCTGCTCCCAGTCGTAGATCAGCCCTTGATGATCGTGCGCCGCGCCGCTGCCGTTGCTCATGGTCCCCCGGGCGAGCTACTCGCCGCGCGCGAGGTCCTCGAAGTCGCGGTCTTCGAGGGCGGGCCGCCGGTGCAGGCCCGCCAACAGCGACTCGACCGCCCACTCGGCAAGATAGAGGTCGTGGGCCATCGCGCGCGCGTGCTCGCTGCCGTCGTCGCCGGCGAGCACGGTGCCTTCGCGGCGCAGCCGGCCGCGCGGTCCGACGATGCGCCGCTTGAGGAACAAGTCGGTGCGCTGGTCGGAAATCAGCCGCAAGCACTCGCTGGCGGCCAGGAAGGACTCGCCCTCGAGGGTCTCGCTGAACAGCAGGTGCATGACCAGCAGCATGTGGTCGGTGCCGAGCTGGTGTTCGCGGCGGAAGCTTTCGAGCACGTATTCGCTGCTGCCCTTGGTGGCGCCGAGCCGCGCCCGCAGCCGCAAATGCGCTGCGCGCGCTTCGCGCCCCGCGTCGACCAGGCGCTGGCTGGGGGCGCTCGCCGGCCATTCGCCTTCGAACAGCGCCTCGGCGCGCTGGATGCACAGGTTGCGCCAGCGCAGGAGGTCCCAGAAATACTCCTCTTCGGAGCGGAACGGCTGGTCCGGCGGGGCTTCCGGGGCGTCCGTGAGCGGAACGGGCACCGCCGGCATGAACAAGTCCATGGCCATCGCCGTCGGCTCGAAGCGGAGGTCGAGCGGGTCGTGACGGCGCGAGTCGGTGCGCACCGCGAGCCAGCTGCCGTGGCGCAACGCAGCTTCGCGGTCGAGCGCGGCCAAGGCCTTGCCGCGGCTGAAGCCGGCCTGGGTCAGCAGCGACACGAGTTCGCCGCCGCGCAGGCCTTCGGACCGCCCGCTGATGCGCCGGTGGAACAACAGCGCGAGCAGCAGCAGTTCGGCGTCGCTCAACGCCTTGGCGGCGGGTTGCCCGGCGAGCGCCGGCAGCTCTGCGAACACGGCTTCGCGGAGCACGCGTACGCGGGCCACGGTCTCCTCCGCCTTGCCCGACCCGCGCAGACGGGAGCCGGAATCGCGCAGGGAGTCTTCTTGGAGGTCCCGGATCTGGTCGCAGATTTCCAGGAGTCCTTCGAGGGCTTCGGTCTTGGTTGTCATCAAGGGGTCCGGCCGGGCCGGGCTAAGTCCGCATTATAGACTTGGCCGCTAGCTGCCCTTCCAAGGGCTTCCTACCATGCCCGGCACCCCTAGGGGAAGGGCGAGCAATGGTCCGTCGCAGAGAGGTCCGCCAGCAGGTCTTGGAGGCGTTG
>DASWJW010000204.1:0-26007 GCA_036396955.1 Planctomycetota bacterium
AGCCGTCACCGCCCGCAGCAGGACCTTGGCGAAGCTCGGCCGCGAGACCAGCGTGTGGAGGGCCGTGCGCCGCTCGGCCGCGCCGAGCTCCGGATAGACGGCCAGAATCCGTGCGGGAGTGCGCGGATCGTCGAACGAGGCCAGCGCGCGCAGCGCGCTCGCGCGCATGTTCTTGTCCACGAGCATGGTTTGCAGGATCGGGACGGTGGCGGCGTCCTTGCCGCGCAGCAATGCCTCCAGGGCCCGCTCGCGCGCCTCCGCGCCGGCGTCGGGATCGGCCAGGATCCGCCGCAGTGCGGGGAACGCCGACGCGTCGCCGAAGGCCACGGCGATGGCCTGCGCCCGTTCGCGGATCACGCGGACTTCCGAGCGGACGAGTTCGGCGTACGCCGCCGGCCAGCCGGCCGGCATGGCGACGTTGCGCTCCTTGTCGAGCGCCTCGGAGGTCTCCTCCAGGAGCAGCGCCACCCAGGGCCCGTCGCTCGGCTTGCGCAGCGCCTGGACCAGCGCGTCGTGGCAGGCGGTCGACGCGGCGGCGCGCCGGGCGAGGAAGCGCGCCACCAGCGGAATCTGCGCCTGCTGCGCCAGTTGCAACGCGCGCGCCGGGTCGGCTTCGACCAGCGCTTCGGTGCCGTACCAGATCAGATAGGGAAGGTTGTGGTCGGCGGCGTCTTCGGCGTGCGCGACCAGCACCGCCGCGAGCTCCCAGCGTTGCGCCAGGGGCATCCGCTGCAGCGCAGAGGCCAGGTACAGCCGCACCACCGGCGAGGTCGTCTCGCGCGCGAGCCGGACCATCCGCTGCAGCAGGCGCGCGGACACCTTGCCGCGCTCCAGCAGGAGCTGGACGGTCCAGGCCTGGAGATACGCGCCGGAATCGTCGAGCAAGGCGAGGCCGCGCTTCTCGTCCAGGCCGCCCGTGCAGTGCAGCGCCCAAAGAGCGCGCAGGCGCACGGTCTCGGGGCGGTCGGAACGGAGGATCCTCACCAGCGCGGCATGGACCGCGGGACTGCCGCCGCGTTCCTGGAGGATCCGCCGCGCGTGGCGCACGTACCAGTCGTTGGGGTGAAGCTGCAGCTCGACCAGCGCGAGGTCGTCGAGTTCGTCCAGCGCGACCTTCACGGGAGCGGGATCGCCGTACGCGACCTTGTAGAGCCGGCCGTTGCTGCGGTCCCAGATCTCGACTTCATTGCGGTGGCAGGCCTGGCGGTCGTACCAGTCGATGAAGTAGACGCCGCCGTCGGGGCCGTACTGGATGCTGACGCCGCGGTACCACTGGTCGTTGGCGCGCAGGAAGTCGGGGCCGTGCCGGCCCATGACCGCGGAGCCTTCGGTCTCCAGGATGTCGCGGTTCATCCGGTTGCCGTGGATGTTGTTCATGAACAACGTGTCGCGATACTCGGGCGGAAAACTGTCGCCCAGGTAGATCATCGCGCCGCAGTGGGCGTGGCCGCCGCCCGCAAGATCGGTGCCCGCATGGGCGACCGGCTCGTTGCGCCCCCACCAGGCGTGTTCGCCGACGCCGCCGGCGTAGTGGGCGTGGTCGGCGACGGTCTTGATGTCGTCGTAGGTGTAGGGGTTGAAGTGCTGGCCGCCTTGCCGGTGGTAGCGGCCGCCCTGCACCATGTGGAACAGGTGCGGGATCACGCAGGCGGTGACCATGGCCTGGCCGTGGTCGTCGAAGTCGACGCCCCAGGGATTGCTGGTGCCCCAGGCGAACACTTCGAATTCGTGGCGCACGGGGTGGTAACGCCAGACGCCGGCGTTCATCGGCGTGCGTTCCGAGTCCTTGGTGCCGGGCGGGCCGACGCGCGAATGCGTGAACACGCCGTGGCAGCCGTACAGCCAGCCGTCCGGGCCCCAAATGAAGGAATTCAGGGTCTCGTGCGTGTCCTGGTAGCCCCAGCCGTCGAGCAGGACTTGCGGCGCGCCGTCGGGGACCAGGTCGTCGTCGGCGTCGGGGAAGAACAGGAATTGCGGAGCGGCACCGATCCACACGCCGCCGAAGCCGACGGCGAGTCCGCTCACCAGGTTGAGGCCTTCGGCGAACACGGTGCGCGTTTCGAAGCTGCCGTCGCCGTCGGCGTCTTCGAAGACCAGGATCTTGTCGAGGCCCTGGCCCTCCGGCCGGCGCGTCGGATACGAGAAGGCCTCGGCGACCCACAACCGGCCTTTCGAGTCGATCGCGAAAGCGATCGGCTGGTGCAGATCCGGCTCGCCGGCGATGAGTTCGACGGCAAAACCCTCGGGCACGGTCATGGCGCGCGCCGCGGCCTCGGGGGCGAAACCGTTCTCTTGCAGCGGCTGGTTGGGGTGGATCTCCGGCAGGCCGCGCACCGGATCGACCGCGGGCCGGGTCGCGTGGAACAGGAAGTCGTCGAAGTTCAGGTGGCCCCAGCCGCCCTCGGCTTCGTCCACCAGCCGGACGAAGATCTCCTGCTGGAGGAACGGCTGCAGGTCGACCACCATGCGCTGCATGGTCTCGTGATTCGGACCCGAGGTCTTGAACAGGACGACCCCGTCGGTGGCGCGCACCAGTTCGACGCGCACCGAGGCCTGGCTGCCGCCGGCCACCAGGAAGCTGCCGAAGGGATGGCTGACCTTGAACGGAGCCGAACTCAAGGTGCCGGTCGCCTCGTCGCCGTGGAGTTCGTAGCCCCCGATCCAGAAACGGCCGGCGTGGCGGCTCACCATGTCGCCGCGGCGCGCTTCGACCGTGTCGCCGCGGACCGGCTGGCCTTCGAAAGCCGTGCCGGTGGCGGTCCAGTCCTGCAGCGATCCGGATTCGAAACCGAGGTTCAGCGCTTCGCCGGCGGCGTTGCGCGGCACCACACCATCGCCGAAGCGCTGCACCGGGCCGGTGTCCGCCGCGGTCGGCAGCGGTTTCGGCTGCGCGGCCTGCCACCGTTCCCGGTCGACCACGGTCCGCTTCTGCAAGAACACGAACGTGCCCTTCTTGTTGCCGACCACCACGTCCGGCGCCCCGTCGCCGTCGACGTCGCCGGCGACCACCTGCACGCCGACCCCCGAGTCGGCGTCGATGAGGTGCGGCACGAACTCCGCGCCGCCCTTGCCGTCGCGGTGCAGCGCGAACCAGTAGAGCTCCGGCGGTGCGTCCGAGCCGGGATCGCCCGAGGGGCCGTGCGCCCAGTAGCGCTTGCCCGTGACGATGTCCGCGAGCCCGTCGCCGTCGACGTCCACCAGGTCCAGGGCGTGGAGCTGGGACGTGCTCACTCCGAATCGGTTGTCCTCGGGCCGCGCGTCCAGGATTCGGTGCTCGCGGAAAGTGATGCCCTCCGCCGCAGTCCGGACCTGCTCGAACCAGGACAGTCCGAAACCATGCGCGTCCAGGCTGGTGATCACGTCGTGGTCGCCGTCGCCGTCCACGTCGTAGGCGAACATCTGCGCGCCGCCCCGGCGCTGGGAGAACGGGAACGGGTGGTGGATCCACAAAGGATCCCCGGCCAAGGAAGCGGGCTGCTGCCACCAGCCGTTGCGCTCCAGGACGTCGGCGCGGCCGTCGCCGTCGACGTCGCCGTAGCCGAGCCCGTGCGTGAAGTTGCCGAGCGAGAGATCCGTCGAAATCGCATGGAACCGCCACGGCGCGCCCGGTGCGTTCCAATCGGGTTCCGCCCAGCCGAAGCGGCCGCCGGTCTGGCACACCAGCTCCGGTCGCCCGTCGCCGGTGAGGTCGCCGAATCCCGGCGACTCGTTGTCGACCACGTCGAAGACCTGGTGCGCGAGCCACGGCACCGATTTGCCGCGCGGATTCTCGTACCAGGTGGCTTGCTGGCCCGGGAATCCGACGAAGAACACGTCCAGCCAGCCGTCGGCGTCGAAGTCGTACGGGAACGCGAAGAAGTTGTCGGAGTAGTGGAGCGGGTCGAAGGTCTTGGGCGCGAAGATCTCGTGGCGGACCGCGAAGTCCGGCCCTGCGTACCAGAAGGGACCCGAGACGACGTCGCCGTGCCCGTCGCGATCGAAGTCGCCGAAGCTCGCGCCTTCGCAGCGGAACTCGGCGTCGAGCTGCCGGCGTTCGAAGGTTTGCAGCGTGAACGCTTCCTGGGCCGGCGCCGCGCCGGCCGCGGCCAGCGCCACGCCCGCCGCAAGGACGACGACGGGGATGGGGATGGTTCGCGCGGTCATGAGCTCGTCTGCGGATCCGACTCCGCCAGCACCACCGGCTGGTAGCCGCCCTTGCTCCGGAAGTAGAGCATCAGCAGCAGATAGGACCCGAGCATGATGCCCGGGAAGATCGCCACCGTGGCGAGCGCGCTCTTCTTGGCGCCGGCCTGGATGGTCGCAACGGTCGCCTGGTCTTCCGGACTCGCAGCCTCGACCTTGCGCGTGTCCAGCGGCAGGTACTTGCCGAAGATGCTCGACTTCTCCGCGCCGACGATCTGCTGCTGCAGGACCGGGTAGTTGCTCGTGAGCTCCAGATTGACCTCGCGGTCCTGGATGTTGCCGAGCAGCGCGCCGCCGACCACCCCGGCGGCGAGCATTCCGATGCCGCTGATCAGGTTGAGCGTGAGCGCCCCGCCCTTGGGGTACTGCTCCGAAACCACGCCGAGCATCGTGGGCCAGAAGAAGGTCTTGCCGGTTCCGTAGATGGTCGCCGCGACCAGGATCCCGATTCCGGCTGCCTGCGAGAGGAACACCAGACCGACGATCGCCAGCGTCGAGCTGACCGCCAGCAGTCCGAGCGGCGAGAGCCGGTGCACGATCGGGCCCGCGTTGAAGCGGAGCACCATCATGATGAACGTGGTGTACACGAGGACCCAGAGAGGATTCAGGCCCAACTGGCTCATCTCCGGCTCCATGAGCGCGGTGATCCACGAGTCGGTGCCCAATTCCGTGATCGCCAGGGGAATCATCACCAGGATCAGGATGATGAACATCGGCCGGCCGGGGGAGCGGACGTAGGCGCCGAATGCGAGCGCCAGCGCGGCGACCGAGCTCCAGACAAGCCAGGTCGGGAAGGCGAACACGCGGCCGACTTCGAGGAAGATCAGCACCAGCGCCACCAAGGCGCCGAGGACTCCCGCCTCTTTCATCATGTCCTTGTGCGAGACTCCGGCGGCGACGCGTTCGCTCACCGGGAACTTGCAGGTCGCCATCATCACGCCGTAGGCGAGCACCGGCAGGAAGATCAGCGCGACCCGGCTCTGCCAGCCGACGCTGTCGCCGAGCACGATGGAGATCAAGCCGGCCACCACCATGCCCGCCGGCCAGCCGGCGTGGAGGATGTTGAGCCACTTGGTCTTCTGCTGCTTGAAGACCGTCGCCACGATGGGGTTGATCGCGGCTTCCACTGCGCCGGAAGCGAGCCCGCTCAAGAAACTGCCGATGTAGAGCGACCAGTACCCCGTGGCGAAGATGGTCAGGATCGCGAACGCGGAGTGACCGATGAACGCGAACAGGATCGCCTTGCCGTAGCCGATCCGGTCGATGACCAGGCTGAACAGCGCGATGCTGATGGCGAAGGGCCAGATCCCCACGCCGAAGATCTCCCCTCTCTGGGTGTCCGACAGGCCGAATTCCGCCGCCACCGAATCCATGATCATGATCCGGATGATGAAGGCGAAGGAGGTCGCGGTGAGCGCGACGAAGCAGGCCCAGAAGATCTTCTTCTGGCCGCTCGTCGCGGAAGGTACCGATGCGTCTTGATTCATTCGAGATCGTCGGGCGAAGAGTTGGGAGGAACCCGCCTGAGGGGGCTCGCCATGCTACTTTCACCGGGCCCCGGTCAAGCGGGTGCGCAAGGAGAACTCCGGAGCTCGGGGCCGCCCGGCGAGCCGGCAAAATCGGGACAAAAAGAGATGAGCGCAGCAAGACCCATCCGAGTGGCGGTGGTCGGGCTCGGTTTCGGCGCCGAGTTCCTGCCGATCTACCAGGCCCACCCGCTCGCCGACGTCGCGGCGATCTGCCAGCGATCGCGCGCGAAGCTCGACGCGATCGGGGACGCCTTCGGGATCGAGAAGCGCTACACGGACTACGCCGAGTTGCTGCAGGATCCGGAGATCGACGCGGTGCACATCAACACGCCGATCCCCGACCACGCCCGCCAGTCGATCCTGGCGCTCGAGGCCGGGAAACACGTGGCGTGCACGGTGCCGATGGCCACCACCGTGGCGGACTGCCAGCGGATCGCCGCGCTCACGCGCGCGACCGGCAAGACCTACATGATGATGGAGACGGTGGTCTACAGCCGCGAGTTCCTGTTCGTGAAGGGGCTCCACGAGCGCGGCGAGCTCGGCAAGCTGCAGTTCCTGCGCGGCTCGCACCAGCAAGAAATGGCGGGCTGGCCCGGCTACTGGGAAGGGCTGCCGCCCATGCATTACGCGACCCACTGCGTGAGCCCGCTCCTGGCGCTGGCCGGCACGCTCGCCGAATACGTCTCCTGTTTCGGCTCCGGCACGATCGACGCGCCGCTCATCGCCAAGTACGGCTCGCCGTTCGCGGTGGAGACTTGCCACATCAAGCTCGCGGACAGCGACCTTGCGGCCGAAGTCACGCGCTCGCTCTTCAACACCGCGCGCCAGTACCGCGAGAGCTTCGACGTCTACGGATCCGAGAAGTCCTTCGAGTGGACCCAGGTCGAGCACGAGGACCCGGTCCTGTTCACCGGCGAGTCCCCCGAGCGCGTCAAGGTCCCCGACTTCGCGCACTTGCTGCCCGAACCGGTCCGCCGCTTCACGACCCAGGGCGTCTACGACCTCGACGGCAACCAGCATCTGTCCTTCGTCCAGGGCTCGGGGCACGGCGGCTCCCATCCGCACCTCGCCAACGAGTTCCTGAACGCCTTGACCGAAGGCCGCGCCCCCTACCCAAACGCCGTCGAGTCCGCGAACATCACCTGCACCGGGATCCTGGCGCACGAGTCCGCCATGCAGGGCGGCGTGCGTCTCGACTTGCCGGAATTCTAGGCGCGATCCCTAGCGGGCTGCGGGCGGGATCTTCTTGTGGAACCCGCCCCAGGCGTCCCGCGGCTGCAGGACGACCCGCAGTTCCTTGGCCGGATCGAGCTCGCGCGGGAGCCGGAACGAGGCCGTCCACAGTTCGTCGGCGTCGCCCAGGCCGAAGAAGTCGCCGATGCTCTCGGCCAGGTCGGCTTTGTCGATCCGTTGGATCCCGATCGACTGCCACTGATCGTCGAATGCACGGCCCTGGTACTCGAGGATCTGCCAGGGGCTGCCCGCGAGGCGTTCTTCGACGCGCAGCCAGGGCCCCAGTCCGAAGACGACCCGGGTGCCGGCGGGCATCCGCCAGACCACCTTCACGGCGCGGCGCGCGCGCGTGACTTCCGGCTTGGGATCGACGCCGGCCTGGATGCTCTCGCCGGCTCGAAAGGCGGCGCAGTCCTTCAACGTCTGGAACGTGGCTCGCCGGCGCCGCGGCGGCGCCCCCGGCGCCTGCTGCAACAGCTCGCCGAGACGCGCCTGCAGATACGCCGTGGCGTTGCGGCCGAGCAGCGTCGAGGCGCCTTCGTAGTGCTGCAGCTTGTACTCGGAGAGCGTGGTGAAGTAGCCGCCGTAGTCGCCCGTGTAGCCGAGGACGCGCACCTCGCGCGCTCCGCTCGCCGCCACGAGCGCGCGCTCGATCTCGAACGCCGCCCAGGTCGTCGGTTCGCCGGGGACGGTCGCGAGCAGGAACTCGCCGAGCCGCAGACAGTGCAGCGGGTAGATTGGACTCGGATCGAGGTCCAGGACCTTGCCGAGCAGGTCCTGGACGAGGCCGAGGCCTTTCGCCTTGGGGAATTGCGGATCGTCCGGCGCGAAGGAGCCGTCGGTCTGCCCTTCCCAGGTCAAGCCCGTGCGATGCAACAGGCTGCGGCTCTCCTCGGAGCCACCCATCGTCGGAGCTCCGAAGCACCACTTGGCCGCCAGACGCACCTTGCCGCCGCCGGCCGGCGGCGGGTCGTCGTGGCGCGGTTCGGAGAACCACACCTGCACGGCCGGTGTGCCGGTCTGCTGCAGCGCCGCGCGCGCCGCCTCGGCGAGCGCTTTCCCAACGCCGCGGCCGACGTAGCGGCTGAGCCGCGGGCCCGCGCTGAGGTCGGGATCGAGACCCGTGCGCCAGGCGTTGACGTCCCCCGTCGCCCCACAGCCCACGGCGACCACGACCTTGCCGCCCGCAACGGGCTCCAATTCCGCGCGCGCGTGACGGACGGCGTCGCCGGGCCAGTCGGACGAATAGAACTTGGAGTGCGGTCCCATCGCCGTGGCGTGGCAGCCGAAGATCCCGAACACGCCGATAGGTTTGACCCCGCTCGCGTCGGTTGCGACCAGCACCGAAACGCGCGGGTCGACCGCACGCTGCTGCGGGTTGAACTCCCGCGGGATCGCCGCGCCGGGGAAGCCCGCGGTGTTCCATGCGGCCGCTTCCGGATTGCTCCGGAACGGCTCGATGCTGCGATTGCGCGAGTAGCCATAGAGATCGGCCGTGCCGAATCCGACCCGCCCCGCAACCGCGCTCTCGCGCGCCCGGTGCACGGCTCCCGCGGCGCGTTCCGCGATCCAGTCGACCAGGCCGGCGTCGAAACCCGCCTTCTCGGCCGCAAAGGTGTCGTACAGGGAATTGCCGTAGAACCATCCGGGGCCCGCGTGGGTGTGCGTCCCCGACAGCAAGATGCGCTCGACGCCGATCTGATCCGCCCGGGCGGTGCGCTCGGCGATCTTCTCTAGCAACAAGCGCGATCCCGACATGAGATCGCTCCAGGCGAGCACGACTTCTGCCCCGGCGGCGTCGCGCAGGTAGAGGACGCGCATCCAGAGGTGGCCGCGCACGCCGTGCGCCGTCGTGCCCTCCATGGAGAAGCCGGCGAGCGGCAGATCGGGATGCGGCGTGACGTCCACTTCGGCGACGCCGACGTGGAAGGCGCCGTCGCCGGCCCTGGGCGCGAGAACGGGTCGTTGGATTTCGATTTCGGTCATGGCGGGCGGCCGTTCAATCCTGCGGCATGCGGACTTGATAGAGGCGCACGTCGTTGCCGTGGATCACCCCGAGCTGCGCCGAAGGCTCGATGGCGACGTCCCCGCCGTCCAGCGGGTAGCTGCACTTCTCGATCCAGGACCCGACGTCCATCAGCAACAACGGACGGCCTCCGCCCGGCGGCCGGCACAGGATCATGGCGGCGTGGTGGGAGTGGCCGACCACCACCACGCGCAGCCGCCTGCAGCTCGGAAACTGAATGGCCGCGTCGCCGAGCGCCTGGTAGAAGTCCGGGAAGCGGCCGTGGGTCACGCCCTTGGGATCGGCGGTCCGGCGCGCGAGGATCTTGGGCAGGGCGGCGCCGACCTCGACTTTGACCGCGCCCTCGCCTTCGAAGCCGAGCGCGTGCTCCGGCGCCATGATGAAGTCCTTGAGTTCCCCGAGCGGCTTGTTGAGCTTGGCGGACTTCTTGCCCCAGCTCTCGATCGTGTACTTGTTGACCGGCGTGAGGCGGCCGAGGAAATGGACGATGAATTCGGACAGCCAGTCCGGCATCAGCGTTTCCATCAGGTCGAAAGCGTCGCCGTGCGTGGCGAATAGGAACGGCTGGCCGCTGCTGCTGCGGTTCATCGCCTTGAGCGTGTATGGGATCTCGTTGAGCGGCACCCCCCGCTTGGTGTCGTGGTTGCCGAGCAGCATCGTCGCTTTCAAGTACGGCTTGTTGCGGAAACCGCCGCGATACAGCAAGTCGCGCAGTTCGCCGTGGGTCTCGTCGTCGATCTCTTCCGGCTTGGCCGCGTGGCCGAACTCGCGCCAGAGGTCGAAGAAGTCGCCGATCTGGATCGTGACGAGCTTCTTCTGTCCCATGACGTCCCAGGTCTCGCGCAGCCTGGCGAGCGGCTCGAGCAGTCTGGCCAGAAGCTTCTTCTTCTCGAAGTTGAAACCGTAGGCGCCGAACGCCGCGCGGCGCTGCGGGCTGATCAAGTGCAGGTCCGGGACGAACAGGTAGCTCTCCTTCGCCGAAGCGTTGCCGATCAAGGGATCCGCCACCCGGCCGAGCAGGCGCAATTCGCCGCCGAGCGGCTCGAGCACCGACAGGAGCGCGGCGACGATTTCGTCGTGCGGTTCCATCGGCTAGCTCCCGGCGGGCCGCTTGCCCGCGAAATCCTGATCGCCGGGCGGGTTCGGCACCACGACCAGGCGGGAGTAACCGGAGCTGCCGGGGATTGCGAAGAGCACGAACCAGAATTCGCCCCAGGCCACCGCGATGCGGTCGTTCTTGAACGCGGTGACCGGGAACCGTGAATCGACGATGCGGAAGGTCGTCGTCGCTCCGTGTTCGTCGGCCCACGCCAGCACCGCCTCCATGCCGGCAAGCGTGGCGGGCGCCGCCAGCATGCCGAGGATCGCGCCGTAGTCGCGTTCCACTTCTTCCCGCGCGGCCCCCATCATGTCGCCGGCCTCGAGACCGGTCTTGGCGAGCGATCCACTACCGAGAAAGTCGCTCAGATCGTCGCGGTCGCTGACCTCCTCGGCTTGCTCGCCCGCGTTCTGCAGCGGCAGCGCCAGCCCGCTGAACAGCACCGAGAGGCGGGCTTGCGGCAGACCGTCGGCTCCCGTGTCGCCCGAATGCGGCACCCATGCCGGCGGCGGCACGGCCAGCGCCCGGTCCTGGGCCAGGTTCGGCACGACCAGGGTTTCGGTCGCCGCGCCGATCGTGAGACTCCAGTCCTGCGGCAATTGCTGCCGGTTGTGGTCGTAGCGCGTTTCCGGCGAGGCGATCACCACCAACTCCTGGGTGCTGGCGCAGCAACTCGGCAGGAACAGCAGCACGGCCGCCAAGAAGAATACGGCGATCGCGAGGAACGGGGCTTTCTTGTCCATATTCGTCTCCATAGGTGGGCGCCCGAGGAAGGTTCGGCTCGATGGTAGCGGGCCAGGGCGCGTCTGGGCGAAGAACGCCGGGGCGTGGGCGATCAGGCCGACGCCGGCGCGACCAGATTGCTGCGCGCACGTTCGAGCAAGGCCTCGAAGGAGGCGAGGTCGCGGCGTTCGACCAAGGCGATCAGTTCCTCGAGCGCCGCGCGCGTGGCGGCGTACACCTCGCTGCGGTGGGGATTGAGGTGCTGGATGTCCAGATACAGGTGCGGATCCTGATCGAGCACCGACAGCGAGGTCGAGACCTGGCGCAGGAAGGTGGTCGAAGCGCAGTCGTGCAGTTCGGCGGCCTCGAGGTCGGCGCGGGCGAGCGCGGCGCCGAACAGCATGCCGTTGAGGTGCGCGAGCCCGAGCAGCCAGCCCATGATCCGGTCGTGGCGCTCGAACGGCACCGCCACCACCCGCGTGTAGGGGTGCTGGAGCAAGGCGTCGAGCTGGGCGAGTTCGACGTCGGTCTCGCCGCGGCTCGCGAGCACGAAAGTGAGCGCTTCGTAGGGAGACTTGCCCGGCCCGAACATCGGGTGCAGACAGATCACCCGCACGCCACCGGCGTCGGCCAGCGCGAGCGCGGGCCCGAGCGGGGACTTGATCGAAGCGATCTCCACCACCGGCGCCGCCGGCCTGCGCTCGACCAGTTCTTCGAGCACCGCCGCGGTGCGGTCCAGCGGCACCGATACCAGGATCGCGGTGTAGACGCCGAGATCGGCAACCTGGTCCAAGCGCGAGTAGCTGCCGTGGTGCGGATCCACGGATTCGACCTGGTGGCCCGCGAGTCCGAGAAAGCCGTGGAACCAGCGGCCCATGTCGCCGGCGCCGCCGATCGCCAGCACGCGGCCGCCGCGCGCGGCGCGCCGCTCGACGCCGACCCGGTGCTGCCGCTCCACCGAACCGCGCAGGATCTCGCGATAGATGCTCGCGAGCGTCTCTTCGGCGATGCCGCAGTGGGCCGCGTACTCGCGGGCCTGTTCGAGGACCAGCGCTTCGACTTCGCGCGCCACGATCGGCGTGCCGGCCTCGGCCTTGAGCCGGCCGACTTCGGCCGAGAGCCGCATGCGCTCGGCCAGGAGTTCCAGCAACGAGCGGTCCAGCGCGGCGATGGACTGGCGGAGGTCGTCGAGGGATGCGGCGGGCGGCACGATGGGCTCGGAGCCTATCCCAACGGCCGGGTCGGTCGCGACTCCGAACGCAAATCAGGAGGCAGAGTTCGCTCTGACCGCACCGCCCCCGCGCGAAGGCCGGAGCCATGCCCGGAAACCAGTTCCGTGGTTTCGGATTCGGCTCGCCGCTAGCGACGCAATGCCAGACGAGCGAACCGACCCCGCTCTTCGCCCGCGATCCCGCAACCGGGGCGCTCCCGGCTCAATCGAAGCAGGCGGCGGGCATGCCCGGTTTGACTTCGCGCAGCATCTCGATCAGTTCGCGGCGCACCGGAGCCGTGAGCCGTGGATAGTCGACGGGGTCGTCGGCGGCGGCGAGAATCGCCCCCAACTGCGCGTAGACGCGCTCGAGCACTTCGGGCGGCAAGCGGTCGAAGGCCGAGGAGTGGATCAAGTAGCTGCAGGGATGGCGGAACAGCCGCGTCTGCAGGTCGAAGTCGCGCAAGGAGCGGCCTTTCGAATCGCGGACGCCGCGCGCCTCGAACTCCTTGGCGAACGCCGAGGTGCCGGCGACCGGCGCCGTGAGTTCGACGCCTTCGAAGAACAGCAGCTGCTGGACCACGCGGCGCGCCGCGGACGCGTAGCGCCGTTCGACGGACGCGCTGACGAAGTCCGCGGGCCGCCCCGACATCGCGTTCATCTCGAGCGAATACTGTTTCGCCAAACGGCCCTCGTAGCTCGCGCGCGCCAGGACGGTCTGCATCTGCGCCTGGTGTTCGAGCACCATCAACGCGACCAGGTCGCTGTGCGGCGACAAATACGCCGCGGTGTCGAAGAAACCGTCCAGCGCGACCACGTTGGCGCCGGCCTCGGGATCGACGAACTCGCCCGCGGAGTCGTCCGGGCGCACGACCGCGTTGCCGCGGTGGCGCATGTCCCCGTGCGTGCCGGTGACGTACCAGCCGCCCCAGCGCTTCTCGAAAGGAGTCGCGTGCGTGACGTCGTCGGTGCCCGAACGCAGGATCGGCCGGCCGTCGGCGTCGGGGTGGACCGAGCGCACCAGGTTGCCGGGCAAGTCACGCGTGCGCGAACCGGCGTGGCAACTCAGGCAAGAGCCGTCCGCGCGCTGGATCGGGTCCGGCCGCTTCGCTTGCTCCACCGCGTAGAACGTCGGCCCCTGGACCGGGTCCATCACGGTGAGTTCGATCAGCGGAGCACCGGGGATCCACCCCATGGCGACTTCGTCGTTGAAGTAGAGTGCGCGCGGCCGCTTGGGACCGATGAGATCGGCCTGCAGGCTGGTCTGCGAGAACACCAGGAGCTGCGAGGACACCGGAACTTCGAAGGCCGTGAGCAGCGCCGGCAGCCAGCCGCGCTGTTCGTCCCACTCGAACGCGACCTCGCCGGCGGCGATGCGCTGGCGGAGCCGGGCCACGGCGTCTTCGGACCTCTCCGTCTCGTAGTGGATCGGAGCGCCGAGGTAGGCCTCCTGCTGGGCTGTCAGGGCCGGTGCCGCGGTGGCCAGGACCAGTCCGAGGACTGCGGCGAGCTTCGAGACGGGGAATTGCATGGTCCGAGTCCTTGCCGGTAGTTCCTGAAGTTCCTCTCGGCAAGGATCCGGTTGCCCATCCTAGTCGGATCGGGTATTCCTATAGGCAACCAAAAGGTTGCTCATGAGCACATCGGATACCGACCGCATCCACAAGGAAATCACTCTGACGGCCCTGCCCGCGCGGGTCTGGCGCGCGCTCACCGACCCTGCCGAGTTCGGCGCGTGGTTCGGCGTCCGCCTGGCCGGCGAATTCCGCGTCGGCGAGGACTTCGAGGGCCCGATCACCCACCCCGGCTACGAGCACCTGAGCTTGCGCGCGCAAGTCGTGAGCCTGGAACCCGAGCGCTGCTTCGCCTTCCGCTGGCAGCCGCAGGCCTTCGACCAGTCGGTCGATCATTCCGGCGAGCCCACCACGCTGGTCGAATTTCGTCTCGAAGCTGCCGGCACGGGAACCCGGTTGACGGTCGACGAGTCGGGTTTCGACGGCCTGCCCGAGAAGTACCGCGCCGAGTCCTTCTTGCGCAACGAGGGCGGCTGGACCGCCCAGACGGGGAACATCGCCAGGCACGTCGATGGCTAGCCGCTTCACCGCGGCGCGACTGCGCGACGCAGCCCCGCTCTTTGCAGCCCTCGGCGACCCGACGCGCCTCGGCCTCGTCGCACGGCTCTCGGCGAGCGGACCGGCGTCGATCGCCGACTTGAACGGCGGCGTCGCGGTGTCGCGCCAGGCCGTCACCAAGCACCTGCACGTGCTCGCCGATGCCGGTCTGGTCCGCGGCTCCCGCCGCGGCCGCGAGCACATCTGGGAACTCGAACCCGATCGGCTGGAAGACGCCCGCCAGCATCTCGACCGGATCGGCACGCAGTGGGACGCCGCGCTGGTGCGTCTCCAAGCCTTCCTCGAAGGCGAATGAGGTGTGGCACGCAAGCGGCGCGCGCTACGCCAGGATTCCGGTCAGCACTTCGCCGTGGACGTCGGTCAAACGCACGTCGCGGCCGGCGTAGCGGTAGGTGAGCCGCTTGTGGTCGAGCCCGAGCTGGTGCAGCACGGTGGCCCACAGGTCGTAGACGTCGCAGCGGTCTTCGACCACGCGGTAGCCGAGCTCGTCGGTGCGCCCGTAGACCGTGCCGCCGCGCACTCCCCCGCCGGCGAGGAAGATGCTGAAGCCGAAGGGGTTGTGGTCGCGGCCGTCGGCGCCTTGGGAGAACGGTGTGCGGCCGAATTCGCCGGCCCAGATCACCAGCGTTTCGTCGAGCAGGCCGCGCGCGCGCAGGTCCTGGATGAGCCCCGCAATCGGCTGGTCGACCTGGAAGGCCATGGCGCCGTGGCCCGCTTCGAGCGCGCTGTGCTGGTCCCAGGGATTGGGCGCGCCGCCGGCGCCGAGGTTCTTGGTGATGCAGCTCAGCTCGACGAAGCGGACTCCGCGCTCGACGAGCCGCCGCGCGAGCAGGCACTGGCGCGCGTAGGCGGCCTTGCTCGGTTCGGTGGCGTCGAAGCCGTAGAGCCGGCGCGTCGCCTCGCTCTCGCCGGAGAAGTCGCAGACCTCGGGCACCGCCGCCTGCATGCGGAAGGCCGTCTCGTAGTTGTGGATCGCGGCTTCGAGCTGCGGATCGGCAGTGCGCGCGGCGAAGTCGCGGTCGAAACGGCCGATCAGCTCCAGATGGCGGCGCTGCGCGGCGTCGCCCAGGCCCGGGACGATGTTGCGCACCGCGGGCTGGCGGTCCGCCGCCACGATCGACGCCTGGTGGTGTGCCGGCAAGAAGCCGCTGCTGAACAGCCCCACGCCGCCGTGGGGCGCGACCGCGCCACCGGACTGGAGCACGACGAAGCCGGGCAGATTCTCGTTCTCGCTGCCCAGCCCGTAGTTCGCCCACGCGCCGGCGCTCGGGTGCCCCATGAAGGGGAAGCCGGTGTGCATCAAGTAGTTGCCCTGCGCGTGTTCGTTGACGCTGCTGGTCATCGAGCGCACCACGGCGAGTTCGTCGGCGACCTTGCCGAGTTCTGGAAACAGCGAACTGATCGCGATCCCGCTCGCGCCGTACAGGCGGAAGCGGAAGGGCGAGGCCATCACGTTGCCGTTGTCGTTGAACTGCGTGCGCGCGATCGAAACCGGCATCGGCTGGCCGTGCAGCCGTTCCAGCTCGGGCTTGGGATCGAAACTGTCGACCTGTGAGACGCCGCCCGACATGAAACAGAAGATCACGTGCCTGGCGCGCGCCACCTCGGGTCGCCTGGCCATCAAGCCCGAGAGCGCGAGCATGCCGAAGCCGGTCGAGGTCCGGCGCAGGAGGTCGCGGCGCGAGGGGAAGAGTGCGGGCATCGCTTCGTCTACCTCAGGTACAGGAATTCCTTCAGGTTGAACAAAGCGTGGGCCACCAGGATCCAGGGCTCGTCCTCGCCGGCGGGTTCGCCGAGGTCCGCGAGTTCGGCGCGCGAAGCGGCGACGGGGGCCTCGAGCAAGATCACCTGGCGGCGCGCCGGCTCGTCCAGCGCCGCCAGGATTGCGGCGCGCGAGACGACGCCGCTGGCCGCGGCCGAGGCCGCGATCTCCTCGGCCGAAAGCGCGCGGTCGTACAGCCGCGCCTCCACGATCACGCCGCGCAGCATGCGCCCGGGCGCGGGGCTGCCGTGGCGGAGTCCGAACAGCACCTGGCTGTCGCCCGCCTTGTAGGGGACGAGCGCCGCCTTGCGGTACGGTTCGCCATAGGGTTCGCCGTTTCGGTAGCCGCGGATCCGGCCGTCGGCATCGAAGGCGATCGCGACGTGGACGGCGGCGTCGCCGGCCAGCGATTCGTCGCTGCCGCCGAAGTCCTCGGTGCGCCGGAAGCCGTCGGATCCGGCCAGCCAGCGCCGCGGAATCCGCTCGCCGAAGACGATCGAATCGAAAACGTTGCCGCGCAGGCCCTGGACGGTGACGACCCCGCCGCCGCGCTGGTCGAGATCCGCGAGCCGCACCCACGCTTCCAGGGTCTTCTCGGCGAGCGCGGGCGCGATCGGCGGCGTCGAAACATGACCGCTGCCGTCGAGCAGCAGTCCGCCGTCGGCGAGCCGCGCGGTGCCGTGAAGGACCCCGTGCAGTGCGCCGACGGTGTCGCGCGAACTCTCGCGGAAATCCCAGCGCGCGAACGGCGCGGGTCCGGCCGGCGCGGCGGCCGAAGAAGCCGCGGCGCGCAGCCGCGCGCGCACGGGGCGGAGGACCGACTCGAGCACGGTCGCGTCGAAGACCAGCCGCGCTCCGAGAGCTTCTCGGCGTTGCCGGTCGGCGCGGACCCCGGCGCCGCATGCCTCGAGGTAGGCCGCGAGGGCTTGGATTTCGCCGTCTTCCGGCGTCCGCCCGGTCACGGCTGCGAACATGTGCGCCAGGCGCAGGCGGTCCGTCGCAAAGCGCGGGTCGGCGCGCATCGAAGTCCCCCACTGCTCCGCGACCTCGCGGACCAGGGAGCCGTTGAGCATCGCGAGCGACTGCGCCGGGACGTTGGTGGAGGCCCGCGCCCCCGTGGTGGCGAAGGGCACGGGCGAGTCGAAGGCCGCCAGGAAGGCGTCGAGTTCGTTGCGCCGCGAAGTCACGTAGACGCTCCGCCGCGGCGTCGCGGTATCCGCGCCGAAGCCGGGGCCGTACATGTTTGGGTCCAGCCGTTCCGCGGCCACGAAGAGCGCGTCGCGGATCGCCTCGGCGTCGAGGCGGCGGACCCGCGCGTGCGAGAGCCAGACGTTGTCGGGATCCGCGGCCAGCGCCCCGTCCGGCGGCGCCGAGTCGAGCTGCCAGGTCTTGGAAGCGACGAGAAAGCGCACCAGGTCCTTGATCGACCAGCCGCGCTCGACCATGCGCTGGGCCAGGTAGTCCAGGAGTTCGGGGTGCGAGGGCGCGGCGCCGAGCTTGCCGAAGTTGTCCGGCGTCGCCACGAGGCCCCGCCCGAACAGGTGGTGCCAGATGCGGTTGACGATCACCCGCGCGGGCAGCGGGTTGTCGGCGCGCAACAGGTCTTCGGCCAGTTCCAGGCGACCGCTCGAGGCGGTGGCGTAGGGCTCGGCGTCGATCGCTTCGAGAAACCGGCGCGGCGCCAGCTCGCCGGGGCGGCGGTGGTCGCCGCGCAAGAACAGCGGCTGATCGGCCGCGTCGCCTTCGAGCAGGCCCGGCACCCGCGTCGGCAGCGGCACCTGGGCTTCGACTTCGCGGTAGCGCGCCACGAGTTGCGCCACTTCGGGAAGATCGGCGAGGGTGTTGGCGAGCCGGCCCTCGCGCAGGCACGCGTCGAGCAGCAGGGCCTGCGCGTCGGTCGCCGTGTCTCGCGCCCACGCGTCGATCGCGGCCTGGATCCACGCCGCGCCCCGATCGGCGGGGAGCGACGCCAGAGGGTCCGGATCGGCCGCGGGCGGTCCCGCGCCCTTCCGGCGCAGCACGACCTGGCGCAGGCCAAACCACGACCGCTCACCGCCGCCGGCTTCGACCGGCGCATCCAGCGCGGTGCAGAGCTCCCAGTGGACCGAATCGCCGTTCCAGTACGAGAGGTCGAGCCGGTGCCAGGACCAGGTGGCGTTCTGGAGTTCGGTGATCGGGTAGACCGTGCCCCCGCGCGGGTAGTCCTGCACCACGTACCGCAGCTTGGCGCCGCCGCCGCCGAGCGCCTGGAACCAGACTTCGTATTCCCCGTCGAGGGCGACACGTGCGGACTGCAGCACGCCGCGGTGGCGCGTCGACAAGAGATGGGTGTAGATCCCCGCGGGGTAGATCCCCGCGAGCACGCGCTCGCCTTCCGCGAGCACCGCGAACGCTCCCGCGCCGGCCTGCCCGGCGCGGAGCCCGTTGCCGGTCGGAAACCATTCCGCCATGCCCGCGGCGCTGCCGAGATCCCAGCGCCGCGCGTTGGGGACGGAGTCCCCATCCAAAGACGGCGACGGCAACGACGGCGGCGACGACGACGGCAGGACCTTCCGCGCTCCGGCGTCGACCGCGAGCTCCCGAGACCATGCCGCGGCCATGGCGGCGCGGATCTCGAGCTTGAGGCCGCCGAGCCGCTCCTGGTGCAAGGCCTGCATCGCCGGCGCGTTGACGTCCTGCATGCCCGGCCGGGTCGAGGCGAAGATCCCGAACAGCGCGTAGTAGTCCTTCTGGCTGATCGCGTCGAACTTGTGGTCGTGGCAGCGCGCGCAGGAGATGGTCTGCCCCAGGAAGGCCTTGCCGAACACGTTGATCTGGTCGTCGACGAAGCGGACTTTCTCGTCGAGCGCGTCGGTGGGCGCGAAACCGTGGAAGACCATCCGCCAGTGCGCGGTGCCGATGGCCGATTCGTCGATGCCGCGTTCGGAGTCGATCCGCGGTGCGGCGAGGAGATCGCCCGCCAGGTGTTCGCGCACCAATTGGTCGTAGGGCACGTCCTGGTTGAATGCGCGGATCAAGTAGTCGCGATAGCGGTAGGCGTTGGGGATGGCGGGGTCGCCTTCCGAGCCGTGAGAGTCGGCGTAGCGCACCACGTCCATCCAGTGCCGCGCCCAGCGCTCGCCGTAGCGCGGTGAGGCGAGCAGCCGGTCGGTCCAGCGCTCGGTGACGCCGGGCTCGTCGTCGGCCAGGAATTCCTCGATCTCGGCCGGCGTCGGCGGCAGGCCGGTCAGCACGAAGCTCAAGCGCCGGATCAAGGTGCGGCGGTCGGCCGGGCCCGCGCGCGCAAGCCCGCGCCCTTCGAGTTCGCTCTCCACGAAGCGGTCGACCGGGTGATCGGACCACGCGCTCGGCGGCGGCTCGACGGCCCGGATCGGCTGCAGGCTCCACCAGAGCTTGCGCCGCGCGAGCGTGGCCTCCCACGAAGTCAGCGCGCTGAGCTCGGTCGCACTCGGCGGCGCGTCCCGCGGATCCTGGGCGCCGTTGCGGATCCAGCGCTCGAAGTCGGCGACGACCTCGTCGTCGAGGCGCGGCCCGTCCTTGGGCATCTCCAGGTCCTCGATCTCGTGGCGGACCACTTTCAGCAGCATGCTGCGCTCCGGGTCGCCCGGCACCACCGCCGTGCCGGTGTCCGACTCTTCGCGGATCCCGTCGCGATGGTCGAGGACCAGCCCGCCCTTGGCGCGCTTGCTGCTGTTGTGGCAGCTGTAGCAGCGCTCGACCAGCACCGGCCGGATGCGCGCCTCGAAGAACTCGACCTCCGCGGCGGTCGCGGCGGCCGCGGCCGGTTCCTGGATGTCTCCCCACGAGCCGAACGCCGGTGCGATCGAAAGCAGGGTCGTCAGCGTGAAGAGACCGCACATGTCCGGCAGAAACCAGGCGCGCGGCAATCAGCGCGCCGCGAACTCCCGCCACAGCTCGTCGAGCCGCGCGGGGTCCGGCGGACCGTCCATCGCGACGATGCAGTAGCGCGTTTCCCGCGGCGCGCCGGACGCGATCGCGAACGCGCCTTGCTGACAGGCCGCGAAACAGAAGTACGGGTTCGTCGGGTGGATGCGCACCGGTTCGGGGGCACGCGGGTTCCGAGGCGACGCGAACGCGGCGATCGTCGCCTCGCCGCCGCCGGCGACCGCGCCGCTCATGGCCACCCAGCGCGCCGTCGACTCGTTGCCGGGCACGCGACCGAGGCCTTCGCTCGTGACCACCCGCGCGCCGTTGGCGCCCTCCCAGCCTTCGGGGCCGCGGACGGCGAAACCGCCGTAGTGGTATTCGAGGACTTCGAGCGGAGAGGTCGGCGCCGACTGCGTCGACTCGAGGTCGATCACGGTTGCGTCCGCGAGCGCGTGCGCGCGCACCTTCCAGGTTTCCTCGAGCGCCGTGCGACGGCTGCCCGGCGCCGTGAGGTCGACGTAGGCGAACGCGGCGGCGAAGCCCGCGTGGTCCGCGCCAGCCTCGCCGGCGACGAAACCGGTCAGTTCGACCGTGCCCTGGCGCGCGGCGGCGTTCCAGAAGTCGACCTCACGGCCCTCGAAGCGCGTGCGCGTCCAAGCGCAGAACACGCCGTGCTGGTGGCGGTGCGAAGCTCCGTAGTCCCCGGTGACCACGGCTCCCGAAGGCGTGAAGACCGGGTGCAGGTACCCAGCGCGGGCGTACACGGCGTCGACGCCTTCTGGAACCAACGCCTCGTGCTGGAAGCTCGCGAGCAGGCGCGCGCCGGCGCGTAAAGTGATCGCGTGATCGTCGACCTCCACGGAGTAGGGGTTGCGTTGCGCACAAGCGGACAGGACCAGAGCGAGGGCGAAGGCGAAGGCGAGCGTGAGGAAGCGCATGCTCTCGCGCTCAGCGCAGCCGGAGTTTCCAGTCGACGGGCGTGAAACCGGTGAGGTAGACGCTGTCCCCCTCCAGCTTCGGCAGCGCGCCGCGCAGCGCGGTCCAACCGTGCTCGACGCGCCCCGGGCCGAATTCGATGGTGTCGTCGCCATACTCGAAGCGGCCGGTCTCGCCGGAGAACGACCAGGCCGCGGGGAGGTCCTCGATCGCGGTGACGCCGTGCAGCGTTCCGCCGCTGCGGAAACCGAGTTCGACCGCGACCGGCACCCCAGCGGTGCCGGCGATCCGGATGTGCAATTCGAAGACTCCATCGGCTTCGGTGACGCGGATGGTGGTCCGCTGCCGCTGCACTTCGCTCTGCGGACGCTGCTCGCGGTCCATCTTCTCCCAGTCCCCGTCGTCGGGCAGGAGTTCGCCTGGCAAGGGCTGGTAGTACGGGCCCTCCTGGTCCTGTCGAAGCAGCCATCCGTCGCCGTCCCGGACCAGGCTGTCGCTCACGAACTGCCCCTTGCCGAAGAAGGCCTGCGCCATCCGCACCACCACGGCGGCGCTGCCCTTGTGCAGCGAGAACAGCGCCGGATTGCCGCCGAGGATCGTCGCGCTCGCCTCGCCGCGCCGGATGCGCACGAGGTCCGAGTGACAGAAGTGCTTGGTGTAGGCGGTCGGAAGCGGCGCGTCGGCCGGCAATCCGCCGCGGAGAGTCGGATCTTCGAGCAGCAGGCCGAGATTGCCGGTCAGCCGCTCCGGCGTGCGGCTCTCGATCGAACGCGCGATCGCGGCGAAACGGCCGTTGCCGTCGTGGAGCGCCAGGTACCGATAGGGATAGGCGTAGGCCGCCATCGATCCGCGGCTGTACTGGTCCTGGCGCCGGGAGCCTTCGGTCGCGATCTCGCCGTCGGCATGCATGTAGTAGGCCGTCATCTCCAGATTCCGGCGTACCGGTTCCAGGAGCTCGGGCCGGTCCAGCAGCCGCGCCACGGTGATCAGGCAGCGGTCGGTCAACGGCGAGTAGATCGCGGTGCTGCGCTCGGTGAACTGGCCGTCGGGGTCGATGTCGATCTGCTCGGCGAGCCACTGGTCGATCCGCGCGAGGTAGCGCGGATCCGGCAGCAAGCGGTAGGCCCGCGCGAGCGCCATGCAGACGACCCAGCGGTGGTTCGGCGTGTGGATGCCGCCGACCGCGAGCGCCGCCGCACCGCGCTCGACGAAGGTCGCGATGGCCGCGTCGAGTTGCGCGAGCGCCGGGTCGCCGTCGGCGCGCAGCAGACCGAGCGCCAGGCAGACGTTTTCCAGCACGAAAGCGACGTCGGGCGGCGAGTGGAAGTTGGTGGTGTAGAGGTCGATCGTGCCGTCGGCGTGCTGCGAGGCCAGCAAGTGCTGCGTCGCCGCCGCCATGCGTTCGATCAAGAGCGGGTCGTGGTGGTACTGGCTCTCGGGGCAGACCCACGCGGTGGCCATGTGGCGCAGGATTCCCGACGAGGTCTGCGGCGAAACGATGCCGTAGCGATCGGGCACGCCGCCAAACCCGTCGTGGTCGCGGGCCATGACCTGCCGGACCAGGTTCGACCCGACCGCCTGATCGGTCTGCACCACCCACTGCCGGTAGAGATCGGCGCTTCGTTCCGGCTCCTGGCGCTCGAGCGCGGCCTGGTCGGGGCCGCGCGCGGCTTCTTCCTGCCAGGCGACGGCAGCGAAAGGAGCGGGAGGCAGCGGAAGAAGGGCAATCCAGAGCAGGGTCAGCATGGCAAGCGCGCATTGTCCACGAATTCCCGGTTCCCATCCTTCTGGATTGCCACCAAAGAAGCCGTCGCGGCCTTCCCGCTCCCCGCACGGAGCCGCACCGGCGCAGGACGACCGCAGGTCCGCAGGCGGCCGCCTGCTAGGATCCGCGCGCGGGGACCCGGGTCCTCGCAACGCAGAGTCTTCGGACTCCAGAATTCATGCAGAGCCTCGTCACCCTTTCCCTCGCGCTGCTGCTTCTCGGCTGCGGTGAGGAGCCTCGACCCGCCAGCACGCCCCCCCCGGCCGCGGCGAGCCAGCCGGAGGCCACCGAGCTCGCCACCCTCGCGGGCGGCTGCTTCTGGTGCATCGAGGCGCCCTTCGAAAAGATCCCCGGAGTGCTCTCCGCCATCTCCGGCTACACGGGCGGACACGTGCCCAATCCGACCTACAGGGAAGTGTCGAGCGGCCGGACCGGGCACGCGGAGGCCGTGCAGATCACCTTCGATCCGTCGCGGACGAGCTACGCCGAGCTCCTCGACCATTTCTGGCAGTTGTTCGACCCCACCGATGCCGGCGGCTCCTTCGCCGACCGCGGCAGCCAGTACCGATCGGCGATCTTCACGCATTCGGACCAGCAGCGCCGCATCGCGGAGGCCTCGCGCGCGGCGCTCGGGGCGTCGGGGCGCTTCGATCTCGCGATCGTGACCGAAATCACCCCGCTCGAGGTCTTCTATCCGGCGGAAGACGACCACCAGAACTACTACGAGAAGAACCCCAAGCGCTACGAGTCCTACCGCCGAGGCTCGGGCCGCGCCGCGTTCCTCGAACGCGTCTGGGGCGACGACTGAGCGCGCCGCCGTCGGGTCCGGTCAGCGATACGACGCGACGGGCCGCGGCCGGACGCCGAGCTCTTCGTAATGGAAGCCGCTCTCGAGCGGCCGGTACGGGCCGACGGGATCGACCGGCGCGTCGGCCTGGATGGCGTCTTCCATCCCCAGGCACCAGTAGCTGGCGTTGATCACCAGCCGCCGCAGTCCCGCGCTCTGGAAGTCGCGCGCGCTGCCCATGGTCGTGTGGAACACGCCGGCGTTCTGGCCGGTGCGGCCGGTCCAGGTCCGGGTCCACGCCACGGGTAGCGCGATCAGCTTCTCGTTGAACGGGTCGGTCGGCTTGCGGCCGGTGAGGGGTTGTCCCATCACGAGCGCGGTGCAGCCGGCGGGCAGGGCCGCGCCTTCGGGATAGGTGCGGTAGACGTCCGACGGTCCCCAGACGTCTTCGACCCCGCGCAAGATCGGGTGGTCGCGCTGCGCGCCGATCGGGAGCCCGCGGGTCGAATCCTGGTGCCAGCGGCCGTGATGGCTGCGGAACGATCCGCCGAGCACGTCCTCGCCGAAGTTGATCTTGCGACCGTCGAGCTGGTAGTCGAAGTCGAGGAAGCCGTGGTTCGCGGTGCGGACGCCGATCAGCGGTTTGCCGGAATCGAGATAGCGGTAGAAATGCTCGAGCTGGGCTTCGGGCAGCGTGACCCCGGTGTCCATCGAAACGGGGGAAGGTCACAGCGTGCATGCCGGAATGACGCCCAATGAGGTGAGAAGTCGCTTCATAGTTCTACTTGAGATGCTTACGATTCTGGCGCTTAGCGGCAGTGCGAAGTGTCGTCCGTCGCAGCACCGGGTTAGACGTTGTCGTTTCACGTGCGAACTGGTCCCGTGACGCCAGCAAGCGCTTCCAGGAGGGAGCACATGTAGCTCCCTGACGGAGTGAGTTCGTAGCAGGCTCGAAGCTCGGCCGGCTCAGTGCGAGTCCCCTGCTCCCCCCAGAGCCGCCGCCTTACCAAGTCGAACGTAATGGCATGCTGAGTGAAAGCGAACAGCACATTGGCTGAGATTCCACCGGTGCTAGGCACCCGGATGGATATCTTTCCTTCCTGGTTATCGCCCAGAGAATCATCGAACAGCTCGTACTCGATCTCTTCCCACATCCAGGCACCGTCCAGGGACTGGAGGATCTCGAGCATCGCCGCAAATGACTCCAGTGGGGACTTCGCCAGGATTTCGATGACACGTCTATCAGACAGCTTCATTGGTCAACTTCTGGATGTTTCTGATGCGCCTAACACCTTGGCGCTGAGCGCCGCGCGAAGCACGTCCGCTTCAGCGGCCGGTTAGAACTCAGTATAACCACCGCCTGGAGCCGTCCGCTGCAACCGGTTGATCCTCATCATGTCCCTCCCGCGGGTTGCCGGACCGTCCGGCGTCGTGGACGCCCGGTTCACGCTCAACACCCCGCTGGGAGGAACCGGATGAGATTCTACAGCCACACCCACAAACACACGTGCGGCATCGACCTGCACGCCCGATCGATGTACCTGCGCGTCCTCGACGCCTAGGACCAAGTCGTCCTCCACAAGGACTTCCCGACTGATCCGGCCGTGCTGCTCGATGCGCTGGCTCCCTTTCGGGAGGATCTCGTGATCGGGGTCGAATGCATGTTCAGTTGGTACTGGGTAGCCGACCTCTGCGACCAAGAGAAGATTCCCTTCGTCCTCGGCCACGCCCTCTACATGGGAGAGATCCACGGCTCCAAGTCCAAGAACGGCCGCATCCGTGATCTCGAACTCTTCCTCGTTCAGCGCGCCAAGCAGCACGACGCCACCGTCTTTCACCGCCTCCGCACGGTGCCCGGCATCGGCAAAATCCTGGCGATGACGATCCTCTACGAGATCCACGACATCGCCCGTTTCCCGCGCGTGCAGGACTTCGCGTCCTACGCCCGGCTGGTCAAGGGCGCCAAGGAGTCGGCCGGCAAGCGCAAGGGGACGAGCGGCGCCAAGATGGGCAACGTCCACCTGAAGTGGGCCTTCTCCGAGGTCGCCGTGCTCTTCCTCGCCAAGTGCGAGCGAGGCAAGGCTTTCAAGGCGCGGCTCGAGAAGAAGCATGGCAAGGGAAAGTCCCTGTCCATCCTCGCCCACAAGCTCGGACGCGCCGTCTTCCCCATGCTCAGCCGAAAGACCGCCTTCGACCTGGAGCGCTTCCTGAAGACCAATTGAAAACCACGGAGCGGAGCCGGCGAGCCCGACGCCTCACTCGAGCCACCAAGGGCGGAGCCCGCACGACGACCCGGACGCGACCTGTGCCCCGAGCACGTGAACACAGTCTTGGGCCAGACAGCCCGGCTGCCCGACCGCTTGATTGGACGCCGGCTCCCTCCACCCACACCGAACAACCGCGTGCAACGATCCGCCCTGCCCCTCACCCGAGCCCGAAAACAACTGGCCACATTCGGCCCGTACCTCATGAGTGGGACGGCACGAGGGAACCGATGAGTTTCTAGGACGCCCGTCGCCTGCGACGGCGCCACCGGCCGCATGCCAACGAGACCCGGTGGTCGATCCTCGACATGGGTGCAGGTGCAGGGCGCTCCCGCGCACCGACTCGGAAACCCGAGACAGGAACGGCTCGACGCTCTCGCCAGATCGACGTCATCCACGCTCCTCAGCCGTGGCCGGAGGAAATCTGCCCTTGACGCAACTGGGCCTTACATGTGTTAGGCAGCCACTGGG
>DASWJW010000205.1:0-25762 GCA_036396955.1 Planctomycetota bacterium
TGAAGCCCGCAAGAAGAACTGGCAAGATCTTCACGGCAGGCGGGTCGGGCAGTCTCGGGCTGCCGTCCGGCGCACGCTCGAAGCGTGGCGGCGATGGCACCACCCGGTGGCGCTTCCTCAGCTCCAATCCGACAAGAAGCAAAGTTACCGTGCACAACTGCGCGCAGTCTTCGGCTCCCGCGGGCACAGTCACCAGGTCGGCTCTTCCAAAGCCACCCGCGACTACCGCAACTTGCTCTTTCCGATCAACCACACCAATGCGATGCTGCGCGATCACGTCAGCCGACTGGTGCGCAGGAGCTGGGCGCACAGCAAGAAGAGATCGCGACTTTCTCTGCACCTTTGGGTGTTCGCGCTCTTTCGCAATTACGTAAGAGGGATCACCCGGAAGGCGCCGGAATTGACTTCGGCCATGGCGCTGGGAGTCGCGCAGAGGAAGTATGGGTGGAGCGAAGTCCTACGCTGGGACGCCGAGTACTTCTTTCGATTCGAAACCCACTGAAGGGGGCCAGATTCGATCACCGCGCCCATCCGTCCATCGCCGATCCGGACTCCGCCGATGGCGTCCGGCACGAAGCCGATCATCCCGACTTCGTCATGCACCGGGACTCCTGACCACGGCGGCTCCAGCGCGAAGCAGTAGTCGCCGTCGACCAGCGTGCCGTCGACCAGAGTCTGTCCGCCACGCGCTCACGGCCGGAGCGGCAGGTACTCCCAATCGCGGAGCCGTTCGACGGGACGGCTCGCCGCCAACTCCGCGGACACGAAATCCGCTTTGGGGAACAAGCTGTCGTCCGACCATTGGACGCTGCCGTGCTCTCCGGCGCGGACCGTGGCCGTGGCGCGCCAGACCGTCGACTGGAGCGCTGCGCGGTCGTCCACGCTTTCGGCGTCCTCCCACACCAGGATCTGCACTTCGCCGACCGGCACCTTCTCCAGCAGCCAGCCACTGTCCTCCGTCGTCGGGCAGCGGTGATCGGTGATGCGGAGGCCGTCGGGGCCGAGGATCCGCAAATGGATCCGGTACGGCTTCTTGCGCTCGACGAGCGCCTGCAAGGCGGCGGGGATCGGCACTTGCAGCACGCCGCGCGCTTCGACCGGGAGCAGCACCGCGCGGTCCGGGCGGACGATCACCGAGTCCACGACCCGCAAGAACGGATCCTCGATGGCGACCGTGTGCTCGCCTTCGTGGACCGGGTCCGCGGGCGAGGACTCCCGGTAGATGGATCCGCTGAGGATCCGGAAGCGGTCCTCGAGCGAGGTGACGACTCCGCCGGCACGCAACAGGGTCTTCCAGTCGTGGACCTGCAGGCCCGGCTGGTCCAGTTCGAGAGTGCTGCCGAGATCCTGGGGAATCTGCACCACTCCGGCGTCGAGCCAGCGCCCGAGCGGGGTCGCGACGTAGGCCTGGTAGCGGCCTTCCTGCAAGCCGCGCAAGGTGCCCGAGAAACCGGCGTTGTGCGAAGGGAGTTCGAGGTCCTCGGCGCGCCACCACCGTCCCGTAGAACTTCTTTCGAGCAGCAGCGGCGCCGCGCGGAGTTCTCCGTCGGGGGTCCGTACTTTCGCGGCGACCGGGCGGCTGTACCAATTCGCCCGCCATTCGGCATCGAGGTCCTTGGATTCGTCCCAGAAGAAACTGCCCGTCGACTGGAGACTCTCTTCGCCCTCGGAGCGGTACTCGATATCGAAGCGCCGGCCCCAAGTGCCCTCGAGCAGGAAACGGCCGTCGGCGTCGGTCGCTGCGGTCATCGCCGAAGAGTCGGGAGCCGGGCGCTTGCAGCAATCCGCGTCGATCCGCAGGTTGGGCACCGGAAGGCCCTCGGCGTCGACGATGCGCCCGTGCAGAATTCTTGGCTCGCTCGCGTGCAGGCGGTGACCCCCGCCGAGTCTGCCTCCAGCGCCTGCTCCAAAACCAAGGAGGTTCCCGCTCCGGTCCTCCTGCACCGCGGGGAGCAGGACGAGGAGGACGAGAGGCGTCAACGGCATGGTTCTGGAGTCCGCTTACCTGGACGGCGACCCGCGCAAATACTTGTCGAGGAACGCCACGTAGGCGTCGCTCGCCGCGATGCGGTTGGCGCGGCTGCGGAAGCCGTGGCCTTCGTCGGGGAACAGCAGGTACTCGACCGGAACGCCGTTGGCGCGCACCGCGGCGACCATCTCGTCGCTCTCGACCTGTAGCACGCGCGGGTCGTTGGCGCCCTGCACCACGAGCATCGGTTTCCGGATTTCGCCGGCGTGGAACAGCGGCGAGTTGCCGCGCAGCCGCTCCTGGTCGGTCGTCGGATCGCCCATTTCGGCGTAGAGCGCGGCCCGGAAGTCCTCCCACCACGGCGGAATGCTCTCGAGCGTACGCAGCCAGTTGGTGACGCCGAAGATGTCGATGCCGACGTCGAAGGCTTCGGGTTCGAAGGCGAGCGCGGCGCACACCATGTAGCCGCCGTAGCTGCCGCCGAGGATCCCGACCCTGTCGCCGTCGACCCAGGCGAGGCTCTCGAGGTAGCGGCGGCCCCACACGCAGTCCTGGAGGTCGACGTCGCCGTGGCGGCGGTCGTCGAGGTGGTGGAAGGTCTTGCCGTAACCCGAGCTGCCGCGGTTGTTGACCGCGAGCACCGCGTAGCCGTGGTTGACCAGATGCTGGATCGCCGCGCTGTAGCCGCCGCGGCTCTGGCCGCCGGGGCCGCCGTGCACCCAGACCACCGCCGGCACCGGGTGGGCGCCGCTGGCCCGGTGCGGCCGGTAGAGCACCGCCGGAATGGCGAGGCCGTCGAAGCTCGCGTAGTGGACCATTTCGGCCTCGACCAGGTCGGCCGGGTCGATCGCCGGGTTGAGCGTGTCGGTCAGGCGCTGCGGCGCCTCCTTGCCGCCGAGTTCGTGCACGTACAGGTTCGCCGGCGAGGCGTCGCCGTTGACGAAGAAGGCCATCCGCGAACCGGCGGGCTCGATGGTGAGGCCGGCGAGGTCGCCGGTCGGAAACTCCGGCAGCGCGATCTCCGCGCCGCTCACCGCGTCGAAGAGCTGCAGCCGGGTGCGCGCATCGGCGTTGACCGCGGCGATCAAGAAGTGGCCGTCGCGCGAGAAACCGTAGTACGAAACGTCCCAGTCGGCCGAGTAGACCGTCTCGACCGCGCCGCTCGCGAGGTCGTAGGCGTGCACTTGCTGGAATTCGCTGCCTTCGTCGCTGCGGTAGTAGAGCGTGCCGCCGTCGGGCGAGAAATCCATCACCGCGTGGTCGACGTCGCCCCCGTGCGGGGTGACCAGCAGCAGGGGCGCGCCGGGCCGGTCGGTCGGCGCCAGGAACAGGTCGTTGTCAGCGTTGTTGCGGACCCGCGTGAGCGCCACCCAGCGGCCGTCGCGCGTGACGCCGCTGAGGTCGAAGCCGCCCGGGTTCTGGAACAGCAGCGTGCGCCCGTAGCGCCGGAAGCCGCCCGCGCCGGCTTCGAAGGCGCCGTCGCCGGCCTGGTAGCGGTACAGATCGAAGTAGCGCGGATCGCGCTCGTTGGTCGCCACGAAGAACGCGCGGTCGTCGCCGCTCCAGCCGCGGAATTCGGCTTTCAGGTTCTCGCCGGGCGTCAGGTCGACCGCGGTGCCGTCGAGTTCCCGGACGAACAGGTGGTTCAACTCGTTGCCGCCCTGGTCGGCGGTGTAGAGGAAGCGGTCGTCGTGGGGGAACCAGCCTTGCGCGAACACCGCGTCGGTGGTCGAAAAGGTGAGCTGGGTCATCGCCCCGCCGGAGACCGGAAGGCTGTACGCGTTGAAGATGCCGCTCGCATCCGACGTGACGAGCAGCCGCGAGCCGTCGGCCGAAAACGAGGCGCCCGACACCGAAGTCGTGGCGAAGAATTCCTCGGCGGAGTAGCTGCGGACCGGCCGGCCGGTGGCAAGGGACTGGCAAGCGGCCAGGAGCAGCGCCGCGGCGGCGATGCCGGAGCCGGCGCGATGGGAATGGAGAGCGTGCAGGGTGGGCATGGACCTGGCGACGGCGAAGAACGGCGGGAAGCGTCGAGCCTAGGCGCCGCGGTCCGGATTCCGCAAGTCAGCGCCAATCGCCGCTGAGCACGAAGGCGCCCCAGGTCGCGGGGCGGCCGTCTCCGAACTCGGCGCGGTTGCTGCGCAGCATTTCGAGCTGGGCGCGGCGCAGCGCCTGGAGCTTGGATCGGCCCTCGACCCAGAGCTTGCGATAGAAGGCCAGCATCAAGTCGCTGGAAGACCGGTCCTCGACCGCCCAGAGCGTGCTGATCACCGTTCTCGCGCCGGCCACCCGGAACGCGCGCCGCAGACCCATCAGACCTTCGCCCGACTGCGTCCGGCCGAGCGCGGTTTCGCAAGCGGAGAGCACCACGAGCTCGACGCCTGTGAGATCGAGCCAAGCGACCTCCTCGGCGGTGAGGAAACCGTCCTCTTGGCCCGGCAGCGGCGCCAGGTTGGCGCCGGCGAGCACCAAGCCCGAAAGCAGGCCCGGGTGGTTGCCGACCAGGCGTGCCACGACTTCGCCCATGCGCACGAGCGGCCGGCCTTGCTCGTCGAGCGCGTCCTCCCACATCGAGGGCAGCCCCTCCGGTTGGAAGAAGCCGTGGGTGGCGACGTGGAGGAAGCCGTGGCGCGGCATCTCCGCTTTCAATCGCCGTTCGGTGGCGGCCGCGCCTTGCAGGAGCAGCGCCGGATCCTCCTCACGCGCGCGCTGGTACTCCGCGGTCAGGGACTCGGCTTCGTACCGCGTCCAGTCCAAGGGATACCAGCGTTCCGACCAGCTCCCCCGGATCGAGCCCGGCGCCGCGGCCTCGCGCTGCGGAGCTTCGGTCTCCCGGCGGTCGTAGTCCACGCCGCCGACCGCGAGCAGGCCGCGGCGCGCGCCGCCGGCGGGACGTTCCCGGTCCAGCACTTGCTGCGCGTCCAGCAAGTAGACGAAAGCCCGGTCCTCGATCAGATAGCGGCCCGACTCGAGGCGCAGGACTTCGAAGGGCAGGGTGGCCAGAAAACCATCGGGCGCGACGAGCACCGTGCCAGCGCCCTCGAGAGGAACGGCGAGCGGATTCCAGAGCGTGCGCAGCAGCAAGTCGTTGCGCGATTCGCCGGCGGTTTCCGGGAGCGCCTCGCCGCCGCGCCGGTCGGCGATCTCGTTGAGGAAACCGTTCAACGCCGACCTGATGGGTTCGGCCGAACCGAGGTCCACGCGGACGACCGATCCGGGCCGGACGACCCAGGCGGAGATCTCCACGTCGCCCCAGGCTCCGGGCACCGGGCCGGTGCCGGGCTGGTAGCTCCGGTGCAGGAAGAAGTCGAGCAGCGCGGTCCCTTCCGGCAGACTGCCCTGGAGTGCGTCGATGCGGATCGAGGCGGGGCCCTCCCTCGCCTCGGAATGGCGCTGGATCTGCAGCTCGACTTCGTTGCGCAAGGACCGCAGGCGGTCGAGTTCGCGTCGATCCCGCGCGGCGTCGCCCGAGGGCGGCGCGAAGACTTGCGCGGAGATCCGCGCTTGAAGGCCTTGCAGCACGTCGAGCTGCTGCCGGCGTTCCCGGGAATTCGAGCCGGCCGCCGCCCGGCGGCCCGCCACGAACACCCGTGAGGACAGCCCTTTCCAATTCACCACTTCGTTGTAGGTCCGGCTCCATTCGCCCCCCGAGTCGCCGAGACCGCCGAGGTCGACCAGGAGTTCGAGCTGGCCCTTGGACTGGGCCAGGAAAAGGAACCGTTCGCTCTCGGTGAGCGCCAAGAGGTTCTCGGCGAGACCGGCCCTGCCCGCCGCCAAGGCGCGCGCGACCTCGTCGCGCGCGACTTGGTCCTCGCCCCGGTCCGCGAGCACGAAGGCCAGGCGCGCGCGCAGGTTCGCGACTTGCATGCTCTGCAGCCCGAAAGTCCGTTCGAAGACCGCGATCGCCTGGCGCATCTGTTCCAGGGCCGGCTCGCTTCCGCTCTCCCGGTGGGCGCGCTCCCCGAGCAGGAAGCGGCTCGCGGCCGTGAGGGGATGCCCTTCTCCGAGCGCTTCGTCGCGGATCCGGAGCACGCGTTCCTGCAAGACCTGCGACCGCGCGGCGGCCTCCGCGCCGCCTTGCTGCGCGAGCACCATGCTGAGCACGTCGAGCGACTGGGCCACATCGAGGTGATCCGGGCCGTTCGCGGCCTCCAGGATCGCAACGGCGCGCTCGAGCAGTGGGACGGCGCTCGCATGCTCGCGAAGGCTCGAATGCAGCGCCGCAAGATTGGCCAGGCAGCGCGCGGTGTCGGGGTGCCGGGGGCCGCGGTGACGTTCGCTGAGGGCGAGCGCGCGCTCGTAGTACATACGTGCGTCCTGGTACTGACCGAGGTAGTGCAGGGTCAGCGCAAGATTGTTGAGGACCGGCGCCAGCGCCGGGCTCTCCGGTCCGCCCGCCCGTTCCTGGATGGCGAGCGCGCGTTCGAGCAGCGGCCGCGCTTCTTCGAAGTCCCGCAAATCCATGAACAGGACCGCGAGATTGCTCAAATGCACCGCGAGCGCGGGGTGGTCGGCGCCGAGCCCGCGTTCGAGAATGGCCGGCGTCTGCTCCAGGAGCTCGCGCGCCGCGTCGAACTCCCCGAGCTGGCGGAGGAGTACGCCAAGACTGCTCATGCAGCTCGCCGTCGCTGGATGATCCGCGCCGAGAGTCCGCAGCCAGATGTCCAGGGCCTGCCGGTACGGGGCGCGGGCTTCGGCCAGCTGGCCTAGCGCGACCCGGCAGCGCGCGAGGTTCTGCGCGCTCGTGGCGACGAGCGGGTGCACGTCGCCGAGGGCCGCCGTCCGGATCGCGACCGCGCGCTCCAGGACGGGGAGACTCTCGGCGGCGCGGCCGTGGTCGAGGAGCAGCAGGCCGAGGTTGTCGAGCCGGGTTGCCAGAGGCAGCGCGTCCGGTCCTCGACGGTCCTCGGTCCAGCGCACTGATTCGCGCGCGTCCTCCAGTTCGAGTTCCCGCCGCGCTTGCGGCTCGACGGCGTCCGGCGCTCCGGCGCGCAGCAGGATCTCGAACTCACCGAATTCGCCGTGCAGCGCGCAGGCTTCCACCCGATACGCCTTTCCCGGCGCGAGCTCGGCGACGGCGAGCCGCGCGTGCGAGGAGTAGAGACCGTCGTCGTCTTCGCCCAGCACCGTGCCGTCTTCGTCGCGCAGGATGAGGTAGGTGTCGAATGCGAAGGAACGAAGCTCGACGTGGTACGCCCCCGGCTCCGCCACGCGCACATGGAACGCCTTGGCGCGGACCGGATTCTGGGCGTATTCGCGGGAAATCGTCTCGGTCGTCACGACCGGTTCGGACGCGGTGACGCGGCCACGGACCGGGATTCCGGGCTCCAGGAGCGGCCCGGCCTCGGCTTGCTGCGCCGCACCGCGGGCCGCCACCGCGGCCCACACCAGCGCGGCCGCCAGCCCGATGCGCAAGGCGTTGCGGTGCGCAGCGGCGGCGGCGCTACGGGACAACCTGGAAGCTGAACGAGAAGGTGTCGATCAGCGTGCCGGGCGCGCGGCCCATGAGGACCTGGAATTCGTAGGTTCCGATCGGCGCCGACGCAGGGATCAGCCGACTGAAACTCACGGTTCCGGTCTGGCCTGCCGCCAGCGTGAGCATGTCGACGGTGATGTACGCACCACCGCCCGGGTAGATGTTCCCGTTCGGCAGCCGCACTTGCGTGGCGACGGCGTAGGTGTCGCTGACGGCGCGGTGGTTGCTCACCCGGATCTCCGCGGCCAGGCTGTCGCCGCTTCGCGAGAGCCGGTCGTCGCCGGGAATCGGGAAGTCGACTTGTGCGAGGACGGTGGCATCGGGGCCCGGCACGCCGCCTTCGGCGGAGGCACGCGCGAAGTTGTAGAGGAAGTCGCCCGCCTCGGTGCCGTCGTCGTCCGCGGCGACCATCGCGGACCAGAAGTACACGCGTCCGGCACCGGCCGGGGGCGCGGTCCATTCGACGGTCCAGCAGACCGGCCCGTCGAGCGTGCCTTGGAAGGTGCCGCCGATGTTCTGCGACGCGAACTCGCGGCCGCCGGCGGTCTGGATCTGCGTGTTCTGGTCGGGGTTGCCGAACGTGCCGGTCCCCGCGCCGCTTTCGTCGGTGGCGGTCAGCTCGAAGCCCCAGCGGCTCATCCCGGTCTTCGCCACCGTCACCTTGAGCACGTAGGTGCTGCCGGGCATGTAGCGGCGGGGGACTCCAGTGATCGACGCGTTGCCGCCGCCGGAGTTGGAGTCGTGGCCGCTGTGGCAGCCCTTGCAGTTGTTGTGCTGGTTGTAGTCGGCCCACGCGGTGTCGGTCGCCGGGACATCCGAGCGCAGGATCCCCACGGCCTGGGTGGTCACCAGCAAGGTGAGTCCGGTCGCAAGGCCGGCGGTGAGCAGGAAACGGGGTTTGGATCGCATCATCGATATTGCTCGGGTTCGAATGGCTGCGCTGGCCACGCCTGCGTCCAATTCGATCATAACCGTCGATTCGCACTCGAGGGCAAGGTTCGGTGGGGCCTCAGGGACCTCCAACGCGCTGCCTGGCGCCGAGTTCGGCGGCACTTGGCGGTGCAAGCCCCCGGATTCGGCGCCAAGCGGCCGCTGCGGACCGGACGCGGCCGGTCGGGTAGCCTGAGCGCCCCGAGCGCCGCCGCCGCCAGCGGCGCGCTGTTTCCTGGAACCGACATGAGCCTCCGCACTCCTTTTCTCGCCATCGCTTCTTGTGTCCTTCTCGCCGCTCAAGGCCGCGCCCAGTACGAATTGCTCTCGCTCGAACAAGCTTCGGGCCGCGGCGGCTTCGTGCAATTCGGCGGCCGCGCGCCGTCCTGGAGCTGGGCGCCCGACGGCATCCACTTGCTGGAAGGCCGGGGCGGCGACGCCAAGTGGTACGACCCACGCAGCGGCAAGGAGGTCGCGGCGCAGCCCGGTGCGGCCGCCGACGCCGCGCCGCAAGCGCGGGTGCGCGTGCGCGAAGGCCGGCTGTGGCTGGAAGGCGCCGACGGCAGCAGCCGCGAGATCCTCGCAGATGCAGCGGGCGTCGAACTCGAAGAGCTGGCTCCCGACGGCAGCTACGTCGCGTTCGTGAAGGACAACGACCTGATGGTCGCCGCCGCCGACGGCGGCAAGCCGCGCGCGATCACCACCGACGGCGGGCCCGATCTCTTCAACGGCAAGCTCGACTGGGTCTACCAGGAGGAGATCTACGGGCGCGGGAACTTCAAGGCCTTCTGGTGGAGCCCCAACTCCAAGCACCTCGCCTTCTTGAGCCTGGACGAATCGGCGGTGCACGACTTCACGGTGGTCGACCACATCGAGCCGCCCGACTACCGCGTCAAGGCCGAGGTCACCAAGTACCCCAAGGTCGGCGATCCGAACCCCACGGTGCGCCTGGGAGTGGTCGATCCGGCGCGCGGCAAGGTGCAGTGGCTCGACTTGTCTTCGTACGCGGACCCCGAACTGCTGGTGGTGCGCGTCGGCTGGCACCCCCGCGGCACGCACGTGGTCTTCATGGTCCAGGACCGCATCCAGAGCTGGCTCGATCTGGTGGTCGGCGACCCCAAGACCGGCAAGATCAAGGTCCTGATCCACGAAGAATCCAATTCGTGGGTGGAGCGGCCGCAGCCGCCGCGCTGGCTCGAGGACGGCAGCTTCCTCTGGGAGAGCCACCGCACCGGCTGGCGGCACCTCTACCGCTACTCGGTGGACGGCAAGCCGCTCGGCGCGGTGACGCAGGGCGAATGGGAGATGCGCGGCGTCGACCACGTCGACGAGAAGAGAGGCCTGGTCTGGTTCAACGCCACCAAGGACGGCGCGGTGAACGACAACCACTACCGGATCGGCCTGAACGGCAAGGGCCTCGTGCGGCTCACGCCGGGCGAAGGGCGGCACTCGGTCGCGTACAACGGCGACCGCTCGCTGGCGATCGACACGGTTTCGAGCCTCGCGAGCCTGCCGGTGGTGCGCTTGTGCGACGACCGCGGCGAGGTCCTGCGCGAACTCGGCGAGGCCGACGCCGGCGCCTTGGACCAGTACCGCAGCAGCAACTGGGAGCTGCACGAGATCGCTGCGCGCGACGGCTTCGAGCTCGACGTCGCGCTGCTCAAGCCGGCCAACTTCGATCCCGCGCGCGGCTACCCGGTGTGGCTGCCGACCTATTCGGGACCCGACGCGCCCACCGTGCGCAACTCCTGGAACGGCAGCGCGTGGTACCAATTCCTCGCCCAGCAAGGCGTGATCGTGCTGCAGGTCAACGTGCGCAGCGCCAGCGGCAAGGGCCACTACGCCACTGAGCAGTGCTACCGGCGGCTCGGCGTGCAGGAACTCGCCGACCTCGAAGACGCGGTCGCCTGGCTCACGGCCAAGCCGTGGGCGGACGCCGGGCGGATCGGCATCACCGGCAGCAGCTACGGCGGCTTCATGAGCGCCTACGCCCTGACCCACAGCGACAAGTTCGCGCTGGGGATCGCGGCGAGCGGCGTCTATGCGTGGGAGATGTACGACACGGTCTACACCGAACGCTACATGAGCACGCGGCAGCTCAATCCCGAAGGCTACGCAAGCACTTCGGTGCTCAACGCCGCCGCCGACCTCAAGGGCCACTTGATCCTCACCCACGGCACGATCGACGACAACGTGCACATGCAGAACGCCATGCAGCTGGTCTACGCGCTGCAGAAGGCCGACCAGGACTTCGAGCTGATGCTGTACCCGGAGAACCGGCACGGCATCGGCGACCGCGACCAGCGCTGGTTCGCGCGCCGCCAGGAATGGGCCGCGATCCAGGAACACTTGCGGCCGCCGGGCCCCGCGCCCGCGGCGTCCAAGTAGCGACGCGCCGCGAGCGCCGGCAGGCTCAGCGCGAGGGTCCGCCTCGGCGGCCGCGCGGCTAGCGGTCCTGCCGCGGCCGCCGGCCGCGGAAGCGTTCCGACGGCCGCACGTCGATGGTCTCGTACGCGGGGAGTTCGAGCAGCGCCGGGTCGAGCGCATCGAGCGCCGCCTGCAGCCGGCCCGCGAGTTCGGTTGCTTCCGCTTCGAGCAAGCGCGCACGCAAGAGCTTGGCGGTCGAGACCGGCGAGAAACCGAGCCCGTCGTGCGAGGCGGCCGCGTCGGGTTTGCGCGCGAAGGACGCGAGCAGATCGTCGACCGCGCGGGCGTAGTCCGCGGCTTCGAACGCCACGTGCGCGCGCCCGGCGAGCGCCAGCGCCACGTAGTGGTCGGAGTTCTCGCGCGTGGCCGGGTTGTCCAGGATGCCCTGCTCGTAGTGGGCGATCGCGCGGTCGTAGGCGGCGCGGGCGTTCGCGTAGCGGCCGGCGCGGCGGTGGAAGCCCGCGGTGACCAGAGATGCGTAGCCCGTGAACCACTCTAGGTTGGCGGGCGCGTCGGCCGCCGCGAGACGCGCCGCGTAGGCCGGCTCCAGGCCGTCCAGGCCGTCGCGCGCCAAGATCGCGCGGCGCAGGCGTTCGTGCAGGTCCCAGGAATCGGGAAAGCGCCGCAGGCCGTCGTCGAGGACGGCTTCGGCCGGCGCCTTGGCGGCGACGCCGAGCAGGAAGTCGTAGTGGGCGGTCACCTGCGCGTCGCTGCACAGCGGGTGGTGCGACAGCACCGAGTAGGTGGCGTGCACGTCGCTCATCCACTCCGGCGGCCATTCCTCCTTGGCGGCGACCGCCGTGGCGATCGCTTGCTGGCGCGCGCCGGCGAAGATCGCGAGCACCGCCATCGCGTTCCAGCCCTCGGCGCCGGTCGGCAGCGCGCGGACCGCGGCTTCGGCGCGCGCCTGCGCCTTTTCGGGCTGGCCGAGATAGTGCGCGGCGATGGCCTGCACGGCGTCGACCCGCCAGCCGCTGGCGCCGAGCCCTTCGGCTTCTCGCGCCGTGCGTTGCGCGTCTTCGAGGGTCAGCCGCGCGTGCTGCGAGCGCGCGCGCGGATTGGAGGAGCGCAGCTCCACGGTCTCGGGGTCCACCGCCATCGCCAAGAACGACTCGGCGAGCGCCAGGCGCGCGTCGGCGCTGTCGGGGAGCGCGCGCGCGAGTTTCGAATTGGCATCGAGCTCGGCGCCCAGCGCGCTCCAGCCGGCCGCGGGCGCGTAGGAGCTGCCGCCCTCGAGCGCGCGGTTCCAGCCTTCGACGTCGATCGCGCCGGACCGCTCGGCGAGGCCCTGGTGCACCGCGCCGAGCATCCGCGCGCGCGGCGACGACGCCCCGATGCGCACCAGCGCATCGATCAGAGTCTGGCGTTCGGCCGGCTCCAGGAGCTGCCCGAGAGTGTCGGTGATCAGGTCCACGGCCTGCGGCGCGTCGGCGCGCGCGAGCGCTTCGCGCGCGAGCGTGTTGAGCTCGAAGTCGGGATCGGCGAGGCCGAGGCGCAGCAAGTCGATCGGGGCCGCCTGGATCTGCGCGGCCGCGGCCTCGAGGAGCGCCAGCCGGATCGCGCGGTCGCCACCGCGGTAGGCGGCCTCGACCGCGTCGCGGTCGGCGAGGTCGCGGCTGGCCACGCGGTCGGGCAGCGAACGGTCGCGCGGCAGCACTTCCGGCGGCGTGGGGCGGTTCTCGATGCCTTCGCGGATCGCCGCGAACACCGAGTCGGTGTCCCACGCGTAGAACACGTCGTAGATCTCCTTGCCGTCGAGTTCGACGGCGATGTGGCGCGGCGCGATGCGGCGGTCGTCCAGGAACCGGTCGTAGACGATCGGCTCCATCGTGATGTGCTCGCCGCAGGTCACGCTGCCAAAGCGCGGGCACAGGATGCGCTCGCCCGCGCTGGTGTAGTCGCGCGGGTTGTGGCGGTACACCGACGCGATCACGCACACGTACGGCACGTAGAGCTTGGCGATCTCGGGCTGGCGGTAGCGGATGCCGGCGTAGTGCTCGCTGGCGATCTCGCCGTCCATGTTCACGCACACCAGGATCGCCTTGCCGGTTTCCTTGGACACCGTCTCCGCGTCTTCGAAGCTGCGCTGGAACACGATCCGGACCGGCTTGGCCCAGTCCTCGGCGGTGGGCGCCGGCCACATCTGCTCGCGCGTGAGGCCGCCGGTGGGGCCGTTCTGGGCCACCGCCGGCGCGGCGAGGCTCAAAAGGAATGGGATTGCGAGGTGACTGGGGTGCATGGGCGAAGCGGCAACGACCCCCGATTCTAGTCGAGGTCTCGCGCGGGCGCGCCGGAGCGCCCGATCAGGCGAGCAACGGCCGCACGACCTTGCCGTGCACGTCGGTCAGCCGGTAGCGGCGGCCTTGGTGTTTCCAGACCAGGCGTTCGTGGTCGATTCCGAGCAGGTGCAGGATCGTGGCCTGCAGGTCGTGCACGTGGACCGGATCCTGGATCACGTTGTAGCCGAAGGGATCGGTTTCACCGTGCACCAGGCCGCCGTTCACGCCGGCTCCGGCCATCCACATGCTGAAACAGCGCGGGTGGTGGTCGCGGCCGTAGTCGGTGGCGGTGAGCGGTCCTTGCGAGTAGTTGGTGCGGCCGAATTCGCCGCCCCAGACCACCAGCGTGTCGGCGAGAAGACCGCGGCGCTCCAGGTCGACCAGCAGCGCGGCGCTCGGCTGGTCGGTCTCGGCGCACTGCGTTCGCATGCCGCCCGGCAGGTTGCCGTGGTGGTCCCAGCCCCGGTGGAAGAGCTGCACGAAGCGCACGTCGCGCTCGATAAGGCGGCGCGCGAGCAGGCAGTTGGCGGCGTAGCTGCCCGGGCGGCGGCTGTCGGGACCGTACAGCTCGAAGACCTCGTCGGGCTCGTCCGCGAGGTCGGTGGCCTCGGGCACGCTGGTCTGCATGCGGAAGGCTATTTCGGCCTGCGCGAGCCGCGAGTCGATTTCCGGGTCGCCTTCGCTCTCGCGCGCCGCGGCGCCGAGCGTGCGCGAGGCCGCGAGCATGCGCGCGCGGGTGTCGCGGTCGATGCCCGGAAGGTTGTCCAGGTAGAGCACCGGCTCGCCGCCGGCGCGGAACTGCACTCCCTGGTGGCGGGTCGGCAGGAAACCAGGGCCCCACAAGCGCGCGTACAAGGGCTGGCCGCCCTTGTCCTTGCTGATCAGCACCACGAAGGCCGGCAAGTCCTGGTTGGCGCTGCCGAGACCGTAGGAGAGCCACGCGCCCATGGACGGCCGGCCGGCGATCTGCGAGCCGGTCAGGAAGAAAGTGATCGCCGGGTCGTGGTTGATCGCTTCGGTGTGCATCGAGCGCACGATGCACAGCTTGTCGGCCTGTTTGGCCAGGTTCGGCAGCAGCTCGCTGATCCAGATGCCGTTCTGCCCGTGCCGCGCGAACTGGAATTGCGCGCCGGCGAGCGGCAGCGAGGTCTGGTTGCCCGACATTCCGGTCAGGCGCTGGCCCTGGCGCACCGAGTCGGGGAGCTGCTCGCCGTTGCGCTCGTTGAGCAGCGGTTTGGGATCGAAGGTTTCGAGCTGCGAAGGCCCGCCGCTCTGGAACAGGTAGACCACGCGCTTGGCGCGCGCCGGGTGGTGCAGGCCCGGATCCTGGCCGCGCCCGAGCCCGGGCAGCAGGCCCGCCATGGCGGCGGTGCCGAGGCCGAGAGTCCCGTCCGCGAGGAAGCGGCGCCGGTCGAGCAGCGGCAGCGGAACGGAGGCGTCGGCGGCGTTCATCGGAGCATCACGAAAGCGTCGGTGGCGAGCAGCGTGGAACAGACCACGGTCCAGGCGGCGTGTTCGGCGGGGTCCAGGTCGCTCGTCGGCGGCGCCGCGCCCACGGCGAGCAGCGCGGCGGCCTGTTCGGGGGCGGCGGCGAAGACCTGGCGCTGCGCCGCCAGCAATTCGCGCAAAACGCGGCTCTCCGCCGGTATCGGGCTGCGGCCGGCAAGGCGTAGCCACACCGCGTCGAGACGGGAGTCGTCGTCGCCCTGCCGTGCGAGCACCGCGGCTGCGAGCACGCGTGCGGCTTCGCCGAATTGCGGATCGTTCCAGAGCACCAGCGCTTGCAGCGGCGTGTTGGTCGACTGGCGGCGCGCCACGCAGACGTCGCGCTTGGCGGCGTCGAGGATGCGCATCGCCGGCGGCGGCGACGTGCGCTTCCAGAACGTGTACAGGCTGCGCCGGTACAGACCCTCGCCCGTGTCGGCGCGATAGACCTGGCCGCTCTTCTCCTGCCACAGCCCCGCGGGCTGGTAGGGCATGACGCTCGGACCGCCGATCCGCGGCACCAGCAGGCCGCTCGCGGCGAGAGCCGCGTCGCGCAGCATTTCGGCGGGCAGCCGGAACGACGGCCCGCGCGACCAGAGTTCGTTGTCGGGGTCGGCCCGGCGGCGCGCGGCGTCGGCGCGCGAACTCTGGCGAAAGCTCGCCGACAGCACCAGCCGCCGCAGCAAGGCCTTGCGGTCCCAGCCGCTGGCGCGGAACTCCACCGCCAAGGTGTCGAGCAGTTCAGGATCGTCCGGCGGCGTGCCCTGGCGGCCGAAGTCCTCGGGGGTGTCCACCAGGCCGCGGCCGAACACCGCGCGCCACAAGCGGTCGACCTCCACCCGCGCGCAGAGCGGGTTGCCCGGAGCGAGCAGCCATTCGGCGAGCTCCAGGCGGTCGGCGGGCACGGCCGACTCCGGGCCGGAGAGCGCGGTCGGCACGCCCGGCCGGACCTCGGCGCCCGGTTGCAGGTAGTTGCCGCGTTGGAGCACGTGGGTGGCCCGCGGCACCGGCGTCGCCGCCATGGTCATGATCTGCGGCACGGCGTCCAGCAGGTCGTCGCGCGCGCGGCGCGCGGCGCGCAGCGCGGGATCGGCGGGCAGCGCGGCCGAGTAGAACGTCAGTTCGTCGACGCGTCCGCCGGCCAGGCCGCGATCGCGGAAGCGCTCGCCGAGCGTGGGCGCGCCGGGGTCGCCGCCGGTGATGGCGCGCGTCAGGTGGTCGCGGACGATCGCGGTGGCCGTCGCTTCGCCGTCGATCCGCAAGCGCAGGCCGGCGGCGCGCGAAGAGCCGTCGTAGACCACTTCCACGCGCAGCCATTGCTCGAGCGGCAGCGCCTCGGCCGTCTGCACGGCGATCGCGTCGCCCGGCCAGAAGTGGATCAAGGCGGCCGACAACCGGCCGTCCTCGATCAGGATCTGCCAGCCCTGGCTGGCGGCGTCGGTCCACGCGCGCGAGCGGTGCAGCACCACGGCACGCTCGAGCGGCCGCTCCAGATACAGGTCGAAAGCGAGCGCGAAAGCGTCCGAGCGCCGCCATTCGCCGACGCCGGGAAAGCGCAGACCGCTGTCGCCGTCGGGAGCGACCGCCTGGCCCGTGCGGCCTTCGACGGCGCGGACGCCGGCCGGCGCGGCGGCCACGCGCGCGGGGTCGACGGAGTCGGCGTAGCCGTTCTCCGCGCGCGCGTCGAAACTCCAGTGCGCGTCGGGAGCCAGCGGCTCGAGCCGCAACGACCCCACCCAGTCGGCCGCGCCGGGCTCGAGCGCGGCCACCGCGGCTCGCGCCCGGGCCAGCGCCGCTTCCTGCTCGGGAGCGGGCAGGTCGAGCGCGGGGGTGGGCGTCGCGCTGGTGAAGTGCGAATACAGCCCGCTCTCGTCGATGTCGTCGAAGTACGACGCCATCCGGTAGTACTCGAGCTGCGAGACCGGATCGAACTTGTGGTCGTGGCAGCGCGCGCACTCCACGGTCAGTCCCAGGAAGGCCGTGCTGAAGGTATTGACCCGGTCGGCGACGTACTCGACCCGCATCTCTTCTTCGACCGAGCCGCCTTCGTTGGTCTGGCGGTGCAGGCGCTGGAACGCGGTCGCCAGCCGGTCGCCGCGGCTGGCGCCGGGCAGCAGGTCGCCGGCGATCTGCCGGCGGACGAAGCCGTCGTAGGGCAGGTTCTCGTTGTAGGCCTGGATGACCCAGTCGCGGTACGGCCAGACCCGGCGCGCCACGTCGGACTGGTAGCCGTAGGTGTCGGCGTAGCGCGCCAGGTCGAGCCAGGGCTGCGCCATGCGCTCGCCGAAGTGCGGCGAGTCGAGCAGCCGCGCCACCACGCGCTCGTGTGCGTCGGCGCCGGGGTCGGCGAGGAAGGCCGCGATCTCGGCGGGCGAGGGCGGCAGGCCGGTGAGCGCAAAGGTGGCGCGGCGCAACCAGGTCGGGCGGTCGGCCTCGGCGGCGGGCTCCAGGCCGGAGGCTTCGAGCCGCGCGAGCACGAAACGGTCGAGCGGATCGCGCGCCCAGTCCGGATCGGCGACCGGCGGCGGCGCGGCGGCCGCCGGCGGCACGAACGCCCAGTGCTCGGGATACTCGGCGCCGGCGGCGACCCAGCGCTCGAGCAAGGCGATTTCTTCGGTCGCCAGCGACAGTCCCGACTTCCGCGGCGGCATGCGGTCGCCCGGATCCTCGGCGGTGATGCGCAGCACCAGCTCCGACGCCGCGGGATCGCCCGGCACCAGCGCCGCGTAGCCGCCGAGGTCGGCGGTGGCCGCGCGGAACGAATCGAGCCGCAAACCGGCCTTGCGCGCGCCGGCGTCGGGGCCGTGGCAGGGGAAGCAGCGGTCGGCCAGCAACGGCCGGATCTGGCGCTGGAAGTCGGGCGCCGCGCGGCTCGCGCCGAGGGCTCCGGCCGGGTCCTGGAACGGAACCGCGAGCAAGCCGGCGCAGACGAGCCACAGCATGACCTTCATCGTAGTCGCGGCAGGGGGCAGAATGGCGGGGTGCCCGCTCCCCCCGACCCCGGTGCCTACCCGCTCGACGACGACCAGGTCGCGCGCTTCCACCAGGACGGCTGGCTGCATCTGCCGGGTTTCGTCGGCGGGGCCGAGCTCGACGCGCTCGAGGCGCTCTACCAGCGCTTCCTGCACCGCGAGATCCCGGTGGAAGGGCGCGATTTCTGCGACATGAGCGCCGACTACCAGGCGCCGCTCGAATCCTTCGCGATCCTCAACGTGATGCTGCCGGGGCGCTACTACCCCGCTCTGCGCGGCAACGTCTACGAGCGCCGCGCCGCGGCCGTCGCCGAGCGCCTGGTCGGGCCCGACCTGCAGTTCGATTACGACCAGCTGGTCGCCAAGCCGCCCGGCCGCGCCGACGCGGTCTTCCACTGGCACCAGGATCTCGCCTACTGGCCCGCGACCACGGACACGCGCACGGCGAGCTTCTGGCTGGCGCTGGACGACGTCGGCCCCGACAACGGGGGCGTGCACTTCGTGGAAGGCTCGCACCGCGAAGCGCGCCTGCGCCGGCACGGACCCTTGCATGGCGACCGCGACGTCTCGCACGTGCTGGTTGGCGAAGTCGATCCCGCGCGCGACCGCGTGGTGCCCGCCGTGCTGCGGCGCGGAGACGCCACCGTGCACCACGAACGCATGCTGCACGGCTCGCCGGGCAACGCGAGTGCGCGCTGGCGGCGGGGGTGGGTGGTCGCGTTGCGCGCGCGCACGGCGGTCGAGGCCGAGCGGGCGATGGGCTTCACCCACAGCCACAACGACCCGCTGGAGGTCCTGGAGGCCGTGAGCTTCCGCCGGCCGGAATAGGCCGGTCCGGCGGATTTCCACATACCGGACAAATGTCTGGTATGGTGCCCGGGTGGCTCCCCGCACTCCGCCCGGCGTGACCCGCGAACGCGTGTATCGCTTCGTGCGCGAACGGCTTGCGCGCGGTTTCCCGCCCACGGTGCGCGAGGTGCAGCACGCGCTCGGCTTCCGCGCGGTGCAGACCGCGCGCGAACATCTCGAGCGGCTCGTCGCCGAAGGCCGGCTGGTCAAGCAGGCGGGGCACGCGCGTGGCTACCGCCTGGCGGCGGGGCCGGCCCAGCTTCCGCCGCCGGTGCTGGTGCCCTTGCTGGGCCGCGTGCAGGCCGGCGACTTGAGCCTGGCGGTCGAAGAGCTCGAAGGCTACGTGCCGGTGCGCGCGCGCTCGGCCGAAGGCTTGTTCGCCTTGCGCGTGCAAGGCGAGAGCATGACCGGCGCCGGCATCCTGCCGGACGACGTGGTGGTGGTCCGCTCCCAGCCGACCGCGCGCTCGGGCGAGATCGTGGTCGCGCTGGTCGAGGACGAAGCCACGGTCAAGACGCTGCGCCTGCGCGGCCGGCGCATCGAACTGCATCCCGCCAATCCGGACTTCCAGCCGATCGTGCCGCCGCCCGACGCGTGCCGGGTTCTCGGCAAGGTGATCGAGGTGCGGCGTTTCCTCGAAGGCGGCGCAGCCGGTGCCGGCCCGCGCTCGTGACGCGAGCACGCAAGCGATGGAATCCCAGCTTCCCCAGCCCTCGCCGGCGGAATCCGCCCGGGCCTGGAGCCTCGCCACGCTCGCCGGCCGCTTCGTCGAGATCTCGGGCGCGGCCGCCAGCGCCGCGCTCACCACGGCGTCATCGCTGATCCTGCAGGCGCAAGGGCGCGGCGAGCCGGTGGCGTGGATCACCGACCGGGCGTCCACTTTCTATCCGCCCGATTTCGCGGCTTCGGGCGTCGACCTCGCCGCTCTCCCGGTGGTGCGCGCCGGGTCGGCGCGCGAAGCGGCCTGGGTCGCCGACGCCTTGCTGCGTTCGGGCGGCTTCGGCCTGCTGGTGCTGGATCTCGGCGACCGCACCGAACTGCCGATCGCCTGGCAGAGCCGGCTGGCCGGCCTCGCCAAGCGCCACGAGGCCGTGCTGCTCTGCCTGACCAGCAAGAGCGGCAGCCGGCCTTCACTCGGCTCGCTGGTGTCGATCCGCGGCGAGTCCAGCAAACAGCGCCGGAACTTCGACCGTTTCACTTGCGCGCTGCGGGTCCTCAAGGACAAGCGGCGCGGTCCGGGTTGGGAGCACCAGGAGGTCCGGCGTGGATCGGATGGCTTGTGTTGACGCGCCGGCGCTCCCGCTGCAGTTGCTGCTGCGCAGCCATCCGGGCTGGGCGGAGCAGCCGGTGGCGGTGGTCGACCGCGACCTGCCGCAAGGCGTGTTGCAGTGGGTGAACGAGCGCGCGCGCGCGCGCCGCATCCTGCCCGGCATGCGCTACGCCGCGGCCCTGGGGCTCGCGCACGACCTGCACGCCGGCGTGGTCGCGGCGCCGGTGGTCGAAGCCGCGGTCGCCGAGCTGGTCGATCGGCTGCAGGATTTCAGCCCCGCGGTCGAGGCTTCGGCGCGCGAGCCGGGCGTGTTCTGGCTCGACGCTTCGGGGTTGGAGCATCTCTACGCCTCGCTCGAGGCCTGGGCCGCGGCGCTCGAAGACGCGCTCGGCGCCGCCGGCTTCCGCGCGCGCGCGGTGGTGGGCTTCACGCGTTTCGGCTGCTACGCGGCCGCCCGCGGCGGCGCGCGGCGGCTGGTGTTCGCCGACGCCGCGCAAGAGCGCGCCCACCTGCGCGCGGTGGCGATCGACCGGGTCGGTTTCGAGCCGGCTCTGCGCGACGCGCTGCGCAAGCTGGGGATCACCGAGCTCGGCGCTTTCGCCGACCTGCCGCCGGCCGGAGTGAAACGGCACTTCGGCGCCGCCACGCACGAGCTGCAGCGCTGGGTGCGCGGCGAACAAGGCGCCGCGCTCGATCCACGGCCCGCGCGGCAGGCGGTCGAAGAGCGGCGTCTGTACGACGTGCCCGAGCCCGACCGCACGGCGCTGCTCGGGGTGCTCGAAGGCTTTCTGCAGACGATCCTCGAGCGGCTGTGCGCGTGCCGCCAGGCGCTGGCTGCGCTGCGCATCGACTGGGTGCTCGACGACGGCACGGCCGGCGAAACCCGGCTCGAACCGGCCGCGCCTTCGCTCGACGCCGGGCAGGTGCACGCGCTGGTGCGGCTGTGTTTCGAGTCGCTGGTCTTTACCGCCGGCGCGCTCGAACTCGGCATGCAGGCCCAGGGCGTGGCCGCGAGCACGCGGCAGCTCGAGCTGTTCCGCGCGCAGCCGCGGCGCGAGCTCGCGGCGGCGAACCGCGCGCTGGCGCAAGTGCGCGCGCGGCTGGGCGAGGGCGCGGTGCGCGGCGCCGCGCTGCAAGAAGGCCACTTGCCCGAAGCGTGTTTCGCCTGGCGGCCGTTCGGGCGGCTCGAGGCCGCCGCGGCGCGGGAGGTCGCGTTGCGGCCGCTGGTGCGGCGCCTCTACGCGCCGCCGCGCGCGCTGCCGGGCATGGGCGGCCTGGGGCCGGTCGAAGAAGTCGTCGGCCCGCACGTGGTCGCGGGCGGCTGGTGGTCGCAGGAGGTCGTCCGCGCCTACCACTTCGTCCGCACGCGCGACGGCCGCTGGTCGTGGATCTACCACGACCGCGTGCGCGGCCGCTGGTTCCTGCACGGAGAAGTCGAGTGAGCGCGCCGCCACTCCACGTGCCGCTCTGGTGCAAGAGCCACTACTCCTTTCTCGAGGGCGCGAGCAGTCCGGGCGAACTGGTCGAGACCGCGCAGCAGCTGGGCCTGCCCGCGCTGGCGCTGACCGACCGCGACGGCGTGTACGGCGTGGTGCGCGCGCACATGCGCGCCAAGGAACTCGGCCTGCCCTTGCGGATCGGCGCCGAGCTGACGGTCGCCGACGGCTCGCGCATCGTGCTGCTCGTCGCCGACCGGCGCGGCTACGCGCACTTGTGCCGGCTGATCACGGCGGGGCGGCGGCGTTCTCCCAAGGGCGAGAGCCGGGTGGAGTGGGCCGAGGTCTGCGCGCACGCGCCCGGCCTGCTCGCGCTGTGGGGGGGCGAGAACAGCCGGCTCGCCGAGGCGGGCGGCGTGGAGAGCGTGGCCGCACCGCTGCGCGAGGCTTTCGGCGACCGGCTGTACGCCTTGCTGGCGCGCCACCGGCGGCCGGGAGACGCGTTCCGCGAACGCCGGCTGCGCGCGCGCGCGGCGCACTACGGCCTGCCGCTGGTGGCGGCGACCGAAGTGCTCTACCACGCGCCGCCGCGCCGCCGGCTGCAGGACGTGCTCACCTGCATCCGCCACGGCGTCACGCTCGCCACGGCGGGCCGGCGCATCCGCGCCAACGCCGAGCACGGGCTGCGCGCGCCGCAGGACTTCGCGCGGCTCTACGCCGACGTGCCGCAAGCGCTCGCGCGCACGCTCGAAGTCGCCGCGCGCTGCCCGTTCTCGCTGACGGAGCTCCGCTACCGCTATCCCTCCGAGCGGCTTCCCGACGGCACCACTTCGGCGCAGCGGCTGCAGCAGCTCACCCTGGACGGCGCGCGCGCGCGCTATCCCGCCGGCGTGCCCGCCGCCGTGCGCCGCCAGCTCGAAAAGGAGCTCGGCCTGGTGCGCGAGCTCGAGTACGACGGCTACTTCCTCACCATGTGGGAGATCGTGCGCTTCTGCCGCGAGCAGGGCATCCTTTGCCAAGGCCGCGGTTCGGCGGCGAACTCGGCGGTGTGCTACTGCCTGGGCATCACCGCGATCGATCCGGTGCGGATGGGGCTGTTGTTCGAGCGCTTCCTGTCCAAGGAGCGCGCCGAACCGCCCGACATCGACCTCGACATCGAGCACGACCGCCGCGAAGAGGTGATCCAGCACGTCTACGCCAAGTACGGGCGTAGCCACGCGGCCATGGTCGCCAACTTCATCCGCTACCGGGCGCGCTCGGCGGTGCGCGACGTCGGCAAGGTGCTCGGCATGCCGGCCACCGAACTCGACCGGCTGGCGCGCCTGGTCTCGCCTTACGGGCCGCCGGTCCCCGAGGAATCGAGCGCCGCCGGCTTCGATCCCGGCCTGCGTTTGCACCAGGACTTGCTGCAGCTCGTCGCCGAGATCGAGGACGTGCCGCGGCACCTCTCGATCCATCCCGGCGGTTTCCTGCTCGGCCACGAACCGGTCCACGACCTGGTGCCGATCGAGAACGCCGCCATGGCCGGCCGCACGGTGATCCAGTGGGACAAGCACGACGTCGAGGACCTGGGGCTGTTCAAGGTCGACCTGCTCGGCCTGGGGGCGCTCAATCTGGTGCACCGCTGCTTCGACCTGATCGTGGAGCACGGGGGGCCGCCTTGGTCGCTCGCGGCGATCCCGCCGCGCGACGAGCCGACTTTCCGCATGATCCGCGCCGCCGACACGGTGGGGGTGTTCCAGATCGAGAGCCGCGCGCAGATAGCCATGCTGCCGCGGCTGCGGCCGCGCGATTACTACGACCTCGTGATCGAGATCAGCCTGGTGCGGCCGGGCCCGATCACCGGCGGCATGGTGCACCCGTATCTGCGGCGGCGCACCGGCGAAGAAGCGGTCACCTACCCGCACCCGTCGCTGGAGCCGATCTTGAAGAAGACCCTCGGCATTCCGCTGTTCCAGGAACAGGTGATGCAGCTGGCGGTGGTCGCCGCCGACTACACGCCCGGCGAGGCCGACCAGCTGCGCCGCGACATGGCGGCGTGGCGCAAGCAAGGGCGCATCGAGCGCCACCGCGAGCGCTTGATCTCGCGCATGCAGCGCAAGGGCATCGCGCCCGAGTTCGCCGAACGCGTCTTCGAGCAGATCCGCGGTTTCGGCGAGTATGGTTTCCCCGAGAGCCACGCCGCGAGCTTCGCGCTGATCGCCTACGCCACCGCCTGGCTCAAGTGCCACCACCCCGCCGCGTTCCTTTGCGCGCTGCTCAACGCCCAGCCGATGGGTTTCTACAGTCCGGCGGCGCTGGTCGGGGACGCCAGACGCCACCAGGTCGAAGTGCGCTGCATCGACGTCCGCTACAGCGCGTGGGAATGCCGTCTGGAGCCCGCCGCCGGCGGCGGGGAGGGCTTTGCGGTGCGCATGGGCCTGCGCTTCGTGAAAGGGCTCGCCGTGGACGACGCCGAGCGCATCGCCGCGGCGCGCGAAAAGGAGGGTTTTGCTTCGGTCCAGGACTGCGCCGACCGCGCCGCGCTGGGCGAAGGCGCGCTGGCGCGCCTGGCCGAGAGCGGCGCTTTCGAAAGCCTGCACGCGCACCGGCGCGAGGCCTTGTGGACCGCGCTCGGCGTGGTGCGCGAAGAAGGATCACGGCTGCCGCTCGAACACCGCGAACCGGCGGCGCGGTTTGCGGCCCTGAGCGACTTCGAGACCATCCATTGGGACTACGAGTTCACCGGCCACAGCCCGCGCGGCCATCCGCTCGAGCCGCTGCGCCGGGAATTGACGCGCATGGGCCTGCCGGACGCCACGGCGGTTGCCGCCATGGAGGACGGCAGCATGGTCGACTACGCCGGCATCGTCCTGTGCCGGCAGCGGCCTTCGACCGCCAACGGCACCACCTTCATGACGCTCGAGGACGAGACCGGTTACGTCAACCTGGTGGTGTGGGAACGGGTGTGGAACGAGTTCCACGTGGTCGCCAAGACCACCAACTTCCTCGGCGCGTCCGGCCGGCTGCAGGTCCAGGCGGGAGTGGTGCACCTGGTGGCCGAATCGCTCTGGGCGCCGGCGCTGGGGCGCCGGCCGCACAGCGCGCGTTCGCGCGATTTCCGCTGACGCTGTCCCCGCGGATCCGCGGCGCGGATGGGCGGCGCACTTCAGCGCTCCGCGGCGGCGTCCCATTCGAGCTTGGTGGGCAGCCCGGCCGAGATCTGCACGGTCCATTCGCGCAAGGATTGCGCATCGGGCGAGCGCACCGGCCGGAACAGCAACTGCACGCGATAGCTGCCCGGCGGGAGTCCGGAGACCGGAAACGTGCCGGTTTCCTGCATCACGACGGCCGCATGCGACTTGCCGGGCCCCGCGGCCTCGGTCACGAGCAGGATGTAGCCGCCACCGAAGCTGCCGCCGGAGAAGTTCCGCAGGTCGAACGACAGCTGTCCCTCCTCGAGCAATCGCAGGATCACGCCGTCGAGATCCCGGTCCGCCACGTCGACCTCGAGGGTGGCCTCGGCGAAGTGGCCGGGGCCGTAAGGACTCAGGAAGTAGTGCCCCGGCGACAGATCGCGGACTTCGAAACTGCCGTCGGGGGCGCATGCGACCGTGATTCGGCTGCCCGCGGAATCCTCGAGAGCGGCGAAAACTTCCATCGCCTCGGCGGCTTCGGCGGCAAGGGCGTGGCCGGCGAAATCGGGAAGCGACCGTCCGGAATCGAGCGTCACTTCGACGAAGCGCGGTCCGGTGCCGCCCAGCACCTGGCCGCGCAGCGTGGCACCTCCTAGCTGGAACTCGAGCTGCTGGCCGGGTCCGGTGATCTCCACGCGCACGACGGTCGCCAGACCGACCGGCCGGCGCGCCGTGATCCGGTGTTCGCCCGGCACGAGATTCTGGAGCACGACCTGGCCGCGCGCATCGGTGCGGTGGCCGACTTCCTCTTTGTCGTCGGGAAAGAAGTCCATCTCGTCGTCCGCGCTGTAGCCCAGCGCAAGCGCGTAGATCCTCTCGCGGAGGAGCTCGTCCAGGTGGTAGCGGATCAGCTCTCGCCGCCGTGGATCGTGGAGACTGCCGGCGAGCGAGCTCACCAGACCGAGCCGCTCGTCCGCCTCCCGCAGCAGCAAAGCGCCTCCGTTGGAGCTCAGGCGATGGTCCCTTGCGTTCCGCTTCACACTGCGGTTGAACGTCGGCTCGAAGTAGGCTTCCGCTGCTTCACTCATCGAATGACCCCTGGCTTGTCGTCCGTTCGACTTCAATTCACCGATTCGACGCACGAGGCGGGGGTCTTGTTCACACTACAGCGTCAGGTGCGTGAATAATCCGGGCTGATGGACCCTCGCCGGCTTCAATGGGGCCGCGGTCGTTCGACCGCGGAGAGGCGCGTCGTGCGCGCCAGCGGCCAGGCACGCGCGGACGCTTCAATGGGGCCGCGGTCGTTCGACCGCGGAGAGTTCCCGAACTCGCCGACAAACTTCAAGAATTGGAACAGCTTCAATGGGGCCGCGGTCGTTCGACCGCGGAGAGGGATCACGATCTGTACGTCCAATCGGAGGCGTTGCTGCTTCAATGGGGCCGCGGTCGTTCGACCGCGGAGAGATGTCGCCCGCGGCCAGTGCCGCGCGGAGCTCGGCAGTCGCTTCAATGGGGCCGCGGTCGTTCGACCGCGGAGAGGTCCTCGCCGGCGA
>DASWJW010000206.1:0-5250 GCA_036396955.1 Planctomycetota bacterium
GTCGCGCAGGCGCGCTTCGACCAGCACGCTGTCGCCGAGTTCCAGACGCGAGCGGTCGACGTCGAGGCGGACGCGACCGGCACCCCCGCGCAGCCGTCCTGCGGCGACGTGGCGGAGCATGGTGCGCCAGAAGCGCTCGACGTAGCGTTCGCCGCCCGGCCAGCGCCAGCGCCAGGTCTCGTCGGTGCCGATCCAGCCGACCCAGCCTTCCGGCGCGTAGCCGCCGGCCGCGATCACGTAAGGGCCGAAGCGGTTGCCGGCCTCGGGATGCACGAGCCAGGCTTGCGCGCCGGGGCGCAGGCGTTCGACCGGCTGGTACCACCAGAGCGGTTCGGCGCTGCGCCAGAGTTCGATGCTGCGTTGCGGCTTCTCGTCAAGCAGCGAGACCGGGTGGGGCAGTTCCGGATTCGGCGGCTCGGGCCGCACAGGGAGCGCTTTCGGCTCGCCCTCGCGGCCGATCACGACGGGCAGCAGCGGCTCGATCGCCGAACCGCGGAACGCCGCGGGGTTGTGGCGGGGACCGGCGGCCAGCAGCAGTCCGCCGCCGCGGCGCACGAATTCGGCCACGGCCTCGAGGAACTGCGCGCCTGCCAGCGGGTCGGCGCCGAGGTCGCCGGGATCGAGGTCGCCGAGGATCACGACGTCGTAGTTGTCGAGCAGTTCCTCGACGGTCGCCGGAACGCGCCGCAGCCGCGGGGCGTCGGCCGAGGCTTCCTGGAGGAAGCCGCGTTCCGCGTCGGCGAGCCAGACCTGCACGCGGACGTCGCGGCGCGCGCGCACCAGGCGCGTTGCGAGGTAGCGGTATTCCCAGCGCGGCTTGCCGTCGACGTACAGCACGCGGATGCGCACGGCCTTCACTTCGACGCCGAGTTCGAGCCGGTTGTCTTCGAGCGAAGTCTCGCGCGGCAGCGCTTCGACTTCGGCGACCAGCCGGCGCTGGCCAGCGTGGTCCATGCGCGCGACCATCGTGAACTGCGCGCCGGCTTCGCCGACCGGGTCGACGCGCACTTCCCGCAGGATCTGGCCGGTCTCGTCGCGCAAGCGGACGACGACTTCGGAAGGGATCTCGGCGCCCGTGGCGCGGACCCGCAGCAGGAAGGTCGCGTCGTCGCCTTCGAGGACCAGGTCGGGCGCCTGGACGCGCTCGAGGGCGAGGTTCGGCGCCGGCCGCGGGTCGCCCATGCCGACCACGTGCACGCGCACGCCTTCGGCGCCGAGGCGCGCTGCGACCGGGCCGAGTTCGGCGCCGCGGTTGCTGCGCCCGTCGCTGAAGAGCACCACGTCGGGCAGGCGCCGGCCGCGGTTCTCGGCGAGGAGCCCGAGCAGGGCGTCGCCGAGCGCGGTCGCCCTGCCCTGGCCTTCGAGCGCGGAACCGTCGACCGGCGTGGGAGTCAGCCGCTCGGCGAAGCGGTAGGCCTGCAATTCGTAGCGCTCCTCCAGCGTGGAGCGCCAAGGAGACGCCAGGAGTCCCTTGAGCAAGGGCAGCCGGCCCGCCTCGGCGGGGACCTCGATGCCGAGCGCGGCCAGGTCGGCGCGGGCCTGCGGCGCCAGCAGGTCGGTGCGCTGCATCGACGCCGAATCGTCCATGAGCAGCGCGAGCGGGGCTGGTTCGGTGCGGGTACGGCTTTCGCGAAGGAACGGCCCGAAAGCGAGGAACAGCGCCAGCGCCAGCAGTCCGGCGCGCAGCACGGCGAGCGTGCGCCGGCGCAGCCGCGGCCGCGCGGGCCGCCGATAGGCGAGGAACGCAAGCGCCAGCACGCCGGGCAGCAGCACCAGGCCGAGCACCCATGCCGGCGGGAGGTTCTCGAAGAGCAATTCGCGTTGGCGGCCGGCGACTGCTTCTTCGGCGGCTGCCTGCAGCGGCAGCCACGCCGCGAGCGAATGCAGGACGGCGGCGATCATCCCCGCCTCCGGTCGAGCCCCGCGGCGAGCAGGGTTTCCGCCACGAGCACGCCGGCGACCAGCGCATAGAGCAGCGCGGACAGGTCCTGCGTACCGGCGGCGCGTTCTTCGACCTCCGCGGTCGCGACGATCCCGCCCGGCCGCAGGATCTCGGCACCGGGGAGGAGCGCGGCCAACGCCGTCTCGTCGACCGGCCGCAGGTCGCTCTCGCCGACGGGGGAGACCACCGCGAAGCGCTCGATGTGCAGGACTTCGCCGCCGTCGGCCGCGAGCAGCCGGGCTTGCGTCGTCCACACTCCGGTCTCGTCGGCGTGTTCGACGAGCGGCTGCAGGACGCGGCCGCCCGGCAGGGCGCCGGCGCGGGCGGTCGGGCGGAATGTGGTGCCCGACGGCGCTTCGAGTCCGATTTCGGCCGGTGCGCGCGGCAACTCCATCACCAGGCTTCCGCCGGCTTCGACGCGCAAGGCGTGCAAGGGCCGCGGGACCAGCCATGCGAGCAGGTCGAACAAGAAGGGCAGCGTTCCGCCCGGAACTTCGAGCATGGAATTCCAGCCCGGCATGGGCACGGCGGCGAGCGCCGCCACGCGACCGCCGTCGCCTTCCCAGACCACCAGCGCGGGGCCGAGTTCCACCGCGGGCTCCTCTCCGGTGATCCCGATGAAACCCAGCGGCACGCGCATGGGGCCGGCGCCGGCTTCCGCGGCCTCGGGGATGCGCAGGCTGCGGAAGCGCGCGTGCGGCACCTCGGTGAGCAGCGGTTGCCAGCGCGGATCCTGGAACAGCTGCAACGCGGGGAATTCCGGGTCGCGGATCGTCAAGCGCGCGCTGGGGGCGACCGCGGTCTCGACTCCGCCGACTTCGATTCCTTGCGCGCGCAGGCTTTCCAGAAGCATCGCGGCCGCCGCGGGCTGGGTGCGCGGGCCCAGGGCGAGCAGCGTGCCGCCGCCGCGTTCGTGGAAGCGCGCGATTTCTTCGAGCGCGCTCGGCGACATGCCGCCGGGGTCGGCGAGGATCAGCACCTGCGCCGCGGCCAGCGCGCCTTCGCGCACGGCGCCCGGCGCCAGGGTCACGATTTCGAGCGGCGCCTGGTCGCCGAGGTCGAAATAGCGGCTCAGGCTGTCGAAGGCGCCCTCGGGTTCGCGCGCCGGCGCGCTCTCGCCGACCAGCGCGACCTGCGGCGGCGGACGCACCGGGAGGATCGCGGCGCGCAGGTCGTCGATTGCGAGCGCGTCGCCGTCGAGGCGCAGCTCGATCGCGCGCGGACCCACTTCCGAGGGCGCGATCGCGTGGCTCCAGGGGAGTTCCTCGCCGGGACCGAAGCGCAGTTCCTTGCTGGTCACCGGCACGCCGTCCATAAGCAGGGTGATGCGCACCGGATCGCGCGCGTCCTCGCCGAAATGGCGGATGCGCGCCCGCACCTCGCCGAACGCGCCGGGCGAGAGTTCGTCGGGCTCGAGCAGGAGTTCGATCACCGCAGTGTTGCTGCGCCGGACTGCGCCGGTGTCGACCAGGGCCAGGCCGTGCCCGGCCTCCTGGATCGCGCGCAAGCCGGCGCCTTCGGCGCCCTCCAGATCGAAACCGGTCGCCTGCAGGTCGGTGAGGACCGTCACGCGCACCGATTCGGCGCCTTCGCTCGAGAGGCCGTCGGCGCTGGCGCGGGCGAGCGCGAGGGCCTCCACCATCCGCGCGCCGCCGCTGCCGGGCGCGTCGAGCGCATCGAGCACCAGCCGGATCTCGCCGGGATCGCCGTACGCGAGCCGTTCGGCGCGCGCGCCCGCCAGGACCAGCGCGGCGCCGTCGCCGCGTTCGATTTCGAGATCGTCGAGCCGCGCGGCGCCTGCTTCCTTCGCGCGTTCGAACGCGCTCGTGCCCTGGTCGCGGTGCGCCATCGACATGGAGCCGTCGAGCAGGAGGACTTCGGCGCGCGCCGGCCGGCCCGCGAGCAGGCTCTCGGGGTCGGCGCCCGGCCGCGCGAGAGCGAGAATCAGGAACACCACCGCGCAGGTGCGCAGCAGGAGCAGCAGCAGGTCTTCCAGCAGCAGCCGGCGCCGCGTCCGCTTGACCGCGCGCCGCAGGAATTCCATCGCCCCGAAAGCGACCACCTGGTAGCGGCGACGGTTGAGCAAGTGGAGGAGGATCGGCACCGCGGCCAGCGGCAGCGCCCACAGGAACTCCGGCCGCAGGAAATTCATCGCCCGGACCTCCGCAGGCGCGCGGCCCGGCGGGCGAGGTATTCGACCAGCGCCACCTGCAAGGGCTGGTCGGTGGGCAGCCGTTGGAACTCGGCGCCCGAAGCCCGCAGTCCGCGGCGCAGCGCGACGCCGTGGATTTCGAACTCTTCCAAGTACGCCTTGCGCACCGCGCGCGGTTCGAGCGTCAGCCGTTCGCCCAGTTCGAGCGGCTGGAAGCGCGTGGTCCGTCCGTACGGGAAATCGATCTCGGCGGGATCGAGCACGCGCAGCACCAGCAAGTCGTGGCCGGCGTGGCGCACGCGCGCGGCTGCGCGCGCCGCCTTGTCGGGATCGCCGAAGCAGTCGCTGATCCACACCACGAGCCCGCGCCGTTCCATGCGCCCGGCGGCGAGCAGCAGCGACTCGCCGGGGTCGCCGCTGCCGGCGGGCCGCGCGGCTTCGAGGATCTCGACCATGTGCATCCAGTTGCGCTCGCCCGTGTGCGGGGGCAGGTAGGTTTGGATCTTGCCGGCGGCGACGACCGCGAGCCCGGCGGTGTCGCTCTGCCGGGTCGCCAGCCAGCCGAGCGCCGCGGCGACCCAGGTCGCGTAGGCGAACTTGCTCCACTCGAGGCTGCCGAAACTCATGGACTCGGACGCGTCCACGACCAAGTGCACCGTGAGGTCGGTCTCTTCTTCGAAATCGCGCACCACGTGGCGGTCGGTGCGCGCGAGGATCCGCCAGTCCAGCCGCCGCGGCTCGTCGCCCGGCGTGTAGGGGCGGTGCTCGGCGAAAGCGGTGCCCGAGCCTTTCTGCGGCGAAAGGTGGCGACCCGCGGTCAGACCCTCGACGGCGGTCTTGGCCCGTAGTTCGAGCCGCGACAGCCGGGCGAGAAGCTTAGGATCCGACGCCGGCTGCACGGTCTCCGTCCAAGGCGCTTACGTGCGGCTCGACGGTCTCGAGGAGTCGGGCGACAATGGAATCGGCGGTGACGCCTTCGGCTTCGGCGGCGAAATTGGGGAGGATGCGGTGGCGCAGCACCGGCAACGCGACCGCGGCCACGTCTTCGCTGGTGGCGTGGAAGCGCCCGTGCAGCAGCGCGCGCGCCTTGGCGGCGAGCACCATGTTCTGCGAGGCGCGCGGTCCCGCTCCCCAGGTGATCCACTGGCGCACGTAC
>DASWJW010000207.1:0-9766 GCA_036396955.1 Planctomycetota bacterium
GGCGGCTGGGCGTTGCGGGCCGCCGGCCTGTCCACGCTGGGCCTCGGCGCCGGCGCCCTGCTCGTGCGCCGCAATCCTTTGCTCGCGGCCGGAGCGGCCGGCGCGTCGATCGCCGCCGACAAGGCGCGCGAGACCGTTCGCAAACGGCGGCTTTCCGGAACCGATGCGCTGCTCCCGGGGCCGCAGGAGTTCCGCGGCTGGTACGGCGAGGCGCTCGGCGAGGCGCGCCTCTCCGCAGCCCGCCTTTGCGGCGAGCCGACCGCGCTCGGCCTGCCGAGCGCCGACGACGCGTTCGCCGGCACCGCCGCGGGAGTCGAAGAGGCATGGCAGGAGCTCGTCGACCACGATCTGCCGCGGGCCGCCGAGAGCAGCGCTCTGCGCTGGTTCCGGCTGCCGCTCGACCTGCCTGTGTACGCGCTCGCAGCGTGGATCGTGTGGCGCGCCGCGGCCATGCTGCTCGACGAGATCGGCGGCCCCTTCGAAGGCCTGGTCGGCGCGGAAGGCGCTGGCGGCTGGGTCGGGGTGGACTTCCTGCTCAACGCCGCGCTGGTCGTGTTCGTCTACCTGTTCCTGGTGCGGATCGTGGTCCGCCGCGTGCTTTCCATGCGCGCGGGCGCGCTGCTGCGAAGAGTGGTCGCCCGCAGCGAGCTGCACCTGCGCGGCGGTGCGCAAGCGGCCGGCGCCGACGTCGAAGCCCGCGTTGCGGCGCGCAGCAGCGCGCTTGCGCGCCTCGGCCGGCTCGAAGACGACTGGCGCGCGGAACTGCGCCGCGATCAGGCCGGCGGCCAGTAGCGCTGCGGCGCGCGCAAGTCGTGGCGCCGGCGGCGGACGCGCAGGAACTTGCCGTCGCTGCGCTTGCGCCGGAAGCCGAGCAAGTGGAAGACCTCGATGGTCGACCAGCGCGCGACCCGCGCATCCACCAGCCGGGCGTCGGGGTTGTCCGGATCGCGCCGCACGCCGGGAAGCCAGTGCACGATTCCGCCGCAGCGCAGCCGGCGCAGGACTCGCGAGACCCACAGCCAGAACGGCCGCACTTCGCGGGCGAGGAAGAAACCGTCGTCGCCGAGCCCTTGGTACAGGGGCAGCAGCACGCGCCCGGCGCGCAAGGCCAGCACTTCGCCCTTCACGTCCACGGCGAGCAGTTCGCTCTTCCCCACCCGGCCGAAGTTGCGGAATCCGGGCTGCATGCGGAAGTTGTCCTCGGGCCGGATCGCGTGCCGGTAGCGGATCTCCACGAACGCCGAGATCTCGGGGCGCGCGCACTCGAGCAGCGCGCGCGCCGCGGCCACGCGGGGGTGTTCCTCGATCAAACCGGCGGCCGCGAGCGCGATCCAGAGCGCGGCCTCGTGCCTGTCGATCGAATGCGGCGCCTCGTGCTGGCCGCCTTCGACGCCGATCGTGACCAGGCCCAGGTCGTTGAGGAACTCGAGCAGCGCGCCGTCGACTTGTTCTTCGAGCCCCAGGATGACCGGCGCGGGGAAGTTGCTCGCAAACGCGCGGTTGCGCAAGGTGTCGCCGATGCAGACGAAAGGTTCGCCGTCCGCCGAACTGGTGTGCAAGTCGAGGAAGTACGCGAGGCGGCCGGCGGCGGCTTCGAGCGCCGGCCGAATCTCGTCCAGGAGCGCCTTCTGCTCCAGTTCTTCGGCGACCGGGCCGGCACCGAGGCCGGCGCTCACCTGCCGGGCGCCAGCGGTTCCATCGCGCTGCACCAGCGCCACGCGAGTGCGGCTCCAGATACGGTTGAGGTCGGCGTCGCGGTAGCGCGCGCGCTTGCGCAACGCGCCTAGGTTCCCCGCCAGGCAGATCAGCGTGCCGCGCACGGGGATGCGGTCCTCGGCGAGGCCGGTGAGCACGCGGCGCTGCGCGTGGAGTCCGGCCGGTTCGTTGCCGTGGATGCCGCCGACGCACAGCAGGAGCGGACCCGGGACGCCCTCGACGCGGCCGGTGACGCGCGCGAACTCCCCGGTTTCAGCCACGGAGCTTCTGTTCGAGGAGCTGGGCGGCGATCTGGATGAAGTCGTGTTCCGAGAGCATTCCGACCAGGCGCTTGTCGGCGTCGACGACCGGCAGGCACGAAAACTTGCGGTCGCGCATCAGCGCGATCGCCTGGAGCGCGGGGGTCTCCGGATGCACGGTGATGGCCTGCTTCTCCATGATCTGGCCCACCGGGACTGCGCGCTGCGCGCCGTCGTGGCGCGCGAAGAAGCGCAGCAGGGTGCGGTGCGTGACCAATCCGACCAGGTGATGGTCGTCGTCCTCGACCGGCACGTGGCGCAAGTGCTGCCAGTCCATCACGTTGGCGGCCAGGTCGACCAGCTCGTCCTGGTGAACGGTGAAGAGATCGCGGAACATGTAGTCGCCGACGGCCTCGTAGTGGTCCTTCCAGGTCGCCGATACTTCCTCGAGCTGCGCCGGGTCCCATTCGTGGCCGGGACGATCGCCGCCCTGACGGTTCAAGGTGGCCGCCACCAGCGCCGCCATGCGCTGGCCGTCGCTCGATTTCTTGTCCATGCCCGCCAAGGAGTCGAGCAGCCAGCGTGCACCGGTGCGCCCGCTCGCGACGCGCGCGCGCAGAAGGCCGAGATAGTGGGAGGCGTCGCCGGCGTCGAACCCCGCTCCGACCAGGCCTTCCTCGGCGATGGGCAGCAGCTGTTCGAGCAGAAGTTCGCGCGCCGGGTGGCGTTCGCCGTCGATCCAGACGATCTGCGAATCGAGGCCCTGCTGGGCGGCAGCGAGCAGATTGGCTTTGGCCTGGTCGAACGAGAACGAATCCGCCGGGTCGCCGATGCGCGCCGCCAGACCGTGCAGCAAGCCGAACCAGAGCGCGGCGTTGGCGACTTCGTCCGCCGGCGTGGGACCGGCGGGAAGAATGCGGTTCTCGATTCGCAGGTGCGCGCGGCCGTCGCTGATTCCGTAGCAGGCGCGGTTCCAGCGGTAGACCGTGCCGTTGTGGAGCCGCAAGGCGTCGAGCGACGGCGCGCGGCCAGCCTCGATGGCCTCGAACGGGTCCTCCCATGCTTCGGTGCCGAGCAGGGCGCGGAAGCGCGCGATGTCTTCGCGAAAGATGTCGAGCACCGAATTGCGCACCCAGTCGGTGCCGAAGCTCACTCGCGGACGGAACTCGCGCTGCGGCAGCTCTTCCTTGCGCGTGTCGACCGACTGCTGGAACAGCGCCAGCCGCGTTTCCTGCCACAAGCGCTTGCCGAACAAGAGCGGCGAGTTGACCGCGGCGGCGAGAACCGGCGCGGAAACGAGCTGCGCCAGGTTGTAGAGGCTCGGAAATTCCGCCGCGCCGACCTGCAGATGCACCTGGAAGCTGGTGTTACAGGCCTCCAAGATGAACGACTGGTGCTGCAGGATGAGCTCGTCGACGCCCTTGATGCGGAAGCGGTAGGCGTCGACGCCGCGCAGCTTCCGGAAGGCTTCTTCCAGAGCGCGGTAGCGCGGGTTGTCGGTCATGGCCTGCTCGCCCATGTCGGCGACGCGCAGCGTGGGCAGGATGCCGGTCATCACCGCGCGCGCCGCACTTTGCGGCGGTGGTCTGCGTCACGGCCAGCAACGCGTGGATCTGCGCCTCGATCTTCCTCAGGCAGTCGCCGCCGTGATCGAAGGCGTCGGGGTTGAACTCGAGGTTGAAGCGGCCGAGCTCGGTGGTGAAATGCGGATCGCCGGCGGCCGCTTGGATTTCCGATCCGGTGAAGGAGGGCCGCATGGCCGCGTCGACCAGGAACAGCTCCTGTTCGGCTCCGACCCGGCGCCGGTCCGCTTCGATCAAGCCGTGCTCCAGAAGGTGCTCGAGGGCCTGGACGTCCCGCAGCAGGCTCTTCATGAAGTGCCGCTGCTGCTCGGCATCCTGGTAGGCGGTGACCTGTAGCTCGCCCATGCGCGCAGCATCCTATCGGCCGCGCCGTGAGGGGCAGCCCCGAGCCGCTGCGCATTACTCTGGAGGGTGCGCCCGCAAGCCGGCCGCGCTCCCCATGGCTCCGCCCACCGAGAAACTCTCGACGCAGAACTACGCAGACCTGCGGCGCATCGCTGCGGCCTACCTGGCACGCGAGCGCCGAGGGCACACGCTCCAGCCGACGGCCCTGGTCAACGAGGCCTGGCTGCGGGTGGCCACCCGCGGCGCGAGGACGCCGGCCGACCGCCGGCACGCGCTTGCGCTCGCGGCGCGCGCCATGCGCCATGCGCTCGTCGACCATGCGCGGGCCCGCGCCGCGGCCAAGCGCGGGGGCGGCGCGCGGCGCGTGCCGCTCGCCGAAGCCGTGCCCGTGGCCCTGGACCGCGACCCCTGGCTGGTCGCCCTCGACGAGGCCCTCGAACAGCTGGCCGGCTTGGACGCCGGCCGCGCGCGAGTCGTGGAGCTGCGCTTCTTCGGCGGCTGCACGCTCGAAGAGACTGCCGAGATCATGCAGGTCTCGCGGGCGACGGTCGCGCGCCAATGGCGGCACTCCCGCGCCTGGCTGCAGCGCGAGATGAGCGGCAAGCAAGCGGCTCCCGGAGCGGAGCCGGCCGAATGAGCAACACCGCATGGGAGGCGGTCAAGCGCGTCTTCGACCAGGCCGCCGAGCTCCCCGCTGCCGCGCGCGCGGCCTTCTTGACCGCCGAATGCGGAGCCGACCAGGCGCTGCGCCAAGAAGTCGAATCGCTGCTCGCCGCCGAGGACGAAGCGCCCACTTTCTGGGACGCGCCGGCCTTCCAGTCCTTCGCCGAGCTGGCCGAGGACGAGAACGACGGTCTGAAGAGCGGCATGGTCATGGGCGAGTGGCGGCTGCTCGAGCGCATCGCATCCGGCGGCATGGGCACGGTCTGGGCGGCGGCGCCCACCAGCCCGGCGACGCACGCCGACTGCGACAAGGTCGCCATCAAATTCATCCGCGGAGGCGCTGCGCGCGCACAGGTCCTGCGGCGCTTTGCGATCGAGAGGCGCAGCCTGGCCAGCCTCGACCATCCCAACATCGCGCGCTTCCTCGACGCCGGCATGGCCGAGGACGGCCGCCCGTTCCTGGTGATGGAATTCATCGCGGGCGAACCCATCAACCGCTGGTGCGACGAGCGCAAGCTCGGGACGCGCGATCGGATCGCGCTGTTCCGCACCGTATGCGAGGCCGTCCACCACGCCCACCGCAACCTGGTGGTGCACCGCGATCTCAAGCCCTCCAACGTCCTGGTCACGCCCGATGGCGTCCCCAAGCTGCTCGATTTCGGCATCGCCAAGATCCTCGACCCGGACGGCACGCCGTCGCTGTCGACGCTCACCGAGGCGGGCGACCTGCCGATGACTCCCGAATACGCGAGCCCGGAGCAGGTGCGTGGCGAAGCGGCGACCACCGCGAGCGACGTCTACAGCCTGGGCGTGATGCTCTTCGGGCTGCTCACCGGTCACCGGCCGTTCCGGTTCCACAGCCGGCTGCGCGCCGAGGTCGAGCGCGTCCTGCGCGAAGAAGCGCCCGAACGTCCCAGCCGCATCGTCCTCGAGCCGCGCGTCGAACCGCGCTCCAGCGGCACCGAGGACGTGGTCGCAACCGCGGGCGAACTCGCGGCACGGCGAGGCACCCGGCCCGAAGCGCTGGCGCGGCAGCTGCGCGGCGACCTCGACAACGTGGTCGCCATGGCGCTCCGCCGCGAGCCCGAGCGGCGCTACTCCTCGGCCTCGGAACTGGGCCAGGACGTCGACCGGCACTTGCGCGGCCTTCCGGTCCGGGCGCGCGGCGAGTCGCTCGGCTATCTGGCCGCCATGACGCTGCGCCGGCACCCCGTCGGCACGACCGCGAGCTTGTTCGCGCTCGCCGCGCTCCTGTTCGCCGGCGTCTATGCCGGCGTCAAGGCCCAGCGCACGTCCGAGGAACTGGCGACTTCGCGCGATCTCACCGAATTCCTGGTCGACCTGTTCCGCACCAACGTGGTCCGGCCGGCGGACGGCGCCACCATCATTCCCGTCGACGCCATGCTCGATCAGGGCCGGCGGCGTTTGGAACGCGAGCGCACTCCGGCCTCGCATGCGGCGCTCGAGACCTTGCTGGGCCGCGTGCACCGCAACCTGGGCTCGTATGCCGAAGCGGAGGACTTGCTGCAGAACTCGCTCGCTTTCTACGAGCAGCGCTACGGGCCGCGCGATCCGCACGTCGCCGAGACCCTGGTCGCGCTGGGCAGCGTCCACCACTATCGCGGCCGCTACGAACTCGCCGAATCCATGCTGCGCCGTGCCTGGGAGCTGCACTTGGACTTGTACGGCAGAAACGACCCGCAAACCGCGGCCGCCGCCAACTACCTGGGCATGGCGCTGCGCGAACTCGGCCGCACCCAGGACGCGCTCGAGCTGCACGAGCTCGCCTGGAAAGTGGTTCCGGAGAACCCCCACTTCCAGAACGGGCTCGCCAACACCTACGCCGAACTCGGCCGCTTCGACGAAGCCGAAGCCCTGCTGCGCCAGGCGATCGAAGAAGAAGTCCGGCTGTTCGGCGGAACCGCGCACCCCGAGCTTGCGGCCAACCACGCCACTCTGGGCATGGTCCTGATCGACCTCGACCGCTTCAACGAGGCCGAGCAGGAATTGCGGACCGCGCTGGAGATGGAACGCGGCACGCTGGACGCCACCCACCCAGACATTGCCACCACGCTCAACGATCTCGCCAACCTGGCTTTCGTGCGCGAGGATTGGGACCAGGCGGTCGAACTTCTCGAAGAGGCGCTGGCGATCTACGCCGTGCGCCTGGAGCCGGCCCACCCGCGGCGGGTGCACACGCGCACCAACCTTGTTTCGGTGCTGCACGCGGCGGGCCAACTCGCGCGCGCGGAAGCCGAGTTGCTGCCCTTGATCGAAGACCTCCGCAAGGCCGGCTCCGACCCGCGGTTGCTGGCCGACCGGCTGCTCTTCCTTGGCGAACTGCGGCTCGACTCCGACAATGCGGCGGGCGCGCTCGCGCCGCTCGAAGAAGCCTGGAGCTGGTGCCGCGCCCGACTCCCCGCCGGCGATCCGCTGCGCGAAGGAGTGGAGGCGATGCTCGCCCGTGCGCTGCGCACCCAGCCTGCCGGCTCCGAGGACTAGCGGCTCTCCTGCTAGGCGCCGAAAGTGAGGCCGAGGTCCTCGAACCAGCCCACGCGGTTGATTCCCAGCGCCACGTTCACCAGCCGGATCTCATGGCCCGCGTCGATCCGCCGCTCGCGCGCGGGTCGGCCGATCTCGTCCTGGTACTTGACCATCGGCGAGAAGAGGGTGAGCCGGAAGTCGCACCCGCCGCTTGGATCCGAAGGGATCGCGAACAGCGGCCGCCCGTTGACGACCACGGACAACTGGATGTTCGGCGGCAGGCCGTCGGCTCCGACCCGGAAGCGCTGTTCGATGATCTGGTGGCCGGGATACTCGACGTAGCGGGCATCGATTTGCGGGCGGTCGAGGTCTCGCGTACGCCATTCCCGCTTGACGTGAGTGAAGAAGGCGGGGCCGGCCAGGAGCGGCGCGCCGGCGGCCAGCGCGAGCGCGGCCAACAGGACGTGACGGAGCTTTAGTCGCATGATTCGGGGATGACGGCCGACCGTTCGGTGCGGACCGGCTGCCAGTGCTTTATATGCGACAAGTATTCCGGCGGCCCCTCATGATTTCGCCCTGGATCCGGGGAAGAGCCGCAAAGGGTTGTCCACCAGGACTTTGCGCTTGAACTCCGAGGACAATCCCGGGAGCGCCAAGAATTCATCGAGGTTCGCCCGCATGTTCCGGACCCCCGGACTGGGCCAATCGGTGCCCCAAAGCACCTTGTCGGCCAGCATTTCGATCCGCGGCAAGCGTTCGGGGATCTGCCGCGGCGGGATGCCCGACAAGTCGACCCAGACGTTGCGGTGCCGCCGCGCCACGAAGAAGGCCTCTTCGTACCAAAGGGGCCGGCCGCAGTGGGCGAGCACGAGTCGCAGCTCGGGGAAGTCGACCGCCACGTCGTCGCAGAGCATGGGGTCACCGAGCCGGCTGCGCGCGCCCGGAAAGACGCTTGTCCCGGTGTGGACCATCACCGGCACCTGGTGCTCCTGGCATAGCCTATACAAGGTGCGCAGGGCGTCGAGGCCGTCGAGATAGGCGTTGGGTGCGAATCCTTGGTGCGGCGGGTGCACCTTCAGGCCGTCGAGCCGCAGCTCGAACAGCAAGCGCTCGACTTCCTTGCCGGCATCGGGCACGAGCGACGGATCCAGTCCGCCCCAGGCCAGGAAACGCTCGGGGCAGCGGTCGCGGTAGGCGGCGACGAAATCGTTGGTCGACTGATCGAACCCCATGATGGTCGGCGCCGGGTAGTTGACCAGACCCACGCGGTACACGCCCTGCGTGTCGAGCCAGGCGAGAAAGGCCGCGGGATCGCCTTGGAAGCGCTCGACCTGATCCAGGTCGCGACGGCCAGCGGTCATCGCCGCCGCGACGGGCGGGAGCAGCTGGGCCCACGGCTGGATATGGACATGCACGTCCGTGGCGCCTGCGGGAATCTCCATTGCCCGAGGATAGACAGGCGCCGCGCTTCGACTTCGGGGCCGGATCCGGAAACGGGGTCGCGAACGGATTTGGAGGGCAAAGGGCCCGAGGCCTCTTGCGAGGTCCCCGGACCCAACCCCAAAGCCTGTTGCCAGGCCACGGCTGAGGTTCAAACCCCTCCTCAATGCCGTTCGGGCTGACAAAGTCAGTCCGTAAAGACGCGTGGGCACGAATACCGCCTCGCTTGGAGCCAAGCTCCGCACGAGGCGGGTTCCCTTTCGCGTCTAGTTGCTCAAGAGCTCTTTTTCCCCTACTCGCGGGAGACTGTGCACCGCGCGAACTTCCGGTACGTTCCAGGGGGCCCGAACGCCGCGTGGTGCGAACGACCTGCCCGCATCAATCAGCACGCAAAAACAGGCTATTCGCCGTCATTCTGGTCCAAAAAAAGGCCTTTGTCCAAGCCACGACATGAACGAGCAACGAAATACGGCCCGGCGAACCCTGGTTCGCCGGGCCGTCCCACTTTCCTTTCCCCGTCTTCAGGGCCGCGGCACGAAGCTGCCTTCGAGTCCCGCGTTGCCCCGGAACAGGCGGATCACGTCGCCCGTTTCGATGCGTGCGCCGTCGGGCCGGCCGTTCGCGTCCGGCATCACGCCGAAGCGGTCGAGACGGAACACTCCGCGGCCCGTCGCGTCGGTGACCATCGAGCCAATGGTGGCGCCGTTGATGGAGAGGAAGACCTGGACGCCGCGCGGGGCATTCTGGAGTTCGACCTCGAGGGTCTGGTCGATCCGGCCGTTCTCGGGCGACTCCTTGTACTTGGCCTTGAAGCTGGTCTGACCGATGGACCCGGACGCGTCCCAGAAGACGTCCTGGTCGTTGCGGAGCAAGATGCTGGCCGAGGCCGGAGCCGACGCCAGGAGAAGGACGGCGAAGCCGGCCGCGAGGAAGGGGATGAGGGTTTTCATGTTTGGCTTTGTGATGGGCTTGTTGCTTGGTGTTCCGCGCGACGGTCTCGCCGCATGTCCGATCCGCGCAGGGCGCCGAGCGGCTCCCTCACTGGCCCCCCGGATGCACCGATTTGCGACGAATTGGTCCCGGATCGCGTTTACCACAGGAACTGTCCGAACCGGTACACCCAGGACGGTCCCCTACAATTCCCATGACTCGAACCGCCATGGCTCCACCCGACACTCAGGTGACCAAGATCCTCTCGCGCGTGCGCGCGGGCGAGGAAGACGCGGCCGAACAGCTCTTCCCGCTGGTCTACGGCGAGCTGCGCCGGCTGGCCGCCGCCTACCTCGGGCGCGAGCG
>DASWJW010000208.1:0-8329 GCA_036396955.1 Planctomycetota bacterium
CCACTTCCATGGCGGCCTCTTCGTGCCGCTTGGCCCCGGGGCCGCCCTGCACGTCGTGCACCGGAACGAAGCGCGCGCCGACTCCGAGCCCCGCGTGGCGCGCAGCTTCGGCGCCCACGACGGCCACGAAAGCGACGTCGAGCGCGGGCTCCTCCGCTCCGCCGTCCGCGTCGTGCGCAAGGTGCTCTTCGAGCTCCTGGTGCAGCGCGATCAACGCCGCCGACGAGTGCTGGAACGGTCCTCCGGCAGCAAAGCGCAGCTTGCCGTAGTCCTGCGGCAGTTCGAGCTTCTCGAATAAGGTGTCGGTCACGCCCACGATGCGCCGGCCGGCGTAGCTGTCGCCGACGGCCATCGGCAGCGCCCAGCGCAAGCCCGGCCGCACGTCGAGCTCTTCGAACACCGCGAAGGGCAAGTTGCCGGGGCCGCTGCCCATGTGGTACAGCGCGTTGAGCACCAGGTCGGTCCGCGAGCCCTTGGCGCCGACCACCAGGTCGCAGATCGCCGCCGAGCGCTCGAAGCCGTCTTCGGCCGCGCGGCGCAGGCCGCCGATCGCCAGGTACAGCGCCACGCCGAGCGCGACCGACAGACTGGTCAGCACGCTGGCGAGCGGGCGCCGGCGCAAGTTGCGCAACACGAGGCGCGGTGCGTTCACGACAGCTCCTCGACCACGATGCTGCGGTCGAGCGCCGCGGCGACGCCGGCGTCGTGCGTGGCGCAGAGCAGCGTCACGCCTTCGGCCCGCGCGGTTTCGAGCAGCAACGCGAGCACCGTCGCGCCGGTGGCCCGGTCGAGGCTTCCGGTCGGCTCGTCGGCGAGCAGCACCTTGGGCCGGTTGACCAGCGCGCGCGCGAACGCCACGCGGCTCTGCTGTCCCACCGAGAGCTGGCTCGGCTGGTGCTTCAAGCGGTGCCCGAGCCCCACGGCCTCGAGCAGGGTCTTTGCCCGCCCCGGCTCGACGCGGCGGCCGGTGAACGCGGCGCCGAGTTCGACGTTCTCGAGCGCGCTGAAGCCTTCGAGCAAGTGGAAGGACTGGAACACGTAGCCGATGGTGCGCGCACGGAAGCGGTCGCGCAGCGGCTCGGACAGCGCGTTCACCGCCACGCCTTCGACTTCGACCAGGCCGGCGTCGGGCAGCACCAGCCCCGAAACGAGGTTGAGCAGCGTGGTCTTCCCCGAACCGCTCGCGCCGAGCAGGGCGACGCATTCGCCGGCTTCGATCCGCAAAGCGCCGATCTCCAGCAACGGCGCTTCGCCTTCGGCGGCGGCGAAGCTCTTGCGGACCTGCGCGAGACGGATCATGCGGCGCCGAGTGTAGGGCCCGCCGCCGCGAAGGCCGGAGCTACAATCCGCCCGATTCGCGGCCGAGCGGCCCCGCGATCGCGGCGGCCGCCGCCCCGCCCCCATCCCTACAGCACGCGCAACGCGATGAGTCCCTACTCCATCCAGAAGATCGCCGTGATCGGCGCCGGGAACATGGGTTCCGGAATCGCCCAGAAGATCGCCACCGAAGGCTATCCGGTGATCCTCGTCGACGTGGACGACGAACGCGTCGCCCGCGGCGTTGGGATCATCAAGAGCGTGCTGCAGCAAGGTGTCGAGCGACGCTTGTTCAAGCCCGATCAGGTCGAAGCGATCCTCGGCCGCGTCCACGGCACCAGCGACTGGGACGAGCTGTCCGCGGCGGACCTGGTGATCGAAGCGGTGTTCGAGGATCTCGACGTCAAGCGCGACGTCTTCCGGCGCCTCGGCGCGGTGTGCCGCACGGACGCGATCCTCGGCACCAACACGTCGTCCTTCTACGTCAAGGACCTCGCCGGAGTCACCTCCCACCCCGAACGCGTGCTCGGTCTGCACTACTTCTTCCACCCGGCAAAGAACCGCCTGGTCGAAGTGATCGGCCACGCCGGCACCGACCCCGCCGCCTTCGACGCCGCGTGGGCCGTGCAAGAAGCCATCGGCAAGACGCCGATCCGTAGCGCCGACGCGCCGGGCTTCGTGGTCAACCGCTATTTCGTGCCCTGGCTCAACGAGGCCGTGCGCCTGCTCGAAGAAGGCGTCGCCGACATCCCCACAATCGAAGCGGCGGCCAAGCAGGGCTTCCGGATCGGCATGGGGCCCTTCGAGCTGATGAACGTCACCGGTGTCGCCATCGCGCGCCACGCCGCCGACACGCTCGGCCGCAAATTGCACGCTTTCTACGCCCCGGCGCAGCGGCTCTGCGACCAGGTCGACGCGGGCCGCAACTGGGAGCTCGGCGGCGCCGGGCCCGATCCCGCGCGGTCCCAGGCGGTGATCGACCGCCTGCTCGGCATCACGTTCTACATCGCCGCCAAGCTGGTCGACGAAGGCGTCGCCTCGGTCGAGGACACCGACATCGGCGCGCGCGTCGGCTTGCGCTGGTCGAAAGGCCCCTTCGATCTTCTTAACCGCACGGGCGTCGAGCGCGGCCGCGAACTCGCGCGCGCCGCGCTCGCGCCGTACGGGCTCGAGTTGCCCGCGCTCCTCACCGCGGCGCCGGCCGGCGGAATCCCGATCCGCCTGGTCGCCGTGGAGGACCGCGGCGCGCTCACCGGCGTGTGGATCAACCGCCCCGACGCGATGAACGCGCTCAACCCCGCGGTCGGCAAGCAGCTCGCCGGCGCGATCGCCATCGCGCGCGGGCTCGGCAAGCCGCTGGTGATCGGCGGCAGCGGCAAGGCCTTCGTCGCCGGCGCGGACATCAAGTTCTTCGTCGACAACCTCAAGGCCGGGACCTTCCCCAAGATCCAGGAATTCACCGAAGACGGCCACGCGCTGCTCCATGCGCTCTCGAACGGCGCCGAGGCTTGCGTGGCGCGCGTGCAAGGGCTCGCGCTCGGCGGCGGCGCCGAACTCGCCATCGCTTGCGACTGGATCGTCGCCAGCCCCAAGGCGAGCTTCGGCTTTCCCGAAACGGGCATCGGCATCGTTCCCGGCCTGGGCGGCACGCAGCGCCTGGCGCGGCGCATCGGCGAGCCGCTCGCCAAGTTCCTCGTGTACACCGGCCAGATCCTGGGTGCCAAGCAGGCCGTCGAGATCGGCCTCGCCGACCAGCTCGCGACTTTCGCCGACCTCGACGCCGCCTGCCAGCGGCAGGCGTCCAAAGGCGCCGTGGCCGAGCGCACCGCACCGGCGGCGCCGCTCGCCGCTTCATGGAAGAGAGTGTGGGACTTCTTCGACGCGCACTCGGTCGACCAGATCCTCTCCGGCCAGGCGGACACGGACGGCGACGCCGCGCTCGACAAGGCCGTCCAGCGGATGGCCCAGAAATCGGAGCACGCGCTGCGACTCGCCGAACGGCTGATCGACGCCGGCGCCGCACTCCCCCTCGCGGCCGGCCTCCAGCTCGAGCTCGATCTTCTGCAAGAGGTCTTCGGGCATCCCGACGCCCTCGAAGGCCTGTCGAGCCTGCTGGAGAGCCGGCGGCCGGCGTTCGCATCCGCCTGACGACGGCATGGCAGAGATCCACTCCGCCGACCTGGTCCGCGCCGCGCGCTTGGTGGCCCGGGACGAGGCGACGGCCGAGGAACTGCTCCGGGAACTGGGCCCCGAAATGCTCGGTTTTTCCAGGCGGATGCTCGGCGATCCCCAGCGCGCCGAAGACGTGGTCCAGGAGACCTTACTGGCGGCGCTCGGTTCGGCCGACGGCTACGACGGCCGCGTGTCGCTGCGCGCCTGGATGTACGGGATCCTGCGCCACAAGATCTTCGATTCGATGCGCCGCGCCGGGCGCGAGCGCTACGTCTCGGGCGACGACCCCGAGCTGAGCGGCTTCCGGCCCGACGGTGGCTGGAAAAAAGACGTCACCTTCGCGCCCTGGGACGAAAACGCGGAAGTGCTGGCCGTCGTCCAGCGCTGCATCGACGACCTGCCGCACGGCCAGCGCGAAGCGCTCTTGCTGCGCACCGTCGAAGGCCTGTCTTCCCAGGAAGCCGCCGACCTTCTCGACTTGAGCAACGCCAACCTCCGCCAGATCGTGCACCGCGCCCGCCAGTCCGTGCGCCGTTGCGCCGACGGCAGACTGGGAGAGAATCGATGAGCATGATGGTGCGCTGCAATCAGCTGGTCGCGACCTTGAGCGACCACATCGAGGGCCGGCTGGGCTGGTTCGCGTCGCTGCAGATCCGCTTCCATCTGTGGATGTGCCCGGTCTGCAAGGTCTACTTCAAGCAGTTCGAGCGCATCTACCGCGAGTGCGGCCAAGTCGATCTCGCCGAGCTACCCGGGGACTTCGAGAAGGTCATGAGCCAGATCCTCGCCAAGTGGAAGAGCGGACCGGCCACCGAGGTCCGCCCCGGCGGCGATCCGACGGCCAGTTAGACTGCGCCGCGTGAACGCGTCGCCCTGGCTTCTCGAAGAAAACACCACCTTTCTCAACCACGGTTCCTTCGGCTCGTGCCCGCGGCCGGTCCTCGCCGCGCAGGACGAACTGCGCCAGCGCATGGAAGCCGAACCGGTGCGCTTCATGGTGCGCGAACTCCCCGGCCTGCTGCACGCAGCGCGCGTAGCCCTGGCCGAAGTGGTGTGCGCCGAACCCGCCAACCTCGCCTTCGTGCGCAACGCGACCACCGGCGTGAACGCGGTCCTCCGCTCGCGGCAATTCGAGCCCGGCGACGAGCTGCTGGTCACCGACCACGAGTACAACGCCTGCCGCAACGCGCTCGACTACGTCGCCAACCGCAGCGGCGCATGCGTGGTCGTCGCGCCGCTGCCGTTTCCGCTGCGCGGAGCCGAACAGGTGCTCGAAGCGATCCTCGGCCGGACCACCGCGCGCACCCGTCTGGTGCTGGTCGACCACGTCACCAGCCAGACCGCGATGGTGCTGCCGGTCCGGGAACTCGCCCTCGAACTGCGCGAGCGCGGCATCGATCTGCTGGTCGACGGCGCGCACGCGCCAGGCATGCTGCCGCTCACGCTCGAAGCAATGGGCGCGTCGTGGTACACCGGTAATTGCCACAAGTGGCTGTGCGCGCCCAAAGGCACCGCGCTGCTGTGGGCGCGCGCCGACCGCCAGGCCGACTTGATGCCCACCACCATCAGCCACGGCTACAACCGGGCGGGTTTGAGCGACACGCGCTTCCACGACCTGTTCGACTGGACCGGCACCGACGATCCCACCAGCTTCCTGGCCTTGCCGGCGGCGATCGAGTTCCTCGCCGCGCTGCACCCCGGCGGCTTGATGGAGCTGCGCCAGCGCAATCACCGGCTCGCGCTGCAAGCTCGCGACATCCTTTGCGAAGCGTTGCAGGTGCCGCCGCCCGTTCCCGATTCGATGCTCGGCTCCATGGCCGCGGTGCCGTTGCCCGACGGTGCGGCCGGGCCCGGCGGCAGTCCGCTCTACGAGGACCCGCTGCAAGACCGGCTGATCGCGGACCACCGCATCCAGGTGCCCGTGATCCCCTGGCCGGCGCCGCCCAAGCGGCTGATCCGCATCAGCGCGCAGGACTACAACTCGCCCGCGCAGTACCGCAAACTCGCGCAAGCCCTGCCCGCGGCGCTGGCGGCGGAGTCGCGCGCTTCCGTCTAGGTCAGCGGCGAGCCTTCTTCGCAGACCGCGCGGAAGCGGCAGCCCGGGCAGGCCTGCGGGGCGCCGCTGGTCGGCCAGTTCGCCATCACCACTTCGTCCTGGTCCGGATCGTAGTGGAGGTCGAGCATTTCGCGGACGCTCTCGGACATGCGGTCCTGCACGGTCGAGAGCTTGTCGATGTCGACCGGCTTGCTGCGCACCTCGCCCGCGCCCAGGTAGGCGGCGTGCAGCACGATGGCCTCGGGGTCGGCGCTCCAGCGCTCGCAGGCGTACAGCGCATAGGTGTTGAGCTGGAATTCGTCCGCCTCGCGCGGCTTGCCGGTCTTCCAGTCCCAGATGTGGATTTCTTCGCCGACGCGCGCGGCGAAGTCGGGCACCGCGTAGACCTTGGCGCCCAGGAACATGTAGGAATCGAGCGCTTCGACGCTCAACCAGTCCTCGGGCAGGCTGTCGCGCACCGGGGCGAGCTCGCGCGATTCGCAGAAGTACCTGGCGCAGCGCTGCAGCAGTTCGTTGACCGCGCCGAGCCGTTCGGCGGGCATGTCGACGCCGTACTGGTGCTCTTCCAAGTGGACGACCTTGCTCGGCCGGCGCATCCACTCCTGGCCCGCCGACTGCCGCCAGCCGGCGCGGAACCGCTCGCGCGCGTCTTCGTACAGTTCGTCGGCGGTCATCGCGGTGCCACCGCGCTTGAGCTCGAACCAGCGCTCGATCGCCTCGTGCATGCAGGTGCCGGCGAACGCGGGCAAGCTGGAGAGGTTCTTGAGGATGGCGAACTGGACCTTCTCGCCCGCCGGGCGCTCGGTCCACCAGCCCCACGAGCCGTAGCGCGCGTACCAATTCTCCCGCTTGCAGCGCGCGAATTCGCGCGCGCGGCTCGCACTCCAGGAAAGCTCGCACTTGAAGTCGGTCGCGGCCATTGCCGCAGTCTAGCCCGCCGCCGGCCCACGCTCACGCACGAGCGCCAAAGCCTCTTCGCACGCGAGCAACTGGGCGCGCAAGGTGCGGAGCGCGATCCGCAACGCGAGCCACGCGTGGAAACGCGGCGTGGCGAAGTCCGCGGGCAAGCCGTCGAAATCCCTGTGCTCCAAGTCTTCGAGGCCATCGAGGCGCTCGCTGAGCGCGACCGTCAGCCGTTCGAGGAAGGCAGCACGTTCCGCTGCCGTTCCGAGTTCGCCGAGCGCCGCGACCTGGGCCAGATGGGGCTCGCGCAGCTTGCCGAGTTCGGGTCCATCCGCCACCCAGTCCCGGAGCCGGCGCGTGCCCGCGGGAGTCCGGCGGTGCACCCGCCGCGGCGGGCCTGAGCGCGAGGCAACGGCGGCGACTTGCAGGGCACCTTCTTGCTCGAGCCGCCGGAGGCAGGTGTAGATCTGGCTCAACTCCCCCGTCCAGGCATGGGGCAACTGACTCTCCAGACGACCATGCAGGTCGTAGCCGCTCCCAGGTTCTCGGAGCAGGGCGAGAAGGACGCCATCCAAGCTCATCCGGCCACTATACCTTTGTTGGTATACCTTATTCCACTATAGCTCTTCCGGATTATAGGCCCCGGCGCGGGCATCCAAGGCCAGGAAGTGCCCACGGCCGCGCCGCTTCACCTGGGCGTTGCCCAGGTTCTCGGCCAGCCGAACGAAACGCCGCCGCCAGCCCATCCGGGCTCGGTCGGCTTCGCTCTGCACGATGCGGTAGCCGTGTGTATGGACCGAATAGGGCACAAAGCCGGCCTTGCGAAGGAAAGCGGAAAGGTGCTCGGCGGTGAACAGGGTGGCGTGCCCACCACCGGTGTCTGCCAGGTAGAAGTCCGACCCCGCCCGCTCGGCGGTCGCCGAGTCGACGTTGACGGTATGGATGGCCATCACGCCCCCTGGCACCGTCAGCCGGCGGCACTCCTGCAGCAGCGCCGAGGGGCTTTGGACATGCTCGATCAGGTCGTAAAGCACCACCAGTCCGAAAGCGGCCGCCGGCAGGCCGAGGTCGGCGAGCTCGCCGACCCGGATGTCCAGCCCGTGCGTGGCGCGCCCGAAGCGCGCGGCCTCCGCGCTGACTTCCACGCCCACGGCCGCCATGCCGAGATCGCGGGCGGCGAGCAGCATGCCGCCGGCCGCACAACCGATCTCGAGCATGCGGCACGGCACAGTGGCCGCTGCCGCACCGCGGCGCGCGGCGGCGCGCTCGGCGAGCCACGTCCGCGCCCACTCCTGGTACTTGGCGCGGTACTGCCGCTCCTCGGCCCATTCCGGCCGCATGGCCTGCAAGCGCGACGGCGTGTTGCCGCCGGCGTACTGCTGGCGGTGGAACGCGGACAGGTCGCCGTCGCCCGGCAAGGGGCTGGCGAACACTAGCCCGCAGTCAAGGCACGTCACGTAGTCCGCAGCCCCCGAAGCGGCGGCCGCTTCCGGCCAGCGCGGAGCCTGCCGCCGCGGCGGCGCGCCGCACAGGTCGCAGGCCCGCGGACCACCCGGCATGGCCTAGTGGCGGAAGTGGCGCACGCCGGTGTGCACCATCGCCATGCCATTCGCGTCCGCCGCGGCGGTGACGTCGGCGTCCTTCATGCTCCCGCCGGGCTGGACCACCGCCACCACGCCCGCGGCGGCGAGCGTCTCGACGCCGTCGGGGAAGGGGAAGAAGGCGTCGCTTCCCGCCACCGCACCGAGTGCGCGCGCGCCGGCTTTCTCCACCGCGAGCCGTGCGCTGTCGACCCGGCTCATCTGCCCCGCGCCGGCGCCGACCAGCATGCCACGGTGGACCAGGCAGACGGCGTTCGACTTGAGGTGCTTGACCAGCGTC
>DASWJW010000209.1:0-11669 GCA_036396955.1 Planctomycetota bacterium
CGGGCCGGATGAAGTGCAGCTCGATGCCGCGCTGGTACGCCCAGGCGTCCAGCGCCCGGCTTGTGAATTCCGGACCGTTGTCCATCGTCAGCCGGCGCGGCTGACCACGCTCCTCGATCGCGCGCTCCAGCGCACGGATCATCCGAGGCGCCGCCAGCGACACGCCGGCGTCCATCGACCACGACTCGCTGCGAAGCGTCGGCACTTCCTTCGGTCTTCGAGAGGCACGCGAGACCTGCTTGCGCTTCTTGCGCCGCACTTGCAGTCCCAGCTCCTGGTAGATCCGGAGTACCCGCTTGCGATGGATCTGCCAGCCTTCGCGGACCAGTAGTACGTGCAGGCGCCGGTAGCCGAAGCGTGGCCGCTCCGCGGCCAGCTCCTTCAGCCGACGCAGGTCGCTGATCTCCAGACCGCCGTACTTCGCTCGCCAGCGGTAAATCGTGTTTCGACTGACGCCGTACTTCCGCGTCAGCTCTTCGATCTTCACGCCCGCCTCGGCTTTGCCGAGGATCCGCACGATTTGTTCTTCCGTGTCGCGCTTTTTCTGCATCTGGCTGCCCTCCATTGTGGCTCCGATGCACCATCCCGGGTGGCCCGGATCGCGGGGCTCACGTCAGCCCGGCTCTCGGACCTGCCTCGGTGATTGGTGGCTCCCCGAGCAAGACTCGAACTTGCGACTCAGCTGAGACTCTGGCCGCCGTCGACGCGCAGGACCTGGCCGGTGATCTGGCCGGCCTCGGGGCTGGCGAGGAAGGCGCAGGCGGCGGCGACGTCTTCGGGCAGGCTCAGCCTGCCGGTGAGCGATTCGGCGCGCGCGGCGGCTTGGAATTCGTGCGGCGCGGCGCGGGTCATGGGGGTGTCGACCCAGCCGGGTTCGATCACGTTCACGGTGACGCCCTGGGGGCCGAGTTCGCGCGCGGCGCTGCGCGCGAGCCCGATCAATCCGGCCTTGCTGGCCGCGTAGGCGGTCTGCCCGGCCTTGCCGCGGCTGCCGTTGATGGAACCGATCAAGACGATCCGGCCCCAGCCGGCCGCGCGCATCGCCGGCGCAGCGGCGCGCACCTGCAACCAGGCGCCGCGCAGATTGACGCCGAGCACCGCGTCGAAATCGGCGACCGGCTGTTTCCAGATCATCCGGTCGCGCGCGATGCCCGCGCAGCAGACGAGGATGTGCGGCCGGATCTCGGCGTGCAGGGCCTCGACGGCCCGGGCGTCTCCGGTATCGCTCTCGACGGCGCGCACCTCGCCGACGAGCGCGGCTTCGAGCGCGGCGGCCAGCGCAGCCTCGCCGCAGTGGGTGAAGACCACGGGGTGGCCGTCGCCGACGAAACGCCGCACGATCGCAGCCCCGATCCCGCCGCTGCCGCCGGTGACCAGGACCTGTTGCGACCGGGCCATCTGCATGGCCCTAGGCGAACTGGACCGCCCTGGCATTGTGGAGCCGCTGCCGGCCGAGGAGCGCCGCTCCGAGCGCGCCGGCGTATTCCGACAGTTCGTGCAGCCGGACCGGGACTTCGAGCCGCTTCTCCAGCGCGTGCACCAGCGCCTGGTTGTTGGCCACGCCGCCGGTCAGGCCGAAGGGCTCTTCGAGCCCGACCTGGCGCACCAGGCTCGCCAGACGATCGGAAATCGACTCGTGCGTTCCCTGCAGGATGTTGGGGATGCTCTCGCCGTTGGTGACGTGGTTGATGACCTCGCTCTCGGCGAGCACGGCGCAGATCGAGGAGATCTCGCAAGGCGCGTTGGCCTGCAGCCCCAGCGGCCCGACTTGCTCGAGCTCGATCTCGAGCGCTTTCGACACGCGCTCGACGAAGCGCCCCGCGCCGGACGCGCACTTGTCGTTCATGCGGAAACTGACCACGCGGCCGCTCGGCAGCAAACGGATCGCGCGGGCGTTCTGGGCGCCGACGTCGAGCAGGCTCCGCACCTCGGGCATGAGCGCGATGGCGCCGCGCGCGTGGCAGGTGATCTCGGTGATCTGGATGTCGCGCTCGGCGGCGAGGTAGCGGCCATAGCCGGTGGCGGCCAGGTAGAGAACCTGGTGCCGTTGCCCTCCAGCCGCGGCCACGGCCCCGAGCAAGGCGTTCTCGGCGGCCGCGGCGAGGTCGAAGCGGGTCAACACGCTGCACCGGCCGACGATCCCCTTGTCGTCGTCGGCGGCGCCGAGGTCGGCTCCGATCAGCACCGCCTTGGTCATCCGCGAGCCGATGTCCACTCCGGCGACGAAGCTCATTGCGCGGCCTCCTGCCTGCGGGCGCCGGCAAGTTCGCGCTCCAGCGCGAAGAGCGCGGCTCCGAGCGCGCCCATGTACTGGCTGTCTTCGCCGGCGTTCACCTTGACCTGCAAGCGTTCTTCCACCGCCTTGACCATTCCGGGGTTGCGGGCCACGCCGCCCGTGAAGGTGAGTTCGGACTCGACCGTGACGCGGCGCAGCAGCGAGGCGCTGCGCCCGGCGATCGAGCGGTGCACGCCCGCCAGGATGTCCTGGCGCTTGCGGCCGCGGCTGAGCTGGTTGAGGATCTCGCTCTCCACGAACACCGTGCAGACGTTGGTGATCTTGATCGATTCGGTCGCCTCCAGCGAGAGCGCGCCGATCTCCTCGACTTCGAGCCCCATCACTTCGGCCGCCGCCGCGAGGAAGCGTCCGGTCCCGGCGGCGCACTTGTCGTTCATGCAGAAGTCCACGACCTCGCCGCGCGCGTTGGTGCGGATCCCCTTGGTGTCCTGGCCGCCGATGTCGAGGATCGTGCGGGTACCGGGAAACAGATGCACCGCACCCTTGGCGTGGCAGGAGATCTCGGTCACCTGGTCGTCGCCGGTCGCCACGCGGTAACGGCCGTAGCCGGTGCCGATGGTGTAGGCGACCTCGTGCGGCTCGATTCCGGCCTGGACGCACGCCTGGGCCACCACCTGGTCGGCGGCCTTCAAGACGTCGGCGCCGGTCATGCGGATGCCCCGGCCGGCGACGGCACCGTTCTCATCGAGGATCACGCACTTGGTCTGGGTGCTCCCGACGTCGATTCCGGCTACGTGCATTTCAGACTCGTGCGGTGACCTTGCGGTGGTGCAGCGCCTCGAAGAAGGCGTCGATGCGGTTCTTCATCTGTGCTTCGGCGAAGTAGCGCGGATCGGCGAGGTCGCTCTCGATGAACAAGGTCGGGATCTCGAAGTCGCGGATGAACTGCTCCCTCAAGTCGGCCTGGCCCACCGAGAACGAGCGGCAGGACTTGACCGAGTGGATGACCAGGGCGTCCGCCCGGTAGTCCTCCATGTACTCCTTGATGAGTTCGGAACGCATGCCCCAATTGCGGTTGGTGTAGCAGCCGAGCATGTACTCGGCCATGGACTCCATGGGGCGGTCGGGATCGTGGCGGAAACCCTGATCGAAGATGCCGCCCACCTTGGAGTAGGTCGAGGCGACCGACACGACGCCCCATTTCTTGAACATCTCCCAGAACTTGCGGAAGTGGGGCCACGCCGGCGGGCCTTCCATCACGATGCGCACCTTCTCCTCGGGAACCGGGCCGATGCCGCGGTCCACGCGCTCCTGCACCTCGAGCGCCAGGGCGCGGTAGTAGTCGAGGCAGCCCTTGGTCCCGCGCATGGTGTAGATCGGCGCCATGAAGAACACCGCCTCGAAGTACGCGTCGATCGGCGCAGGCCGGCGGCGCGCGCTGTGGAGCACTTGCGACCACAGTTCCTCCGACTCCTGCGTGAACTCCAGGGCCTGGCGGAACTTGTCGCGGTCCAGGGTCTTGCCGGTGATGCGCGTGCAGGTCTCGGCGAGTTCCTCGAGCTGGCGCACCACGTAGCGGACTTCTTCGGGCGAGGGGCCTTGCGTGCCGCGCAGGTAGGGCACGTCGAGCACCACCATTTCGGCTCCGTAGAACTCCGCCAGGGCTTCGAACCACCGCAAGTAGGTGGCGCAGCCGGCGTAGTTGCAGACCAGCAGGTCCGGCGGGGGCAGGGTGGTGCCTTGCGGCATCTTGTTGCCGCCGCTGAGCAGGCCGATGTCGTTCTTGACGTAGCCGCAGACGTCGCCCGAATAGCCGAGGTCCTCGGCGGCGAGGATGTTCTGGCCGGCGACCTTCTTGACCCCGCATTGCAGCGCGTTGACTTCGGGGTAGACCAGGTGGAAACCGAAGTTCTCGAGCAGTTCGCCGAGGTTGCCGCTGATGAACAGATAGGCGACCTTCTCGCCGCGGGCCGGCGCTTCTTCCAGGCGCTGGTACCAGTCGCCGAGCAACTGCTTCTGGATCTTCTGGCCCACACCTTGGTGTTTGTAGGGCTCGCTCATGCCACGGCCTCCTCGGCGAAGAACAGGATCGACTCGGCAAAGGTCTCGGCCTGGGTGCGGATGGATTCGAAACTGCCCATCTTCTCTTCGAACTCCACGGCCATGAAGGGGATGCCTTCGCGCTCGAGCGCCCGCTTGTGGAGCACGAAGTCGTAGAAGGCGGGTTCGCAGAACTTGGCGGTGCAGAACACCACGCCCTCGGCGTGCGACGCCTGGTAGCGTTCCACCAAGCGCTTGCTGCGCTCGGCGGGGTCCTTGTGGCGGACCACCGAAGCCTCGGCGTGGCGGAAGTACGCGCCCGCCAGGTCGTGCCAGGGATCGCCGCTGCGCTCCAGCGCTTCGCGGCACCAGCGCAGCCCGCGCGAGAGGTCGCTGTCGACCACGAAGCAGTGCGCCTCGTCCAGCACCTGGAGCAGCTCCATGGGCGGCTGCTCGCAGAAGGAGCCCTCGAGCAGGACGCGCACGCCGTCGCGCTTCTTCGCATCCCGCTTGGGCAGATCGTCCAGCACCTCTTCGAGCACCTGGCAATGATGTCGTGGATCCCGCAGCCCCGCGGCGCGGGTCAGGACCTGGAATTCTTCCAGGCTCAATCGCCACGGCTCCAGGTTGCGCACCCGCGCCAGCTCGTGGAGCAGCGCGCGCCGTCTGGCGTAGAGGTCCAGGGCTTCGCCGAGCCGTTCGTCGGTGACCGTCCGGCCGGTGATCGCGCCGAGCTGTCCGCCCAGCCGCCGCAGGTCGTCGAGGTAGTAGTCGAGGGCGGCGTCGCTCTTGTCGTTCTGCGGGTAGTGCAGGTACTCGCAGAGCTTGGCGGGGAAGTTGCGCGCCCAGATCCCGGACAAGTTGCGCGCCACGTCGCACAAGGAACTGAACAGCATGCCGTCGAGGAAGGCGAGCCGTCCGGTCAGCCCGAGTTCGAGACTGGAGCGCGAGATCGAACAGATGAAACTCTGGATGCGGGCATCGGCGTATTCGACCTCGATGCCTTCGCCGCCGCCCCAGACCGTGACGGGCAGCGCACCGGCCGCCCAGATCAGCTCTTGCGGCACGTAGACCGGAAAGAAACCGATGCACGCGCGGCCGGCTTCCGCGTCCTTCCACGCGCGGGGGCCGGTGAAATCCAGGTCCAGGACTTCTTTCCGCGCCGCGGCCAGGTGTTCGTCGAGCCGGTTCATCGGTCCTCCCAGTCTGGCTGGCGCTTGGAGAGGAACGCGTCCAGACCCTCGCGCGCGTCGTGCGTGAGCATCAATTCCTCGAGGTACTGGCGTTCCAGTTCCGGCAGTTCCTGCGCCAGCACGTTGCGGCGCGGCCAGGACTGGGCGCGCCGGCCCTGGCGCAGCGCCGCCGCCGACAACCCGAGCAAGTGCTCCCGGCCCCAGTTTTCGATGGCGTCGAAGAGCTGGCCGGCCGGGGCGACGAAGTCGACGATTCCGTGCTCGAGGGCCTCGAAGGCGAGCAAGGGCTCGCCGGTGAGGATCATTTGCGCGGCCACTCCCGCCGAGACGCGCAGCGGCAGCAGCGCCGCGGCGGCCGGCGGAAAGACGCCGAGCCGGATCTCGGGAACTCCCAGGCGCGCGTCGTCTTCGGCCCACAACAGGTCGCAGGCCAGTGCCAGTTCGAAGCCGCCGCCGAGACAACGGCCGCGCACGGCGGCGAGGATCGGCGGCAGGGGCAGGCTCTGCATCAAGCGCAGCAGAAGGTGGAACTCGGGGAGCATCTGCTCCACCTCGCCCGGCAAGTGCTCCTGCACGCTCGCGCCGTAGCTGAAATGCTCGCCGGCACCGGCTAGGACGACGAGCTTGGTGTCCTTCTCGCTGGCGACGTCGCGCAGCGCGTCGGCGAGGGCGCCGACCATCTGCCGGTCGACCAGATTGCTGGGCGGCGGGCCCAGTTCGAGGAGCGCGGCCTTCCCGTCGAGAAGCTCCTTGCGCACCAGATGGCTGACGGCGGTCATGCGGGTTCCTCGTCGAGCGCCAGCGGCGCGGCGCGGCGCAACAGCTCCTTGCCCCAGGGAACGCCTTCGGCGAGCGCCCGGCGCATCTCCAGGAAGTCGGCTTCGCGCTCCGTCTTCGAGCTCGCGCGGTGGAAGCTGCGGAAACCGGCCTTGGCCTCGGCGAGCATGTTCAGGCCCAGCCAGGCGCGGTTGCCTTCGCGGTTGCGGTCCCAGTGAGCGAGCTTGTGCCGGCGCAGGTTCTCGAGCGTGTAGGTGGTGCACTCCGGCATGGTCTGCGCGAGTTTCCACACCAGCGAATCGACTGCGTGGTCCAGCAGCGTGAAGTCGGTTTCACACTGCTTGAGCCGCGCCTGGCCGGCTTCCTTCTCCGCTCCGGTCTTCAGGTCGCCGTACCGGGGGCGGCCGAATTCATCCGTCGTGAATTCCACGACCACCAGCGGATTCGGGAGGAATTCCCCGTCGGCCTTGAGCACCGGCGCGATCGAATTCACCAAGCCGTAGGAGAGCGCCTTGTGCGCCGACCAGGTCTCGCAGAGCGTGCAGGACTCGACCGCCCGCGCCCAGCCGACGTAGAGCGGCAGGAAATCGGTCGAGCCGCCGACCGGCGCGGAGCCATGCTTGGGGCCGGCCTGGCCGAAGCGGGCCGTGTCGGCGGCCACGGTGAAGTCGCAGGCCATCCCGATCTCCTGGCCGCCGGCGATCCGCATGCCGTTCACGCGGTTGATGACCGGCTTGTCGCACTCGAGCAGCGCGGACACCGCGTCGTTGAACAGGCGCATGTAGCGCCGGTATTCGTCCGGGCGGCCGGAATAGTGCTCGCTGTATTCGGCGGTGTTGCCGCCGGTGCAGAAGGCCTTGTCGCCGACCGCGGTGAACACCACGGCCTGCACGGTGGGGTCGTTCGACGCGCGCCGCAGCGCAACGATCAGCTCGGCGAGCGCGCGCGTGGTGTAGGAGTTGAACTGCGCGGGGTTGTCCAACCAGATCCACGCCACGAACAAGCCCGCTTCGGGCGCGCCGCCGGGATTCTTCAATGGGCGCAGCTCGTAGCGAAGCTCCTTGATCTCCAGATCCGTGGCCAGATCGTGATCGGCGAAAGGAAGGGCGGTCTTGGTGGCGGGGCTCATGGAACGAGAATGGGGCGTTCGGTGACGCGGTGGGCGTGGACCTCGTCGAGGACCGCGTTGATCTCGCCCATCGGGTAGTGGCGGATGAAGGGCTTGAGGTGGACGCGGCCGGCGCACACCAGGTCCAGCGCGGGCCGGTAGAGCTGGGGACGACATCCCCAGCTGCCGAAAGCGTCGGCGTCGAAGGCCATCAAGTTGCTCAAGCGCACGGCCACCTTGTCCAGGCAGAAGCCGATGATGCCGACCGTCCCGGCATGGCTCATGAGCGACCACGCCAGCTCCTGGCCGGCGGGGGTTCCGCTCATCTCGAGGACCTTCAGGCCGTAGTCGCGGAAACCGGCGTCGTTGCAGGCGTCGCGGACGGCCTTGCGGGTCGCCTTGAGTTCGGTGCTCACCACGCGGACGCCGGCGGTGGCGCCAAAGCGGCAGGCGCGCTCCAGGCGGGCTTCGTCCACGTCGACGGCGACGACCCGCGCGCCGAGCGCCGCGGCGATCTGCACTCCGAAGGAGCCGATGCCGCCGACCCCGATGATCACCAGTTCGTCGCCGGCATCGACGCCCGCCCGGACCATGGCCTGATAGGGAGTGGTCACGGCGTCGGCGACGACCGCCAGGTCGGCGAGTTCGAGACCGGCCGGCATGCCGCTCGCGTCGACCAGCCAACGTGCCGCGACGGTCAAGTGCGACGCAAAGCCGCCATGGAAGTCGTTGCCCGGCATGCTCTGGTTGCGGCACGCGGTCTCCCGGCCCGCTCCGCACAGCTCGCACTCGCCGCACGGCAGGACCGCCGGCACGAGTACCGGGCGGTCTTGCCAGGACTCGGCGCCCGCGCCGCAGGCGTCGACCACGCCGGCGATCTCGTGGCCGAGCGCCAGCGGGAGCGCGTGGCGGGTTCGCACGCCGCCGCGCAAGAAACCGAGATCGGTGTGGCAGACCCCGCAGCCCACCACGCGCACGCGGACTTGACCGGCCTGCGGTTCTGGTGGGGGCATGGCCTCGCGCACCAGGGGCCGATCAGGTGCGGTCATGAGCCAGCGGTAGAACTCGGCAGACATCGGTTCCTCTCAGGCGGCAGGGGCCTTTCCGATGGATAAGTCGGCCGATGTCCCGACCACCAGGAAATATAGTGCCCTACTTGTAGGCCGCGAGACCGGTCAGCGCGTGGCCCAGGATCAAGCCGTGGATCTCGTGCGTGCCTTCGTAGGTGAGCACGGTTTCCAGATTGCAGACGTGCCGGCCCGTTTGGAACTCGAGCGTGATGCCGTTGGCGCCCAGGAGCGTGCGGCATTCTCGTGCTATTTCGAGCGCCATGGCCACGTTGTTCCGCTTGGCCATCGAAACTTGTTCGGGCTCGGCGGCACCGCGGTCCTTGAGCCGCCCGAGCTGCAAGGACAGCAGTTGCGCCTTGGTGATCTCCGTCGCCATGTCGGCGAGCTTGATCTGCGTGATCTGGAACGCCGCCAGGGGCTTGGCGTAGATCTGCCGCTCGAGGGAATAGCTCCGGGCTTCGTCGAAGCAAGCCTGCGCCGCGCCGATCGCGCCCCACGAGATCCCGTAGCGCGCTTGCGTCAGGCAGGACAGCGCCGCCTTCAGTCCCTGGACTCCGGGCAAGCGGTTGGCTTCGGGCACCCGGACGTCTTCGAGCACGAGTTCGGAAGTCGTGCTGCAGCGCAGCGACCACTTGTGCTTCTGCTCCGGCGCCGAAAAACCCGGCCGGTCGCCTTCGACCAGGAAGCCCTGGACCTTGCCGTCCTCGTCGCGGCCCCAGTACACGGCGACGTCGCAGCCGGTGCCGTTGGTGATCCACATCTTTCGGCCGTCCAGGATCCAGTCGTCGCCGTCGCGGCGGCAGCGGCTGCGCATGCCGGCGGGATTGCTGCCGAAGTCGGGCTCGGTGAGCCCGAAGCAGCCGATCGCCTCGCCGCGCGCCAGCCGCGGCAGCCAGTCGCGCTTCTGCGCTTCGCTGCCAAACGCGTGGATCGGGAACATGACCAGCGCGCCCTGGACGCTCACGAACGAGCGCACGCCCGAGTCCGCGCGTTCGAGTTCTTGGCAGATCAGCCCGTACGCGACGGAATTCAGTCCCAGGCCGCCGTATTCCTCGGGGATCGACGGTCCGAACAGCCCCAATTCGGCCATTTCGGGTACCAGATCGTGGGGGAAGGTCCCGGCCTCCCAGTGCTCCGCCACGCCAGGCAGGAGCCGGTCCGTGACCCAGGCCCGCACCTGGTCGCGGACCATGATCTCGTCCTCGGACAGCAGGCCTTGGAGGTCGAAGAAGTCCAGTTCCTGGAAGGATCTCATCGGGGACAGGGTAAGGGGTCGCCGTCGGTCTAGTTCCTCGGAACCGGCTTGCCGAGCGGTCTTGTCCGGCGCCCACTTCGGCCACCGGCACGGGACCGATCCATCGCCGCGGCGTGGCCATCCCGCTGACGATCGATCGCTTGGACTCGCAACAATGGCGGACGTGTACCCCGCCGCCGTTCGGATTCCGCTGCGACCGTCCGCCTTGTTCCTTGCCGCGCTGGCGTGCGGAGCCGGGTCCTGTGCGCTGGACCGGACTCTCGCGCCGCCGGGCGAGGCGCTCGAAGCCCTCGAGGCGACCCTTCGGGCGGAAACCGGGAGCGGAAGCATTCCCTCGGTCGCGTTCGCGATCGTGAAGGACGGCCGCGTGCTCCGCGAGAACGCTTTCGGCTGGGCCGACAAGGAAGCGCGGATCGCAAGCAGCGTCCACACGCCCTATCCCTTGGCGTCGGCGACCAAGCCGATCGTGGCGACCGCCGTGATGATCCTGCAGGAGCGCGGGCTGATCGACCTGGATGCACCCGCGCCCGCGAGTCCGGGTGCGGCGCCGCCGGAGTACCGCGTGCGGCAACTGCTCAACCACACTTCCGGTCTGCCGACCTACGCGAGCATCCACTGGCGCGACCAGGACCGCCCCGCGCGGAGCCTGGAGCAGACGCTCGGCAAGTACGGCTTTGCGGCGCAGCCGCCGGGGACGATCTTCGAGTACTCGAATCTCGGCTACGGTCTGCTCGGGCGCATCGTCGAACGCCAGAGCGGGTCGAGTCTCGCCGAGTTCCTGGAAGCCGAAGTCTTCGGCCCGCTCGGCATGCACGACTCGTCGCTGGTCGATTCCGATTCCGACTTCGATTTGGCGCCGGCGGGGGCGGCGGTCAAGTACGCAGCCGACGGCAAGCGCCTGGTCGGCACCTGCAACGACACGCCGGGAGCGGGCAGCGCCTACGCGAGCGCGCACGACCTCGCGTTGTTCGGCGCTTTCCACCTGTCCGACGATCCGGTCGCAACGGCGCCGATCCTGCGCGCGGAGAGCAAGCGGGGCATGCGCCGATTCGTCGAACCGGGCGCGAGCTTCTCGTACTACGACGGCGCGCGCTACGGGCTCGGCTGGTACTTCCGGACCACGGCGGCCGGCGAGCCGGTCGTTTGGCACGAAGGCGGCATGCCCGGCGCGAGCGCGATCCTGGTGCTGCTCCCCAAACGTGGTGTCGCCGTCGCGGTGGTGATCAACGCGACCGACGCGAACGCCAAGGCGCAGACCTTCGCCAACTCCTTGATCCAGGCGGTGGAGCCCGGTTTCCCGGCGCTCGCCTTCGACGCGACCGCCGGGCTCGACCGCTACACCGACCAAGCCGAGTTCTTGGGACGCTGGGAAGGCACCATCGCCATCGACGGCCCCGAATTGCCTTGGGCCCTCGACTTCGATCCCGGCGGCACGATCCGCGCCACCGTCCCCGGCCGGACGGAGGGCGATCGCTTGCCGCCCGTTGCGACCTTCGGCGCCTTCGTGAAAGGCCCGCTGCTCGTGGCCACGCTCGCTGCGACCCTGCCCTCCGCCGACGTCGACCAGACCTCCGACGGCTACGTCCTGCTGCGCCTGGTCCGCCGCGGCGACCAATTGAGCGGCGCGGCGATCGCGTACGCTGCGCCCTCGCGCCTGGAGCATCTCTATCCCTTCGCCGCGCGCTTGCGGCGGGTGCCGGAATGACCGCTCCGTCTCATTCCCAAAGCCGTCCCATGTCTTGCAGCCGCATCGCGTCCCTCGTTGTTCCGCTCCTCGTCTTCGGCTGCGCGGCGGCACCTCAGGCGTCCGACCAGGCGGGGCTCCTTGAACAGGTGATGCAGGCCGAGCAGGAGTTCGCGGACACCATGGCCAAGCGCGACTTCGCGGCGTTCCAGGGCTTTGTGTCCGAATCCGCGGTTTTCATCACCGGTACCGAGACGCTGGACGGCAGAGCGCGGGTGACCGAGGCGTGGAAACCCTTCTTCGACG
>DASWJW010000210.1:0-2220 GCA_036396955.1 Planctomycetota bacterium
AGCGTGCGCTTCGAAGGCCTGGAGCCCGGCGACTACGCGCTCGATTACGGACCTTACGCCGCGCCGTTCGGCGCGGCACGCCGAGCCTTGCCGGTCCGGGACGGCGACAACCACTTCGCCCAGCGCACTTGCCGGCTGGGCGGACTGCTGGTGCGCGTGCGCACCGCCGGCGGGCAGCCGGTCGCCGGCAGCACCGTGGTGGCGGACGAACGCTACCTGGGTTCCTGGACCGCGCGGACCGGACCCGACGGCGTCGCGGAATTCCCGCACCTGCCGGTCGGTTCGTTCCGGGTCTCGCTGCTCGATCTCGGCGCCGCCGGACCGCAGACGCGGATCGGGGTGTTCGCACGCACGACCCCCGAAGCGCTCCTCGTGCTCGATTAGCCGCTGGTCAGGCCGAATCGGCGTTTTCGAGGCGGCGCACTTCGGCGGCGCCGTAGTCCCAGGCGAACTCGCACTCGCCGCCGCTCTCCGTCGGCGCGATCAGGATGAGCGACAGCGGGCGGAAGGACTCGACCTCGGCGCCGAGGCCTTCGAGTTCGGTCAGGCATTCGCGCACGCGCACGCGCTGCTCGACCGCGGCGCGGCGCGAGTCGGCGTCTTCGGCGCCCGCGAGGAAGTGCAGCGTCTCGACGCGGTCGCGCAATTCGGTCGCGATGACTTGCACGAGCGGCAAGCGGGCGCGGACGCGTTCGGCGGCTTGGGATTCGGAGCTCATCGGAAGGGGATGGAGGCGAGAGCCGGGGCGCTGCGGCAAGCGGGCCGCGGACGACGCCCCTATTGGAGGACGGGAAGCGCCCTGACCTGCCGGGTGGCGATGGTCGCGGCGAGCTGGCCGGCGATGCGCGCGAAGGCGCGCGCGGCCGGTGCCTGAGGTGCGGCGATGGTCACCGGCTGGCCGGCGTCGCCGCCTTCGCGGATGCTGACGTCCAGCGGCACTTCGCCGAGGAAGGGCACCTTGTACTTGTCGGCGGTGGCGCGTCCGCCGCCGCGTCCGAAGACGTCTCCCGACATGTTCTCGATCACGCCGAGGATCTCGCACTTGACCTGCGTGCACATCGCCATGGCGCGGCGCACGTCGGTGAGCGAGACTTCTTGCGGCGTGGTCACGACGACCGCGCCGGTCATCGGCACGAGCTGGGCGAGAGAGATCTGCGCGTCGCCGGTGCCCGGCGGCATGTCGAGCAGCAAGTAGTCGAGTTCGCCCCAGTCGACGTCCTTGAGGAACTGCTCCAGCGCCTTGTGGAGCATGGGGCCGCGCCACATCACCGGCTGGGAGTCCTCGACCAGGTAGCCGATCGACATGGTCTTGACGCCGTGCGCGATCTTGGGCGCGATCTTGTTGTTCTCGCTGCGGTCCGGCTTGCCCTGGATGCCCATCATGATGGGCACGTTGGGGCCGTAGACGTCGGCGTCGAGCAGGCCGACCCGCGCGCCGGTGCGCGCGAGCGCGACGGCGAGATTCACCGCGCAGGTGCTCTTGCCGACCCCGCCCTTGCCGCTGGTCACCGCGATCACGTTGCGGACGCTGCCGCCGAGCGGGTTCGAGTCGCCCAGGCTGGACTTCACTTGCGCCGTCATTTCGACCGCGACCCTGGCCACCCCCGGAAGCGCCGCGACCACGTCGTGGGCCTGCTGCTTGAGCTGCTCCTTGACGGGGCAGGCCGGAGTGGTGAGCTGCACCTTGAAGGAGACCGCGCTGCCGTCGATCTCGAGATCCTTGATGAACCCCAGGCTGACGATGTCGCGGTGCAGGTCGGGGTCCTGGACCGCCTTGAGGGCGTCGAGGACGGCGGATTCGGTGACTTGGGTCATGGGTGTGGTCCTAGCTCTAGGACGAGAAAGGGCCAAGTACCAGGGACGGACTGGCCGCCGCCCGGAAACCGGGGATCCGGGCCGGCCAGGACCCCCTCGCTACGATGATCCGGCTCACGGAGGCCGCTGGCGCCTTGGAAGACGGAGAGAATAGGAAATTGCGCGTCGTCGTGCTGCTTTCCGGCGGCTTGGACTCGGCCACGGTCGCCGCCGGCCTGCTGGTCGAGGGGCACCAGGTGCTCGGCCTCACGGTGGACTACGGCCAGCGCCAGCACGGCGAATTGGCGGCCGCCGCGCGGCTTGCGGCCCATTTCGGGCTGATCGAACACGTGGTGCTCAAGGCGGACCTCGCCGTGGTGGGAGGGTCCGCGCTCACCACCGCGCAGGCCGTGCCCAAGGCCGCCG
>DASWJW010000211.1:0-6644 GCA_036396955.1 Planctomycetota bacterium
CACGCCGATCGTCCCCAACCTGTTGATCGCCGGACCCGGGGGCGAAGTGCGGCGCGCGGACGGCGGGTTCGCGGATCCCGGCGCCGGCCTGCGCGCCTACCGCACGGCGTTCCGCCACCGCGGTCTCGGCGGCGCCGAAGCCCTGGTGCTGATGCCGGCAGCGCGCGTGCGCGCGCTGCTGCGGGGCTCGCACGTCGCCGAGAAGCAGCCGCGGGGCGGCGATTCCTTGTTGAACCGCCGTTTCCTGGTGGCGGCGCTCGACCATCAGCGCAGCCTCGCGGTTCTCGCGGACCTGGCCGCCGATCCGCGCGAACTCGATCCGGTCGAGCGCGTGGTCGTGGTGATGCCGCACTTCGACGACGAGGTCCTGCAGTGCGGCGCAGCTCTGCTCGCCGCGCGCGAAGCGGGCGCGGAAGTGCGTGCGATTTGGCTCACCGATGGCGCGCGCGGCATCGAAGGCGCCGCTCCGGAGGAATCCGCGCGCGTGCGTCACCGGGAAGGCCGCGCGGCGCTGGCGGAGCTCGGCGTCGAGGACCTGCACTTCCTCGACGCTCCCGAGACCTTCCTGCGCCGCCGCGGGCCGTGGACCCGGCGATTGCGCCGCTTGCTGCAGGAGTTCGCGCCGCAGCGCGTGCATTCCGTCTGGTGGGGGGACAACCACGTCGACCACTACGAGGCGTTCCGGGTGCTGCGTGCGGCGTGGCCGCGGGGCTTGCAAGACTGCGAGATCGCGGCGAGCGGCGCGTGGACGCCCGTTCCGGGCGGACGCGTCGTGACGATCGATCCGGTGCGGCGCGCCGTCAAGGACCGCGCGCTGGCGGCGCACGCGTCGCAATTGGCGCAAGTGGACTACCGCCGCGTCGAACGCGGCCTCGCGCGCTGGTACGGCCGCGACCTGGTGGATCCCGGCGAGGCCGAACGCTTCCTTTGCGCGCCCGCACCGGAGCTGTTTGCCGCCTACCGCGCCAGCGGTGCGGACAAGCGGGTCTTCGTCGGCGGCGGCGCGGCGCGCGCCGCTACTGGTTGAGTAGCGAATCCGACACGCGCGGCTGCAGGATGATCGCCCGCTCGGTGAGCGTGAGCGCCCGCAGCGAGTTGGTGATCACGTTCATGTAGTCGCCGAACTCGGCGAGCGAAGTGCGCACGACGTACAAGTAGTCGCCGGGCTGGACGTAGGGGACTTGCACGCGCGACTGCAGATCGCTCGGCTCGAACATCTCGTCCAGGCTGTACGGCGCGGTCTGCCACACGCCATCGATTTCGCGCGCCACGACCACGCCGGTGGTCTCGCCGTCGGGAGCGACGCCGCCCGCGGTCGCGATCAGGTCGATCACCGACAGGCCGGGCCGCGCCAGCGGATAGACGCCGGGGCGCATGACCTGGCCGAGCACCGTCACCTTGCGCATCGGACTCGGCGTGACCTTGATGTCGAGCGAGGCGTCGCGGTAGTAGCGCGCGTAACCGCTCTCGAGCTCGGCGCGCACCTGGTCGAGCGTCTTGCCCTGCACGTCGAGCTTGCCGATCTGGAACGGGTGGATCGCTCCCGAAGCTCCGACCGTGTAGGTGCGGCTCAAGTCGCCGTGGCGCCACATCGTGATCTCGACTTCGTCGCCCATGCCCAGGAAGAATTCGCCGCGGGCGATCTCATCGGTCACGTTCGGGCCGAGGAGCCCGGGATTGGGTCCGAGCGTCGGGCCGTCGAGGACCGGCGAGCGCGCGCAGCCGAAGGCCGCAACGCAGGCCAGGACGAAGGCCGAGATCGAAGCTCGCGGCAGGAACGGTTGGGCAGGAGCGAAACGCATTTGCATCGCGGGGCGAAGCCCCATCATTGTCCCAGACCGGGGGTTCGGGTCAAATACCGTCCTTCCGGCCGCCGGATACGCACCCATGACTCGCCTCGCCATTGTCGGCATCGACGGGGGCACCCTTCAAGTCATCCGTCCGATGATTGCCGCGGGGGAGCTCCCGCACATCGCCCGGGTGATGCGCGAGGGGGTCTCGGGCGAGCTGGAGTCGGAACGGCCGCCGATCACGCCGCCGGCCTGGGCCTCCCTGCTCACCGGGCTGAATCCCGGCCGGCACGGGATCTACCACTTCGTGCGCCGAGAATTGGGCACCTACGGCGTCAAGCTGGTCGACAGCCGCAACTTCGCCGGCAAGGACATCTTGTCCCTCCTGGGCCGGCGCGGCTGGTCGGCGTCGAGTTTCGGCACTCCCATGACCTACCCGCCGTTCCCGGTGCGCGGCGGCTACATGGTGGCGGGCATCCCGGTGCCGCTCGAGGGCGACTCCATGTGCTGGCCGCGGGAGATGAAGGCCGAACTCGACGCGTTCCTCGGCCGGCCCTACCGGCCCGACGTCGATTTCGCGCCCTACGAAGGCGACGTCGAGAAGCCCGCGGACGACCTCGAGCGCTACGGCAGGCTGCGCGACGAACTGTTCCAGATCGAGCGGGACCGCTTGCGCGCGGCGCGCGAGTGGCTGCGGCGCAAACCGACCGATTTCTACATCAACGTGGTCACCTGCACGGACCGCTGCCAGCACTACTTCTGGAAATTCCAGGACCGCCGCCACCCAGGCTGGTCCGAAGAGGGCGAAAGGCTCTACGGGGGAGTGATCCGCGATGCCTACCGCCTGGCCGACGAAATGGTCGGGATGGTCCGCGAGGAAGTCGGCGACGCCGTGCCCATCGTGGTCTTGAGCGATCACGGCGCCGGCACCTTCACCCGCGATTTCTTCGTGAATCGATGGCTCGAGGAACAGGGCCTTCTGGTGCGCAGGAGAGTGCCCTATTTCACTTGGGGCCGCACCCATCTCGCCGACGCGCTCGGGCGCGTCGGCTTGCGTTCGGTCGGCCGGCTGCTGGGCCCGCTCGGCCGCGTGCCGATCTGGCGGCCCAAGGTCAAGCGCGTGGCGGACGCGCGCGACATCGTGTGGGAGAAGACTCGCGCATTCACCACCATGTACGGCATCTGCATCAACGTGAAAGGGCGCGAGCCCAAGGGCGTGATCGAGCCGGGCGCCGAGTACGAGCGGACGGTAGCCGATATCGAGAGCCGCCTCGGGGCGCTGGCCGGTCCGGATGGCAAGCCGATCGTCGACAGGGTCCTCGTGTCCAACCAGTTCTATACGGGGCCGCACGCCGGCGAGGCACCGGACATCCTGTACGGCCTCGACGGCCTTGCCTGCCTGCCCACCGAGTTCTGGGACAGCCCGGTCCTGTTCAAGAACCGGCGCACGGCGGGAATCTCGGGCCAGCACCGCTTCGAGGGCATGTTCGCGATGGCGGGCCCGGGGATCCCGCCCGGCGGCACGGTCACCGGCATGCACATCCAGGACACGACTCCGACCCTGCTCCATGCGGTCGGCGAGGCCGTGCCGCGGTGGATGGAAGGCAGGATCCGCACCGAGATCCTCGGCGGCGCCGCCGAGCCCGAATGGGACGAGTCCCCCGAGCCCGCGGCGGGCTTGCTCGGCGCCGAGGCCTTCACCGCCGACGAAACGGCCGCCATCGAAGAATCGCTCCGCGGCCTGGGGTACCTTCAGTAGGTCGTGGCGACGGCAACAGACTCGCGAACGCCGCGCGGCGAGCTCACCCGATGAACGGATCCCGAGCCGAGCGACTGCGTGACTTCGGACCGGTGTTCAGCCTGGTCATGGGCGCGCTCGCCGTGCTGGTCGGCGTCGGCATCGCTGGCCTGGTCTGGCGCGACGCGGTCTACGGCCACCGGCTGCAAGTCGACCTCCTGGGTCCGATGCCGCTGCTCGGCAACGACGTCCCGTTCCTGTTCACGGGGATGACGGTGGTCCTGGTGCTGGCTTTCGCCGGTTCGATCGCCTGGGTCTGGCTGTGCGGAAGTTTCGACCGGCCCGCGCTCGGCCTGCTCGCTTTCTCGCTGTTCGCCGACGTGGTGCCGGGCACCTACCAGCTCGGGCTGTTGATGATCGTGCTGATCTTCGTCGAGCGGACGCTGCGGCGCGGCGACGCGCCATTCCGGCTCACGCCGATGGTGCTGCCGCTTGCGCTGATCGTCACCAGCTACTGCGTGACCTTCGTGATCGCGGAGAAGTTCGCGCCGGAAGTCCCGAAGTTCTTCTTCCGGGCCACCTACATGGCGATGGTGGTGCTGCTGCCCGCCGTGCTGCGCTCGCGCCGGCAGCTCGATCTGCTGCTGCACTACGTGATGGTCGCCGCGTGCATCGGTGTGACTGCGGCCATCGCGCAGACGATCTTGTCCTACGTGGTCGGTTATCCGGTGACTTTCCATACCGGCGCCTACAACGTGGTCGTCACCGGGTTCGGCACCTTTCCGCGCTGCACGGGGCTCATGCAGCACCCGAACCACCAGTCCAACGCGCTCTCGGCGGTCGCCGTGCTGGTGCTCTGGCTCGCCACGCAGCCGCGCCGGCGCTTGACGCCGGCCCGGCGCGCGCAGTACGCGGCGATCTACGTCTACCTGTGCATCGGCGTGCTCATCACCTGGTCGCGGTCGGGCTGGCTGGCGCTCGGGGTCACGTCCATGCTGATCCCGTTCTTGCGCTGGCCGCGGTTCATCCCGGGCTTTCTCGCCGTGGGTGGCGCGGCGGCCGTCGGCGCGTGGACGAGCGGGTTCGCCGCTACCGCATACAAGACCGTGCACGACTTCAACGCCTCGTCGGCGGACTTCCGGTGGCACATCGACCATATTGCGATCCAGGCCTTCTTGGAGAAGCCGATCTTCGGTCAAGGCGTCACGCAGATCATGAACTACTACAACCCGTACCACCTGCAAGTGCACAATTCCTATCTGCAGGCGTTCTCGGAGCTCGGGCTGTTCGGCGTCGCCACGTTGCTGCTGTTCGGCTGTACGCTCGCCTGGCGGATGGCGGAACGGTTGCGCAACGCGCGTCATCCCGCCGACCGGGAGTGGATGATCGGCCTCAGCCTCGCCGCCGGAATCACGCTCGTGCAGAACATGTTCGCCATGTTCCTCTGGATCAAGTTCCTTTGGGCCTTGCTGGCCATCATGGAGACATCCGTGACCATTTCGCGCGACCAGGACGTGGCCGACGAGCCGCGCGACCTCGCTTTCCTGCCGGTTTCCGGCGCCAACCATGCAGGCTGAGTCCCTCTCCGCGCTCCTCGGCGCGCTCTACCGCCGCCGGCTGGTGATCGTCCTGATCCTGGCCGGGTCGGTGGGCGGCGGGCTGTTTTTCAACGCCATGCTGCCCAAGATCCGCGTCGCCAAGGCGATGGTCTTCGTGCCGCAGACCATGCCGCGGCTGTCCTTGAACAGCGAGGCCGGCAACCTGCCGAGCGGGCCGGTGGTCCCCGACACCAGCGAGCCGACGCGGGTCGCCATGACCGGCTTGATCAACAGCGGCGCGGTGTACCGGCGGGTGAAGGAGAAGCACCCGGAATACGACCTCAAGAAGATCCGCCGCAACACCAAGGCCGACGTCGACAACTTCCAGCAGCTGGTCATCTACGCCTACGACCGCGATGCGGAACGCGCCGCCGAGCTGGCCAACGCGGTCGTCGGCGCATTCCGCGACCTGATGCGCGAGATGGTCGAGGAGTCGCCGCGCCGCAACCTTGCCACCTTCGAAGACGAATTGCCGCTCGCCCGCCAGGCCTACCTCGACGCCCAGGACGACCGCACGGCCTTCCTCGCGACGATCCAGAGCCCGGACCTGCGCACCGACATGGAGGCTCTGCTCGTGCAGCGCGACCGGCTGGACGTTTCGCTCGACCAGATCGAACTGCAGGAGCGCGAAGCCGCCGCCGAACGCCTCGCGATCGGCCGCGTGCTGGAGGGCCGGCAGGAGTTCGTGCTCACCAACCGCGGCTTGAGCCGCAACTTCACCTATCAGCGCGCGCTCGACTCCGCGAGCCGGCTGCAGCGCGAGATCGCCGAGTTGTCGGTGACCCTGACTTCCGAACACCCCGACGTGCAGGCGCTCCGCGAACGCCTGGCGGTGGTCGAAGAGCAGGCCAAGGCCGAGGCCGAGCAGCTGATGGTGCTGTCTTCGTCAAACGAAGTGCTCGACCCGCAGACCCGCGACTTGATGAACCAGATGGTCGAACTCGACCTGCGCCAGGAAGCGTTCGGCCCCACGCGCGCGCTCTACCAGGAACGCGGTGCGGAGATCCAGCAGCGGCTCAACCAGTTCCCGCAGTACGAGTCCGACTTGAGCCGGATCGACGAGGACATCCGCAAGGCGCGCAACCATCTCGACCTGGTCGGCCGGCGCATCGAGGAGCTGCGTCTGCAGCTGTTGCGGGGCTTCGATCCGACCTGGAGCGACACCGACCGCATGGCGGAAGCCGACGAAGCCGGCACCGTCCCCGACCAGGCCGGAATCCTGATCTTCTGCGCGATCGCCGGGCTCGCAGTCGGCCTCGCGAGCGCGGTGGGCTTGGATCTGCTCGCGCGATTCCGGTCGAACTACCCCTTCTAGCCGCCGCTCAGACCGCCAGGAGCTTGCGAAAGCGGTTGGCGGCCGCCGTGGTGCGCGCGGATCCGGGGAGCGGCACGTGCACCGCGTAGGCCTGGCGGGCCGCGTCGAGCCGCGGGTCCGCGGCGGGCAATTCGGCGAGCAGGCGGCCGAGGTCGCGCGCGCGGTCGCGCACGGCCGCTTGCACGCCGTCGGCGTCGACCAGC
>DASWJW010000212.1:0-3050 GCA_036396955.1 Planctomycetota bacterium
CTCGGCCGTGCGCTTCGAGAAAGACGCCGCCGGCAAGGTCGCCAAGCTGGTCTACCTGCGTGGTGGCGAGGTCGAAGAGATTCTGCCGCGGGTCGTAGAGTCTGTTGGTGGCTAGTCGTCGTTCTCGCCCAAAGACCCACCTCGCTGGCGTGGTGATCGGGCTGGCCTTGCTCGGCGGAGCGACGGTGTCTGCGCAGACCGCGCAAGAGCCGCGCCAGGCCGCGGTCGAGTTCGTGCAGGAGTTTCTGGACGAATTGCGGCAGATTTCGGCCGACTCCAGCGCGGAGTTCTTCTCCAAGCTGGATGTGTTCGCGAAGGGCGGTTTCAACGATGACGCGGCGTTCGAGCCGATCTACCGCGAATTCCTGAAGAGCTTGCGCGCGCGAAGCGTCGGGAGCATCACCAACTGGGAAACCGGCGGCGCCCACGACTTCCTCAAGTGGACTTTCTACGTCTTCGCGGGCCAGTTCTCCGAGGAAGAGGTGGACTTCCGGATGCGACTTCTCGAACAGCCCGAGAGCGGGGCGACTTCGAGCGCGTGGGTGCGCATGGACCTGTTCGGCTCGGACTCTGGACCTGGCTCGGTCCACTATCAAGAAATCGTCCCTTCCGCGTCCGGCTGGTTGCTTCGAGGCCCGCCTCTGCATGGCGGATGGTAACCCGAAGTCGACGCCGCGGACCTCGCCATCGCGCGCAGTGCGGTCGGCTGGATCTACCCCAAGCACGACCCCCAATTCGACCTTCGCTGGTTTCCAGCAGGCGGAATCCCGGCGAAAGTCGTCGCCGAGTACGCGGGTGCGGGAGTCTCCGTGCCTACCGATGCCGCATGGGTCGACATGATCTGGAAGCGCAAGCCGCTCGCCTACGCGGGATTCACTCGTCTCGCGAAGACGATGAGAGACATGTGGCGGCCCTTCATGGAGAAGATCGACGTGAAGGAGGCTGGAGTCTCCAGCGAGGTGCCGTCCGAGTCCATTCTCCTGCGGCCCCACGCCCGGGCTCCTTTCCACTGGGTCGATGAAATCCTCGACGTGGCGGCGCAGTCGGACATCCGGCTCTGGAAGATCCGAATCGCTACGCGCCGGGCGGACGTCGAGGTCGTCGGGTATTTGGAGTTTTTCCACATACCGCCCGCGGGGTTGGTTCACGAGTCCCCGCCTAAGGTCGTGTTGGTCGGTCTCGACGTCGATCGGGCATTGGCCATCGCGGGGCAGGCGGATCCCGACGCCTCCCGCGTCGAGGTCCGGTACCCGCGCTCCGCGACCGTCGCCGACGTTCTGGCCGTCGTCGATCCCTTGTACGGGCGCGGCTTTCGCGACTTCTCGTTCGTTCAGGCCGACGAGTCGTCTCGCGGCTGCCTTACGGAGTCCGGTCCCAGTTCGAGTTCCGTGTTCGTTTCCCGCTGGCGGGGCCCCGGTCCGAGGCGGGACATTGCCCCGATGAGTGGGGCCCCGTCCGAGGAACGCGAGTACATCCTGAGTACCGACCAGCGCGAGCTGCAGCGGCTTGCCGAGCAGCACGAGGCCTGGGCGGAACACGGCCGCGCGCTGTTTCGCCGCGCCGGACTGAAGGCGGGCCAGGTGGTGCTCGATCTGGGCTGTGGACCCGGCTACACCTCCTTTGCGCTCGCCGAAGTGGTGGGGCCGCGCGGCGAGGTCCATGCCTGCGACCTCAGCGAACGCTTCCTCGTCTGGCTGGCCGCCGAAGCCGGCCGCCGCGGCCACCAGCAGGTGCGCACCCACCTGGGGCCGGTCGAAGAACTCGCGCTGCCGTCGGAGTCGGTCGACGCCGCGTACTCGCGCTGGCTGTTCTGCTGGCTTTCCGACCCGTTGCCGGCCCTGCAGCAAGTGGCGCGCGTGCTGCGGCCGGGCGGCGTGCTCGCGCTGCAAGACTACCTGGATTGGGGCGCGTTGCGGCTGCTGCCGCGTTCGGCATCCTTCGACCGCATGACCAAAGCCTGCCTGCGCAGCTTCGCCGAGGGCGGCAGCCACATCGACGTCGCCGAGCGTATCCCCGAACTCGCCGCGGCCGCCGGCCTCGAACTGGTCGAGTTCGAACCGATCGCCCGCATCGGCCGCCCCGGCTCGCCGGTGTGGAAATGGCACGAGGGCTTCTTCCGCAGCTACCTGCCGCGGCTGGTCGAACGCGGCGCCATCACCGCCGAGGACCTCGAGGCCTGGAACCGCAGCTGGGACGAACACGCCGCCAACGCCGGCTTCGTGTTCGCGCCGGTCCTATGCGACATGGTGCTGCGCAAGCCTCCGGCCGGCTAGCCGTCGCTTTCGGGTTCGGCCGGCGGCTCTTCCTCGGCTCCGCTCGCCTGCAGCGGACGGATGTCCATCGCCCACATGCCGCCGCCGTGGGTGGCGATCACGGCGATGTCGTCGCGCGGGTGCACGACCAGGTCGTGGACGGCGACGAAGGGCAGGTCGCCGGGAAGTGCAGCCCAGCTCGCACCGCGGTCGGTCGAGACGTACACGCCGAGATCGGTGCCGACGTAGAGCAGGTCGTGGTTCTTGGGGTCCTCGCGGACCACGTTGATCGGTCCGCTGGGGATCCCCGCCGACAGGTCCTGCCACGTCGCGCCGTAGTCCTCGGTGCGCCAGAGCAGCGGGCGGAAGTCCTCGTAGCGTTTGCCGTTCTGCGCCACGTAGGCGGTACCCGGCTTGGTGTGCGAGGCTTCGACCCGCGAGATCCAGGTGTGCGGCTCCAAGCCGGCGACGACTTCGGTCCAGGTGGCGCCGCTGTCGCGCGTCACATGCAGGCGGCCGTCGTCGGTGCCCACCCAGAGCTGCCCGAACTCCTGGTAGGACTCGGCGATGGTGGTGATCGTCTGGTAGGGGATGTCGCCGCGTGTCGCCGGATCGTTGGTGGTCAGGTCGGGGCTGATCGGCTGGATGTCCGCGCCGCGGTCCATCGAGCGGAACAGGCGGTTCAGGCCCAGGTACACGATCCGCGGGTTGTGCGGCGAGAGCATGAACGGCGCCAGCCACTGCCCGCGGTACGGCTCTTCGCCTTCGGCGGCCCGCGGCACGATGCGCTCGGCCTGG
>DASWJW010000213.1:0-7933 GCA_036396955.1 Planctomycetota bacterium
CACCGGGTGGTGCCATCGCCGCCACGCTTCGAGCGTGCGCCGGACGGCAGCCCGAGACTGCCCGACCCGCCTGCCGTGAAGATCTTGCCAGTTCTTCTTGCGGGCTTCATCCCGTTCGGAAAGGCCGCCTCGGGCCGCCAACGGCGCGGCCTCGACATGCACGAGGAAGTAGCTGCCTCGCTCGATGAGAACCGGCACGGTGACGGGTTGTAGCCGGCGATCCGTTTCGAAGGTCTCGAGCTCGTCGAGTTGGAAGGTCCCGGCAAGACCGCCGCACAAGGCCTTGTGCCGGGCGAGAAACGCTTCGTGTAGCAGCTTGCCGTGGCGTCCAAATCGATCGAGCCGGCGCTCGAGAGTCGGCCGCCGGACGCCAAGGAGCTCCGCACCTCGACGAAGACTGACCTTGGCGCAGAACAGGCGCGCGATCGGCGCATCGAGCCATGGTTTGCGCAAGCCGTAGTCGACGCGAAAGGTCTGCGAACTGAAGCCGCGACCGCAATCCAGGCACCGGAAACGCGGCACTCTCCGAGCGTCGCAACGCCGCTGGTAGGAACCATGGCGACGCCAGCGCTGCGGGCGGGATTCGAGGCGGCTGGGGCAGGATTCGTGGGGGCAACAGGGCGGCTGGAATCGCATCGGCGGGAGTGACCGGCAATCTGGAGCCTGGTCGCGTCCGGACGACGCTTGTGATGGCACTCGTTACGCGATTGCCGAGTATTCCCACCCACCCAACGAGGCCAGCTTCCTCAGCGTGCCAGCGCCGCCGTCATAGCCTCGGCGAATGCCTTGCCAATCTGCGCCATGATCTTTGCCGACCCCAAATAGTGGTAAGCGCCGTTGGTGATCCCCGCCAGCAGTCGCTCGTCCCTCGGCGTCATCAACCCCGCCCGGAACTGCGCCACGATCTCTTTCTGTGCGTCGGGGCCGATGCTCCCTTCCTGTCCGGGATACCCATTGTTCTGCTCCTGCAGCTCGCGCGCCTTCTGGCCCACCTTGGCGTTCTTTTCCGCAACCACGTCCAGTTCGGGATCCCAGTAGTTCTCGGTCAGGACGGTCGTCACGTTGCCGCGGAACTCGGGCAGCGAAGCGGGCGCCGCCATCGCTTTGCGAAAGCCGTCATGCGTGCTCTTGTAGCGCTGGGCTTCGGGCCCGTAGTTGTCGACCGGCCCGCCCACGCCCAAGACTCCGATCACGAAGTGCATGTCCGGCGCGGCCAAATCCCGGCGCACGTCGCGGATGAACTGCGCCATCAAGTCGCTGTACAGGTCGTACCCGCCTGGCTCGGCGCGCTTGGGATACACGCCGCCGTCCACCATGTCGTTCCAGCCCTGGAACCACACGAAGCCCGCGAGTTCGTAGCCTTGCCGCTCGTCGTACGCGGGGCAGACCCGTCCCGGGTCGGCCAGCACGCGCCGCACGTGCTCGACCATGAGCCGGTAGTAGGCTCCCGACGCCGCGGCACGCACCGCCCGGACCTGTTCGATGTCGGCGCCCTTCTTCTCCAGCGCCGCCAGCTCCTGCGGCTTGAATTCGTACGGCCCCGCGCTCGGCGGCCGGAAATCGGTGTGCAGCGACTTGCCGCCCCACGCGGTCTTGATCAGCAGGATCGGCTCGCCCAGCGCCTTGTGCATGTAGATGCCGAACGTGAACTCGGGACCGATCTTGTCGCCGGGTTCGGCCGGCTTCTCCCGCGAGCCGAAGCCCGCCGTGAGCTTGCCGATGCCCTCGCTGCCTTCGCCCGGACCCCGGTAGTACGAGATCCACACTTCGTCGCAGACCGTTGGGGCACCATCCGCGCCGCGCATCTCGGCAAGCAGCGGCGCCGTCGCCGGATCCATTCCCAAATGATCGAAGGACGAAATCCTGGCGTGCCCATCCATGTTGGACTGCCCCGCGAGGAGGAACACCTTCAGCGGCTTCTTCGCCTCCTGGGCGGAAGCCGAGGCGGTGCAGATCGCCACCAGGACCGCAATTCCCAGGACCTTGATCGTCGTCGCGTGCCGTTGCTCTTGCATGGGGATTGGCGGTGGGGAGGGCGGCCGGGGCGCGGGTGATACAAGGGTCCCCCGGAGACCCCACCATGACCCACGATATCGACCCGAGCGCCACCCGACTCTCCCGCCGCAATCTCCTGGGCGCGGCCACTGCGACCGCCATCGCCGCGGGTCTTGGCTGCCAGCGCGAAGAACGGCGAGCCGAGGTCGGAAGCGGCGGCGGGTCGCTGGTCGCGGCCGGCGATCTCGTGCTCTTCCAGGGCGACTCGATCACCGACGCGGGGCGCAGCCGCGAACAGGCCGCGGAACCGAACTCGCAGCCGGCGCTCGGCAACGGCTATGCCTGGCTCGCGGCGGCCGGGCTGCTCGTCGCGCGCCACGACGAAGACATCCGCGTCTTCAACCGCGGCATCAGCGGCCACAAGGTCCCGCAGCTCACCGCGCGCTGGGACGCGGACTGTCTCGACCTCGCGCCCGACGTCTTGAGCATCCTCATCGGCGTCAACGACATCTGGCACACCAAGAGCGGCAACTACGACGGCACGGTCGTGACCTACGAGCGCGACTACCAGGCGCTGGTCGCGCGCACGCGCGCGGCGCTGCCCGAGATGCGGCTGGTCGTGTGCGAGCCCTTCGTGCTGCGCTGCGGCGCCATCGACGATTCCTGGTTCCCCGAGTTCGACGAATACCGTGCGGCGGCGCGCCGCGTCGCCGACACCAACGGCGCGACCTGGGTCGGCTTCCAGGCGATGTTCGACCGCGCGGTCGAACTGGCGCCGCCCGAGCACTGGGCCAAGGACGGCGTGCACCCCTCGAGCGCCGGCGCCGCGCTGATGGCCGACACCTGGCTCGCCGCCGTGCGCGGGGCCTGAGCGGGAGACACCAGACATGAAAACCACCCGATTCGTCTTGCTTCCGCTCCTCGTGGTCCTCGGCGGCACGGCGGCCCCCAATGCCGCGTGCCAACAAGGCCAGGTGAGCGCCCCGGCCGCGGCCGAATGGCAGTCCTTGTTCGACGGCAAGACCCTCGCCGGCTGGACGCAGCGCAACGGCACGGCGACCTATCGGGTCGAGAGTGCCGGCACGGCCGACGCCGCGATCGTGGGCCGGACCACGGAAGGCAGCCCCAACTCCTTCCTTTGCACCAACCGCGACTACTCGGACTTCGAGCTGAAGTTCGAGGTCAAGGTCGACAGCCAGCTGAATTCGGGAGTTCAGATCCGCTCGCAGACCCAGGACAGCCCTGCCGTTTCCAATGGCCGGGTGAACGGACCGCAGGTCGAGATCGAAGCGGGCAACGCGAACGGTTCGACTTCGGGCTACGTCTACGGCGAGGCGGCGGGCGGTTGGATGACCCCGGACGCGCAGCGGCTCCCGCACAAGCACTTCAAGAACGGGGAGTGGAACGCCTACCGCGTGCTCGCGGTCGGTCCCAACATTAAGGTCTGGGTCAACGGCGCGCTGGTCTCCGACCTGACGCACGCCGAGCGCTACGCCTCGCACCCGCGTGGCTTCGTCGGCCTGCAAGTGCACGCCGTGGGGCCGGGCGCGGGACCGTTCGAGGTGCGCTGGCGCGGGCTCGCGATTCGCGAAATCCGCAGCAAGGAGGCCGGCTGGACCAGGCTCTTCAACGGCAAGGACCTCGCCGGCTGGAAGACCACCGGCAACTGGATCGTCGAGAAGGGCGGCGTGCTGCGCATCGAACCGCGGCCCGGCGAAGAGGGCTGGGAGCGCTACGGCGCGTATCTCTGGAGCGAGAAGTCCTACAAGGACTTCATCCTCGATCTCGAGTACGCCTACCCGGAGGGCGGCAACAGCGGAGTCTACTTCCGCGTGGGCGACGTCGGCAATCCCACGAATACCGGGATCGAAGCGCAGATCCTCGACTCGTCCAAGAAAGAGGGCGCGATGACCGCCCACGACCACGGCGGCATCATCAGCACCGCCGCCGCCGCCAGGAACATGTCGCGCCCGCCCGGCGAGTGGAACCGCATGATCCTCGCCTGCCAGGGCCCGCACCTGACGGTGGACCTGAACGGCGAGCGCATCATCGACGTGGCGCTCGACCAGTCCGCGATCAAGGACCGCCCGGCCGCGGGCTTCCTCGGCCTGCAGGACCACGGCGGCGCGAACATGCTGCGCTTCCGCAACCTCTGGCTGAAGGAACTCGGGCCCGCTCCTCGCTGACGGACGCGCGCGCCGTCAGGCCAGGATCTCGCCGACCACGTGCCCGAACACGTCGGTCAGCCGGCGCTCGAGGCCGTTGTGGTAGTAGGTGAGCTTGGTGTGGTCCAGGCCCAGCAAGTGGAGGATCGTCGCGTGCAGGTCGTGCACGCTGACCGGATCTTCCTGCGCCTTCCAGCCGAAGTCGTCGGTGGCACCAAAGCGGAACGGCGCGCGCACGCCGGCGCCGGACAGCAGGACCGTGAAGCCGTCGGGGTTGTGGTCGCGGCCCGATGCCTGCACCTGCAAGGTCGGCATGCGGCCGAACTCGGTGCAGAAGACCACCAGCGTTTCTGCGAGCAGCCCGCGCTGCTTCAGGTCCAGGATCAGCACCGCCGCAGGCTGGTCGAGGATGGGGCCGTGCACGTCGTACTGCGCCTTGAGCTTCTGGTGGCCGTCCCAGTTGCCGACGCCCTCGCCCATCGCGTAGGCGCCGTTGAAGAGCTGCACGAAGCGCACGCCGCGTTCGATCAGGCGGCGCGCCAGGATGCAGTTGCGCGCGAATTCCGCCTTGGTGGTGTTGACGGCGTCGTCGGCGCCGTACATCTTGAGCACGTGGTCGGGCTCGCTGGACAGGTCGCTCACCTCGGGCACCGACAACTGCATGCGCGCCGCCATTTCGTAGCTGGCGATGCGCGCCGCCAAGTCGGTGTCGCCGGGATACTGCTTGCGGTGCTCTTCGTCGAGCCGCAGCAAGAACGCGCGCGTGGCGGCGTCTTCCTCGGCCGACACGCCCACGGGGCGCGCGAGGTTCTGCACCGGCCGCACCGCGCTGAACGCGGTGCCCTGGTATTCGGCCGGCAGGAAGCCCGCGCCCCAGTTGTTCAACGAGCTCTGCGGCACGCCGCGCGGGTCGGGGATCGCCACAAAGGCGGGCAAATCTTCGCACTCGCTGCCGAGCGCGTAGCTCACCCACGCGCCCATGCTCGGAAAGCCGTCGAGGGTGAAGCCCGTCGACATCGCGTTCTCGCCCGGGCCGTGGGTGGCCGACTTGGTGTGCAGCGAGTGGACGAAGCAGAACTCGTCGGCCAGCGCGCCGAGCCGCGGCAGCAGGTCGCTGGTCATCTTGCCGCACGCGCCGCGCGGGCGGAACGTGTAGAAGGGCTTGTGCAGGTTGCCGTTGGCGCCCTGGAAGGTCACCAGCCCGTCGCTGCCGGGCAGCGGCGTGTCGTGGTGTTCGGTCAGCGCGGGCTTGTGATCGAAGGTGTCGACGTGGCTCAAGCCGCCGCTCACAAAGATCACCACCACGTTCTTGGCGCGGCCGGCCGGCGGGCGGAGCGGACTGTCCGCGTGGAGCAGGTTGGCCAGGGCAATGGAGCCGAGGCCGGTGCCCACGTGACCCAGGAAGGCGCGACGGTCGAGGCTCGTCATGGCACGAACACCAGCTCGTTCGAGTTGAGGATCGCGCGGCAGAACGCGACCAGCCCGTGGTCGGCGACGAAACCCGCCGCAGCGCGCGCCTCGCCTTCGCTCGGCACGCGCCCATAGGCGCGGCGGTAGGCGAGCGCGACCGGATCGCCGTCCTGTGCCTGCCGGTCGGCGGCCATGCGTCCGGCCTGCACCATCACAAAGCGGCTGTTGAACAAGTTGAGCGCCTGGATGGCGGTGGTCGACCGGCTGCGTTTGGGGCACACCTGGCCGGCGTCGGGCTGGTCGAACGAGCCGAACACTGGCTCCTGTTCCATGCGCACCTTGTGCATGTAGACCATGCGCCGCCACTCGGCCGGCCCGGTCTCGGTCTTGGGCTCGTAGACGCGCACGTAGTTGTCGTTCGGTTCGAAGGCGGCGAAGCCGGGGCCGTGCATGGTCAGGTCCAAGCTGCCGCTCACTTGCAGGATGCAGTCGCGGATCGCCTCGGCCTCGAGCCGGCGCGGCGGAAAGCGCCACAGCCACAGGGTGCCGGCGTCCTTTTCCTGCGCTTCGGCGCGCGGGCGGCTCGACTGGCGCCAGGTGTTGGAGAGCAGGATCGTGCGGTGCAGCGCCTTGAGCGACCAGTCGTTGCGGATCAGCTCGCCCGCCAGCCAGTCGAGCAATTCGGGATGGGTCGGCGCCACGCCGTTCTTTCCGAAGTCGCCGGGCGTCGCCACGATGCCGCGCCCGAAGTGGTGATGCCAGACCCGGTTGGCCATCACGCGCGCGGCGAGCGGATTCGCCGGATCGGTGATCGAGCGCGCCAGCGCCGCGCGGCGCTCGTGTTCCGGCGCGTCCATCGGCAGGTCGAGCGCGCCGAGCGCCGCCAGCGTGTCGGGCGCGACTTGTTCGCGCGTGGCGGTCGCCTCGCCGCGGAACAGGCGGTGGGTGGGGCCCGGTTCGTTCAGCATGCCCACGTAGGCCGTCGGGAACGCCACCGTCGCGAGCTCGCGCTGCTGCTGATCCAGGGCGGCGAGGTGGGCTGCGAGTTCCCGCGCCTCCGGGGAATCGTCGTACACGCTGCCGGCCACCCCGATCGGCAGCCGGTCCTGTGAGCCGGCGACCACGGTCCACTCGCCGGGCGAGGTTTCGACCTCCAAGACGTAGTCCACCGCCGTGCGGTCGCCGAACTCGCCCTTGCGGTCGCGCGCCCAGGCGATGCGATCGACGGGTACGGGTTCTGCCAGGCGCAATTCGACCCAGCCGCGGCCGGGTTCGTTGGAGATCCAGCTCTTCGAGTTGCCGTATTCCCCGTCGTTCACGTGCTCGAGCCGGTGCTTGGGGTCGCCCTGATAGTCGCCCGAAGAGCGCGGCGTCGCCGTGCGCGCGACGTTGGTCTGGCCCGACCACACTTCCAGCTCGTCGATGCAGGGCTCCGAGCCGTTGTTGGTGGCGAGGATGCGCATGCGCACCGCGCGTGCTTCGATGGGGGCGAAGCGCTCTTCGTTGTGCCGCGTGCTCACCGCCGAGCGGAACCGCGGCCGCGCTTCGACCGCGGGGCCTTGCAGCACGATCTCGTCGGCCGTGACCGCGGTGCCGGTGCTGCCGGCCTGCAGCAGGATGGCGGACTCCTCGCCGAACTCGTGGACGCCGGCGTCGAAGAAGCCGCTCCACAAGGGCTGGCCGACCGGATCGCCGCTGCCGTCGGCGAAACGCTGCTGGTCCACGGTGGCGATCGGGGTCTGGTCGCCGCGCGTCTCCGGGTCGCCGTCGCGGTCGAGCAGGTAGCGCGCGTCGGTGGTGTGCGTCTCCCACCCGCATCCCCACGACAGCCAGATCCGCCAGCGGTCCGCCGTGCCGGGGCGGTAGGCGGCGAGCGTGGCGCCGGGTTCGTTGGTCCACCACGAGTAGCGGCCGTTGCTCACGTTCGGCGAGCGCTCACCGCCGCCCCGGCCGCTCCCGTCGCCCGCATCGCCGGGGTCGGCCTTGTGGCCGCGCTCCATGCCATGCGGATGCACGCCGAAGCCGTGGCTCGGCTGCAGCGCCGTCGCCTGCTCGTCGTCGAGCACGATCGTCGGCCGATAATCGGACCGCGCGTGCGGCTCCAGCTCGGCGCGCACCCGCTCGATCTTGCGCGCCACGTCGTCCGCTTCGCGCCGCAGCCGCTTCGTTTCGGGGTTGTCGAGCGGCCGTTCCCCGTGCTGCACCCCGGCGAACACCGCGGTCATGGCGTAGAAGTCGCGCTGCGAGATGGGGTCGAACTTGTGGTCGTGGCAGCGCGCGCAGCCGGTGGTCAGCCCCAGCAGCGCGGTGCCGGTGGTGTTGACCATTGCCGCCAATTCGTCCTGCCGCTGCTGCGCGGTGAG
>DASWJW010000214.1:0-2055 GCA_036396955.1 Planctomycetota bacterium
CCTGCTCGACCGCGGCTTCGAGCCGCCCGCGCCGGTGCGCCTGGTCCTGCTCGCCGGCTCGCTGACGCTGCTGGTGGTGTTCGCCCGCCGCGTCCTGCTGCATCCCTTGCGCCGCCGGCCGGGCCCGCGGGATCTCGCGGCGATTTGGGAACGCAGCCATCCGGCGTTGCAAGACCGGCTGGCGACCACGGTCGAACTCGCCGACCCCGCCTCGCCGTCGGCGGGGATCTTCTCGCCGGCGCTGCTCGCCAAGGTGGCCGACGAGACCGCCGGCCGCCTCGGCACGCTCGACCCTGCCGTCGCCGCGCCGTCCGGACGCGCGCGCCGGTCGGCCGCGCTCGGCCTGGGAGCCGCCGGAGTGCTGGTGGTGCTGGCGTCGCTCGCGCCGGGCGAAGCCTCGATCTTTCTCCAAAGGCTGTTCGGCGGCAGCGCGCCGTGGCCGCACGACACGCACCTGGTCCTGCTCGCGCCGCACGCCGAAGGGCACGGCGCAGGTCCTGAACTGGTCGTGAGCGGACCCGAGAGCTTCCGCGCGCAGGTCGCGCGCGGCACCGTGCTCACCGTGCGGCTGCGCGCCGAGGGCGTGGTGCCAGAACGCGTCGAAGCCCTCGTCGCCGGCGTCCGGCGGCCGATGCGCCCGCTCGGCGACGGCGAGTTCGTGCTGCGGCTGGCGCCGCTCACCGAGACGCAGACCATGCGTTTCCACGGCGGCGACGACGACGACAACCTGCCCCAGCTCGTGATCGAGCCCGGCATCGCGCCGGCGATCACCGACTGGACCGTCAGCGCGAGTCCGCCGGCGTATACCGGCCGGGCCGCGCAGGATTCGCCGATGAACGAATTCCGCGTGCCGCAAGGAACGCTCCTGGCGGTGCGGTTCCGGACCGACCGCCCGCGGGCGCTCGCCTTCGTGCGCGATCTCGGCGGCGAGACCGAACAGCTCGCCATGGACGCCGCCGGCTGGTGGAGCTTCGAAGCGGTGGCGCTGCGTTCCGGCGAGAAGATCGTCGAGACCGAGGGTCCCGATGGATTCCGCGACCCGCGCGCCGCCGTGCTGCGCTGGCACGCGGACCCCGACCGCGCGCCGCAGCTCGAATTCCTGGAGCCGGCGGAAGCGTGGACCTCCGTGGCGGGCGGGCGCATTCCGCTGCTGCTCGCCGCCAAGGACGACTACGAGCTCGTCGCCGCGCGCTTCGGCGCCGAGGGCGCGGCCGAATCGCCGGCACCGCTGGCGCTGCAGCCTGGCGTGCGGGATTTCCTCCACTTCGAGACCCTCACGGCCCCGCCGCCCGGCGAGGGCGTCGAAGGCGGACCGCGCCGCTTCCGCCTCGAAGCCTGGGCCGAAGACGCCGCCGAACCCGAACCGCAGCAAGGTCACGCGCTGTCGGCCTGGATCGAAGTGGTCTCCCCCGAGGTCTACGAGACGCGGCTCGGCGAACGCATGGTCGCCGCAAGAGAGATCGTCGAGCGCGTCCTCGAGCGCACCCGCGAGTTCGAGCGCGAGGCCGGCAGCGCTCCGGCCGAGGGGCCCGCCAACCGGGCCCGGCGCATCCAGCGCGACCTGCTGGGCCTCCAGAAACGGCTGGAGCGCAACCTCATGGAGCGCGTCTACACCGGCCTCGACCGCGGATCCCGGCCGGCCGCCGACCGCCTCGATGCGCTGTTGGCGCGCGGCGCCCCGGAGACCGGCGCGGCGACCACGGCCTTGCTGGCCGGCACCCCGCCCTTGGAGCGCGCGGGCTTGTTGCTCGACCTCGCGCGCGCCGCGAGCCAGGCACGGGAAGGAGCCGCGGAACGTCTTGCGGCAGCCATCGCGGCCGGCGAGGACCCCGCCCCCGTCGCGGCGGAATTGCGGATCCAGCTCGAGTCGATGCTCGAGATCTTCCTCACTTGGGAAGACTTCCAGAGTGCAATCAATCTCCTGCGCGGGCTCCTGGAACGGCAGCGGAGCCTTTATTTGCGCACGCGCGAAGCTTCCGACCGCTAATTCTGATACGAAAGACCGGCGCGGACGGCGGACCGTCCCCCTTGCCGGTCCGCGGGCGCGGCGGTGGC
>DASWJW010000215.1:0-3987 GCA_036396955.1 Planctomycetota bacterium
GCAGCACGGCGCCGTCGCCAACGGCTGGTACTTCGACGACCTCGCCGAAGTGTGGTTGTGGCGCCAATCCGCCAATTTGCTGCAGGCGCCGACGATTTTCGAACGCTGGCGCGCGGCGCATCCGGGCAGCCCCAGCGCGCAGATCTTCTGGTGGTGGAACCTGCCGAGCCGCGCGGATCTCGCGGTGACGCCGCGCCCGACCTACTGGGCGGACGGCCGCAAGGGCCCCGACGTGCACGCCTTTCCGCCCGCGCTTCGCGCGCGCCTCGACGAACGGCTCGGAGACTTCCCGCTGTTCCAGTTCTGGGGGCCGGTCGCGGGCATCGCGGCGACGCGCTGGATCGTCTCCGCCACGCTCGACGTGCTGCAGACGGACCGGCCCGGCTTGACGCTCGCGTACTTGCCGCACCTCGACTACGACCTGCAGCGCTTCGGTCCGGCGGGTCCGCACGCGCTCGCCGCCGCCACGGCGGTCGACGCCGAAGCCGGCCGGCTGCTCGACCACGCGCACGCCGAAGGCATCGATGTGGTGGTGGTGAGCGAGTACGGGATCGAGCCGGTCGCGCAGGCCGCGTTCCCCAACCGCGCGCTGCGCCGGGCCGGCTTGCTGCAAGTGCACGCGGCCCGCAACGGCGCGCTGCTCGATCCCGGCAATTCGTGCGCCTTTGCGGTGTGCGACCACCAGTGCGCGCACGTCTACATGGCCGACGCCGCCGACCTGCCGCGCGTGCGCACGCTGCTCGAAGGACTCGACGGCGTGGAACAAGTGCTCGACCGCACCGCGATGGCCGCGCTCGGCCTCGACCACCCGCGCAGCGGAGCGCTGTTCGCAATCGCGGCGCCCGGATGGTGGCTCGCCTATCCCTACTGGGACGGCGCCGACCGCGAACCCGACTTCGCGCGCACGGTCGACATCCACCGCAAGCCGGGCTACGACCCTTGCGAGCTGTTCTTCGACCCGGACAAGGCGTTGCTCAAGCCGCGGCTCGCGCTCAAGCTGCTCGGCAAGAAGCTCGGTTTCCGAACAAAGATGGACGTGGTGCCGCTCGACACCGCGCTGGTCAAAGGCAGCCACGGCCGGGCTCCGAGTTCGCCGGACGACGCCCCGGTATGGATCGGTTCCGCGGACCTCGCGCCGCCCGGCGCGCAACCGAGCTGCCGCGCCGCGCTCGCGGCGCTCCTCTAGCGCGCTTCAGTCGGCGAGCCAGTGGAAGGCGTGGGTCTTGACCACCACCCAGGCCGGCCGGCCCGGCCCCAAGGCCAGGTCCTCGACCGCGCGGTGCGTGAGCGCGGCGATCCATGGATCGCCCGCGTCGACGTGCACCAGCAGGCGTTCGCCGGCCTCCTCCACCGCAACGACGGTCCCGGCGAGCACGTTGCGCGCCGAGAGGCCGCGCGGCGGCTCCGAAGCCAGCAAGACGTCTTCGGCGCGCACCGCCAGCCAGCCGTCGGGTCCCAGTCCGGGTGCGGCAGCCGGCGCGATGAGCTTGCGGCCGCCGGGAGTGACCACCGTGGGTGCGCGGCCAGGCGCCGCGCGGTCGACCTTCACGCGCAGTACGTTCTCGAATCCGAGCCGGTCGAGCAGGCGCAGCGCCTGCGCGCCGGCCAGCAATTCGCGCGGCGGCCCCGAGGCACACACGCGACCGGCGTCCAGCATCACGACGTGTTCGGCGATGGCGAGGACCTCCGCCGGATCATGGCTGACGTAGAGCATCGGCAGCTCGAAGGCCTCGCGCGCAGCCAGCAAGTGGCGGAACGCGCGCGCGCGGCGCCGCAGGTCGAGTCCGGCGAGCGGCTCGTCGAGGAGCAAGACTTCGGGGCTCGCGTGCAACGCACGGCCGAGGGCGACGCGCTGCCGTTCGCCGCCGGAAAGCGCGGCGGGAGAGCGGTCGAGGAAGTCGCCGAGAGCGAGGACTTCGAGGACCCGGGGATCGAGCCGTCCGGCACGGCCGCCCTGGCGAGCGCCGAAGAGCAAGTTGCCGCGCACGTCGAGATGCGGAAAGAGCGCGCCGTCCTGCGGCACCCAGCCGACGCGCGGAGCGCCCGCCGCCCGGCCGCCGGCGGCGAGCCAGGGCCGCCCGCCGAGACGCGCCACGCCGTCGGCGCGGCGCACTCCCGCAAGGCACTCGACCAAAGTGCTCTTGCCGGCCCCGCTGGGCCCGAACAGCGCGACGACGCGCGCGGACGATTCGAACGCGGCCGCCAGCGCGAAGCGTCCCGCCTGCAAACGCAGGTCGACCGACCAGACGGGGTCAATCACGGCCATGGCTCCTCGGCTTGCGGCGCAGGAGTTCGCTCGCCACCACGGCGCAGAGGCCGAGCAGCACCGACAGGCCGGCCAGCGCGAGCGCGCCGGGATCGTCGCCCGAGAGCAGCCGGCGGTGCAAACCGGTCGCGAGCGTTTCCGTGCTGCCCGGCACGGTTCCGGCCACCACGGCGGTGGCGCCGAACTCGGCGACGCCGCGCGCGAAAGCCAGCAGCACGCCGGCGGCGAGGCCGCGGCGGGCGAGCGGCAACTCCACGCGCAAGAACGTGCCCCACGCGCCGACTCCCAGGCTGCGCGAGACTTGCACCAGGCGGGCCGGCACGGCGGCCAGCGCCTCTTCGGCGTGGCGCAGCAGCAAAGGGAACGACACGATGGCGGCTGCGAGCACGGCGGCCGGCGGGCCGTACAGCCATTCGCTGCCGAAACCGCCGAGCGGTCCGCGCGGCGCGAGCAGCAGCAGCAGGAACAAGCCGACGGCGACCGGCGGCAAGAACATGGGCAGCGTGAACAGCGCGCGCAGCACGGCCTTGCCCGCGAACTCGCGGCGCGCGAGCAGGCGCCCGAGGGCGAGCGCAAAGGGCAGTTCGAGCAGGACGGCGGCCAACCCGATCCAGAGCGTGCGCCACAAGATCGACAAGAAATCGCGCGGCACGGCCGCCACCGCGGGCTCTGGTCCAGCGCCGCCTTCGACGGGCAGGAAGCCCGCGCGCGACCAGGTCGCCGCCGCGGCTTCGACGCTCGCGAGCAGCGCGGCGGCTTCGGCCGGCCACGGCGAGGCCGCGGCGACTCCGGCGCCATAGACTACGGTTGCGGGATCCGCGGCTTGCACGTGCAGTTCCGGGTGCGCAGCGACGTCGGTGCGGTAGACGAAGCCGGCCGCGCACGCCCCGCTCCCGACCGCCGCCGCCACGGCACGTACGTTCGGCATGGGCACGAGCACGGCCGCCTCCGGATCGACGCCGGCGCGCGCGAGCCAGCGGCGCGCGGCATCGCCGACCGGCACGCCGTCGGACCCGAGCGCGATCCGCCGGCCCGCGAAATCCGGCCACGCCGCGGCCAAGCCCTCCGCAGGCTCGGCTGCCGCATCGGCGGTCACGAATTGCAGACGGTTGGCGAACGGCTCGCGCGTGCTGCCGGCAAGCAGCCAGCCGTTGGCCGCGAGCGAGGCGACCAGGCGCTGGTCGGCGAGCAGGACGGCGTCGAAGGCCGCACCGTGGCGCAGCTCCGCCGCGAGCTCGCCCGATCCGCCGTAGACCGCCTGGACTTGCACGGCGGCGGGATCGCGCTCCGCCAGGACCTGGGGCAGCACGTCGGAAAGGCTGGCCGCAGCCGCCAAGCGCAGCACCGGCTCCGGGCCGGAGCCGCTGCAGGCTCCCGCGAGCAGCAGGAGGCCCGCGGGCCATGCGCCGCGGCGGCGAGGGGCGAAACGAGCGCGCGCGCGCACGCAGTAGCGTACGCGCGCGCGGGAACCGGACCGCCGCGCCCTAGTTGATAGGCGGACGGCTTCCGGCAGCGGCCCCGGAGGATCCAGCCGGCGTGGCGTTGGCCGCCACGACGCGCTCTTGCGACCACTTCAGCTCGGAACCCCGCCGCGGGGCGCCGAAAGTCAGCGTCCACTGCGCGCCGACGGTCACCCACTTCTCCGTGACGCCGCCGGGGTTGGTGTCGGCGACGAATACCTGCACCCGGTTGCCCGGCGTGAAGTGGTAGGCGAGCCAGCC
>DASWJW010000216.1:0-14735 GCA_036396955.1 Planctomycetota bacterium
CGCTCGCCGCGCGGCTCGCTGGGCTGTGCCAGGTCGATCCTCCGGCGGTGGTCGACTGCATCGACGTCAGCCACTCGCAGGGCAAGGAGCGCGTGGCGAGCAAGGTCCGCTTCGTGGAAGGCCGCGCCGAGCGCAGCCAGTACAAGCGCTACTTGGTGGGCGGCGGGGTCGGCAACGACGACTTCGCCGCCATGCACGAAGTGGTCGAGCGGGTGCTCGCGCGCGCCGAGCAGGACGGCGTGGCCGATCTGGTGGTGCTCGACGGGGGCCGCCTGCAGCTCGATGCCGGCCTGCGCGCGGCTTCGGCGCAAGGCCACGCCGTGGCGCTGGTCGCGCTTGCCAAGGCGCGCCGCGGCCGCGGGCCGGTCGCCGCCGAAGAGAGGCTGTTCCTGCCCGGCCGCCAGGATCCGGTGATCCTGGAGCGTGGGAGCCCCGAACGGCTGTTCTTCGAGCGCATCCGCGACGAGGCGCACCGCTTCGCCATCACCTACCACCGCCGGCGGCGCGACAACGTCCGCTTGATCCTGGAAGAGGTCGCGGGGATCGGCCCGAGCAAGCGCAAGATCGTGCTCGACGCCTACGGCGGCGACTTGCAAGCCGTGCGCGACGCGGAGCCGTACCGCCTTGCCGCGCTGCCGGGGATCGGCGCCGAACGCGCGGCCGCCATCCAGCGCCACTTGCGGACCGTCCTGCCTTGAACGGCGGCGGCCCCGCGCTCAGCCGCGCGGGTGGTAGAGCTTGTGGAAGGACTGCAGCTCGTCGACGTCGACGTGCGTGTAGCGCTCGGTCGTCCGCAAGTCGGCGTGGCCCAGGAACTCCTGCACGCTGCGCAGGTCGCCGCCGCCGGCGAGCAGGTGCGTGGCGCAGGAGTGGCGCAAGGTGTGCGGGTGGACCTCGGTGCGGACGCCCGCCCGGCGCGCCCACTCGCGCACCAGCCGGAACGCGCGCACGCGGTCGAGGCGCCGGCCGCTGCGCGAGAGCAGCACGTGCGAAGCTCCTGCCGGCAGCGTCTTGCGCCCCTCCGCCAGCCAGGCTTCGACGCGTTCGCGGCCCAAGCCGCCGAACGGCACCAGGCGCTCCTTGCCGCCCTTGCCGAGCACGCGCAGCAGGCCCGGGACCGCGCTGCCGGCGATGCGCAGGCTCAGGTCGCCGACCGAGAGGTCGCAGGCTTCACTGACGCGCAAGCCGCCTCCGTAGAGCAGCGCGAGGAGCGCGCGGTCGCGCTGGCCCTTCCATCCGGTGGGCGGCGGCGCGTCGAGGAGGCTGCGCGCTTCTTCCGGGTGCAGCACGTCCGGCAGCTTGCGCCACAACCGGATGCTGCCGCCGAAGCGCGTCGGATCGCGGCCGGGCAGCCGGCCTTCCCGGCGCAGAAAACGGTAGAACCCTCGCAGGCTGGACAACAGCCGCGCCTGGCTGGCGGGAGCCGCGCCGGCCCGGCGAGTGGCGGCGAGCAGATCGGCGACGCCTTCGGGTTCGAGTCGATCCCAGTCGCGCAGACCGAGAGCCGCCAGGTGGTCGGCGGCGCGCGCCAGGTCGGCGCGGTAGGCCTCGACCGTGCGCGGCGACAGGGCGGCTTCGCCAGCGAGGGTCGCCAGGTATTCGTCGGCTTGCTCCAGCAAGTCGAGCGCGTGTCCTTGACCACCTTTTTGCGCCGACAATAGAATCTTGCCCCTTTCCGATCGCTTCCGGCGATCCGTCCCCTCCTGCGACCAGGATACGATCATGTCTCGCATGCCCAAAGCGAAGCAAGCCAAGTACAAGAAATTGCTTCTCAGCATCCTCAGCGAACTGGGGGTCAAGCTTGAGGCCATGGAAGAGGCCACTCTGCGCGGCGACAACGACACCACGCCCGACGAGTACGACGAGTTCGGATCCGACAGCTACGGCACCGAGTTCCAGCTCGACTTGATCCAGAACGAGGAAGAAATCCTCCGAGACGTGCACGAGGCGCTCGAGCGGATCGCCAACGGCTCCTTCGGCAACTGCGACGGCTGCGCGGAACCCATTCCCGAGCGGCGACTGCAAGTGCTGCCGTACGCGCGCAACTGCGTCGGATGCCAGCGCAAGGTCGAAGAAGGCGACGAGATTGACGAAGACTGACTCCGGCGCGGTCGCCGAGACACGCGGATCCTGGTGGTCTCTCGAGGCCGGCAACTCCCTCCGCAGCCCGGTCTTCTGGCTGCTGGTCGTCGGCCTGGTCACCGCCGACTTGTGGAGCAAGGCGTGGGCGCACGGCACGCTGGCCTTCGAGGGCGAGTGGCAGCCGGTGCTCGGCGAGTGGCTTTCGATCCAGAAGGTCTACAACTCTGGCGGCTTGTTCGGCCTCGGCCAGGGCTTGACCAACTTGTTCGTCGTGGTCCGCTTCCTGGCGCTCGGATTCATGTTCTGGCTGGTCCCGCGCCAGATCCGGGGCCGCTCGATGCCGGTGTTCACCCTGGCGATCCTGATCGCCGGCGCCGTCGGCAATCTCTACGACAACCTTTCCAAGTGGGCGCCTTGGCCTGGCAACGGCCTGGTGCGCGACTTCGTGCGCGTGGACCTGGGAGCCGCGCCGGGCTTCCTGCCGGATTGGGCGTGGCCATTCGATCCCTGGCCGATCTTCAACTTGGCGGACTCCTGCATCACGCTCGGCTTCGTGCTGCTGCTGACCGGGATCGCCCGCGTGCGTCTGCACGCCGGCGTCGAGACCGGCGCGCCGGCCGCTGCCGCTGCCGCTGCGGGCGCGGAAGCGGGCGACGACGCGCCGCAGGCGTAGGATCCAAGGCGCGATGCTGCGCGTCCGAATCGGCGATCTCGCGCTCGAAACTCCGGTCCTGACGGCGTCGGGGACCTTCGGGCACGACGGCAAGGCCACGGCCTTCCTGCGGCCGGGCGAGCTCGGCGGCCTGGTGCTCAAGACGGTCACTCCGCGGCCGCGGCCCGGCAACCCGCTGCCGCGCCTGGTGGAGACGCCCGCCGGCATGCTCAACTCCATCGGCCTGGAGAACCGCGGCGTCGAGGCTTTCCTGCGCGAGACCCTGCCGCTGCTGGAACCGCTCGCCATGCCGGTCGTGGCCAACATCGGCGGCGAGTCGGTCGCCGAGTTCGTGACCATGATCGAAGCTTTCGGCGGCCTGGAGCGGTTCGCCGCGATCGAGATCAACCTCTCCTGTCCCAACGTCGGCGGCGGCAGCCTGCCGTTCTCGTCGTCGCCCGATGCGGTGGCCGAAGTCGTTTCCGCATGCCGGGCCCGCACCGACAAGCCGCTCTGGGCCAAGCTCTCGCCGAACGTCGCGCGGATCGCGCCGCTCGCCGCGGCGGCGGAGCAGGCCGGAGCGAGCGCGCTCACCGTGTGCAACACCTTGCTCGGCCTCGTGGTCGACTGGCGCACGCGCAAGCCGGCGCTGGGGGCCGGCTACGGCGGTCTGTCGGGTCCGGCGGTGCGCCCGGTCGCCATGCGGATGGTGTGGGAGGCCCACAAGGCGGTGTCGATCCCCGTGGTCGCCAGCGGCGGGGCGGTCTGCGCCGACGACGTGCTGCAGTTCCTGGTCGCGGGGGCGAGCGCCGTGCAAGTCGGCAGCGGCGTGTTCCGCCGGCCCGACTTGTTCGCCCGGATCACCGCCGAGTTGCGCGAGTTGCTGGACGCCGAGGGCCTGCGCGCGACCGACCTCGTGGGAACGCTCGACTGGCCGCAAGCGAGCCCGGCCCAGCGCCGCCTCGGTTGCGCGGAAGGCTGATCGAGGGGCTGAGAATGCGCCCGGCCCAGGGCTATACTGGTCGGCCGCTCATGCGGAATTCAGGCGCAAGAACGCCGTCGGAGCGGTGCGAATGGTAGATCTCGATCAGATTGGCGACTCCTTCACGGGCCTCGGCCACGGCTTCGGCCGCGTCATGCAGCGCCTGTTCGGTTCGCGGAACGCGCGGGTGCTGCGCCGCATGACGCCGATGGTAGGCCGCGTCAACGCGCTCGAAGAGTGGGCGGAGGGCCTCGACGCCGCGGCGATCCGCGCGCAGACCGCCGCCTGGAAGGCGGAGGTCGCCGGCGGGCGCTCGCTCGACGACATCCTGCCCGAAGCCTTCGCTATGACGCGCGTGGGCGCCAAGCGCACGCTCGGCCTGCGCCACTACGACGTCCAGCTGATCGGCGGGTACGTCCTGCACTCGGGATCGATCGCCGAAATGGCGACGGGCGAGGGCAAGACGCTGGCCGCCACGCTCGCCGGGTACTTGAACGCGCTGGCCGGCCCCGTGTTCGTGGTGACGGTCAACGACTACCTGGCGCGCCGCGACGCGGCCTGGATGGCGCCGCTCTACGAGTACCTGGGCCTGACCGTGGGCGCGATCCAGTCGCACATGTCGCCGGCGGAGCGCAAGCCGATCTACGCCTGCGACCTCGTCTACGGCACCAACAACGAATTCGGATTCGATTACCTGCGCGACAACATGAAGTCGCGCACCAAGGACCAGGTCCAGAAGAACCTGGGCTACGCGATCATCGACGAAGTCGACTCGATCCTGATCGACGAGGCGCGCACCCCGCTCATCATCAGCGGTCCCGCCGAAGGCGGCGCCGAGAAGTACCACACCGGCATGCAGGTCGCGCGCAAGCTGATCGACGAGACGCACTTCGAGCTCAAGGAGAAGGAGAAGCAGGCCCTGATGACCGAAGAGGGCATCGTCGAAGCGCAGCGGCTGATCGGCGTGGACGACTTCTACACGGGCGCCGAGAACATGGAATGGCCGCACGTCCTCGAGCAGTGCTTGCGCGCGCTGCACCTGTACAAGGTCGACGTCGACTTCGTGGTCAAGGAAGGCGAGATCATCATCGTCGACGAATTCACCGGCCGCCTGATGGAAGGCCGGCGCTGGAGCGACGGTCTGCACCAGGCCGTCGAGGCGTCGCAAGGCCTGCGGCCCAGGGCGCAGAACCAGACGCTCGCCACCATCACGTTCCAGAACTACTTCCGCCTGTTCGAGAAGCTGGCCGGCATGACCGGTACGGCGCTCACCGAAGCGGGGGAATTCGCGCGCATCTACGACCTGGACGTGGTGGCGATCCCCACCAACCGGCCGATCATCCGCAGCGACGAGGCCGACGTGGTCTATCTCGAGGAGAAGGACAAGTGGACGTCCATCGCCACCGAGATCGCAGAGACGCACGGCCGCGGCCAGCCGATCCTGGTCGGCACGACCAGCATCGAAAAGTCGGAACTGCTCGGCGGCATGCTCAAGCGCCGCGGCATTCCGCACGAGGTGCTCAACGCCAAGCAGCACGAACGCGAAGCCGAGATCGTCGCCCAGGCGGGCCGCAAGGGCGCCGTGACGGTCGCCACCAACATGGCGGGCCGCGGCACCGACATCGTGCTGGGCGGCAACCTCGACTTCCTGCTCGACCGCGAGGTCCGCGTGCGCGGTGCGGACGCCGAAGACGAGGCGGCGCGCGCGAGCGTCCGCGAAGCGCTTTCTCCAGGCATCGCCGCCGAGAAGGCCGAAGTCATCGAAGCCGGCGGCCTCTACGTGCTCGGCACCGAGCGCCACGAAGCGCGCCGCATCGACAACCAGCTGCGCGGCCGCAGCGGCCGGCAAGGCGATCCGGGCCGCTCGCGCTTCTTCTTGTCGCTCGACGACGACCTAATGCGCAAGTTCTACCGCGACTGGGTCAAGAACTTCTTGTCCCGCGCGGGCATGGCGAACGGCGAGCCGGTCGAGTCGGGCATGGTGTCGCGCGCGATCGAGAAGGCGCAGAAGAAGGTCGAGAACCACCACTTCGAGATCCGCAAGAACCTCCTCGAATACGACGAGGTGATGGACAAGCAGCGCAAGCTCATCTACGAGCACCGCCAGGCGGTGCTCGACGGCGACCAATTGCGCGACAAGGTCTTTGCGATGTTCGAGGAGGTCGTGGAGGATGCCCTGGTCACGTACGCCGGCAGCTCGGAGGACGAGCCTTTCGACCACAGCGGTCTCGCGCTCTGGGCGCAGCGCAAGTGGGGCTGGGAAGGCGGCGAAGACGACCTCGCGGCGGTGGAGCCCGAGCAGCTGCCCGAGTTGCTGCTCGCCGACGTGCACGAGCGCTACGACGCCCGCGTGGCGGAACTCGGCGACCAGCCCGTGGTCGAACTGGAGCGCTTCCTGCTCCTCAACGCCATCGACTCCAAGTGGAAGGACCACCTTGCCACCATGGACGCCTTGCGCTCGGGCGTCGGCCTGCGCAGCTACGCCCAGGTCGATCCCAAGACCGAGTACAAGCGCGAAGGCCTGGAGAGCTTCGGCCAGCTCCTGTTCTCGATCGCCGACGAGGTCACCAACTTCGTGCTCCGCGTGCAGATCCGCAGCGAGGACGCGGCGCGGCTCGAGCGGAATTACGCCGGCCAGCAGGCCTTCCACCCCGACGCGAACTCCGCGACGAGCGGCCCGGTGCCCGGCGGCCGCGCGGTCCGGCCGCTGGCCGTGGGCTACAAGCCGCCGGGCGGGGCCCGCCAGGATCCGGTGCAGGCGTTTGCGAAACAGCGCGCGGCGCAAGAAGCCGCCAGCATGCCGCGCGAGATGGCGCAGGGATCCGCAAGTGCTCCGGCCGTGCCCAAGGTGGGGCGCAACGAGCCTTGTCCTTGCGGCTCGGGCAAGAAGTTCAAGGCCTGCCACGGCCGCGCGACCTGATCGCGGCGGCGCCGATGGCTTCCGGCCGCGAAGGCGCCTACCTGCTCTACGACGTGCTGCTGTACGCGTCGGGGCTGTTCGCGCTGCCCTGGGTCGGCTTGCGCTGCCTGGTGTCCCTTCGCTACCGCAGCGACCTCTCCGCGCGGCTCGGGCGCGGCCCGGTGCTCGAGGGCGCCGCGCCGCGCGTGCTGCTGCACGGCGTCTCGGTCGGCGAAGTCAGCGCCATGCGGCCGCTCGTTGGCGAACTGCGTGCACGCCGTCCCGATCTCCACCTGGTCGTCAGCTCGTCCACTCCCGGCGGGCGGCAGACCGCGCGGCGCCTGTTTCCCGACCTCGACGTGGTGGCGTTCCCCATCGACTTCCGCGGCGCGTGCCGCCGGTTCCTGGCCCGGGTCCGGCCCGCGGCGGTGGTCCTGATGGAGCTCGAGATCTGGCCGAACTTCCTGCGCGGCTGTTCGGCGCGGCAAGTGCCCGTGGCGATCGTCAACGGGCGGATCACCGAGCGATCCTTGAGCGGCTACCTGCGCTTCCAGAGCTTGCTTCCGCAATTCGACCGCATCGCGCTCTACGGCGTGCAGAACGAACTCTACGCCAAGCGCTTCGAGCGCCTCGAAGTGCCGCCCGAGCGGATCGTGCGGACCGGCAACCTCAAATTCGACGTGCTGCCCGACTCCGATGACGACGCCGCCTGGCGCGCTTCGCCCTGGCCGGCGTGGACCGGCGGCCGCCCGGCGCTCGCGCTCGGCTCCACGCACGCTCCCGAGGAACTCGAGCTGCTGACCGCCGCGGCCGGCCGCCCCGAATTCGCCGACGTGTTGTTTCTGGTGGTCCCGCGCCACCCGGAGCGGGCGCCGCGGCTGCTCCGCGAACTCCGCGCCGCGCTCCCCGGCCGGCCGGTGCAGCTGCGCAGCGCGGCCACCGAAGGCGCGCCGCTCCCGGCTGGAGCGGTCCTGCTGGTGGACGGCTTTGGCGAGCTCGAAGCGGCCTACCGTTCGGTCCAAGTCGCCTTCCTCGGGGGCTCGCTGATCCGCCACGGCGGCCAGAACATGCTCGAAGCGGCCGCCTTGGGGGTTCCGGTGCTGGTCGGGCCGCACACTGAGAATTTCCAGGAAGAGGTGGAACTCCTCGAGGCCGCCGGGGCCTTGCGGAGTGCCTCCGAGGCCGGCGTTCTGTTAGAGTTTGCCGCGGATTGGCTTGCGGACCCCGCTGCGGCTGGATCCGCCGGCCGTGCCGGCCGCGAGGCCCTTGCCGGGCGCCGCGGGGCTGCGGCGAGCACCTACGCGGCGCTTTCCCACGCCGGTTTCCTGCCCTCGCCGATCTCCACCCCTGGTCCCGTGGGACCGCCCTGAAGCCCGAGTCTTCCCGCCACCCGACCATGGAACGCAAGCTGTTCACTTCGGAGTCCGTCTCGATGGGCCACCCTGACAAGGTGTGCGACCAGATCAGCGACTCCGTCCTCGACGCCTGTCTCGCCGCCGATCCGGCCTCGCGGGTGGCGTGCGAGACCTTCGTCACCACGGGCTTGGTGATCGTCGGCGGGGAAATCACCACCGAGGCCTACGTCGACATCCAGGAGATCGCGCGCGGCACGATCCGGGAGATCGGCTACACCGACGCCGGCATCGGCTTCGACGCCGACTCCTGTTCGGTGCTCTCGGCGATCCACAACCAGTCGCCCGACATCGCGCAGGGCGTCGACCAGGGCGCCGACGCCGGCGGCACCGGGGCCGGCGACCAGGGCATGATGTTCGGCTACGCCTGCCGCGAAACCGAGCAATTGATGCCGGCTCCCATCCACTGGGCGCACCGGCTGGTCGAGAAGCAGGCCGCGGTGCGGCGCAGCGGCGAGCTGCCCTGGCTGCGCCCGGACGCCAAGTCGCAAGTGACTTTCGAGTACGACGGCAACCGCCCCGTCCGGATCGACACGGTGGTGCTGTCGACCCAGACCGAGGACGGCGTCGGGATCGACGAGATCCGCCGCGGCGTCGAATCGGCGATCGTGCGCGCCACGCTGCCCAAGGAGTTCCTGGACGCCGACACCCGCTTCCTGGTCAACCCGACCGGCAAGTTCGTGGTCGGCGGCCCGCACGGCGACGCCGGCCTCACCGGCCGCAAGATCATCGTGGACACCTACGGCGGCTACGCGCGCCACGGCGGCGGCGCGTTCTCCGGCAAGGATGCGACCAAGGTCGACCGTTCGGCCGCCTACGCGTCGCGCTGGGTCGCCAAGAACGTGGTCGCCGCCGGCTGGGCCGAGCGCTGCGAAGTGCAGCTCGCGTACGCGATCGGCGTTTCCGAACCGGTTTCGCTCCGCGTCGAGACCTTTGGCACTTGCGCCGGCGGCATGACGGAGCGCGACATCGAAGAACACCTGCGCGCGCTGGCGGCATGGAAAGGCCGCAAGGCGTTCACGCCGGACTGGATCATCGGCCGCCTCGGCCTCCGCCACCCGACTGGCTACACCGACCCCGGCAAGGGCTGGACCTACCGCCAGACCGCTCGCCACGGCCACTTCGGCCGCGAGTTCTTTCCCTGGGAATCGCTCGACCTGGTCGAGGAGCTCCACTCGGTCTCCTCGGTGCAGGCCGAGGTCTGATTCCCACGTTCGCACACCGTTTTCCCCCGTCCTCCCACCGTCCGCATCCCGACCGCATGACCACCACCTCCGAGACCGAGACCTTCAAGGTCGCCGACCTTTCCCTGGCCGACGAAGGTCGCCTTCTCATCGAATGGGCCGAGGCGCACATGCCGGTGCTCATGTCGTTGCGGGAGCGCTTCGCCAAGACGCAGCCGCTCAAGGGCCAGCGCATCGCCGGCTGCCTCCACGTGACCAAGGAAACCGCCGTGCTGGTGCGCACGCTAGCCGCCGCCGGCGCCGAAGTGTCGTGGTCGGGCTGCAACCCGCTGTCGACCAACGACGCGGTCGCCGCCGCGCTCGCCGAGGAGGGCATCCAGATCTTCGCCTGGTACGGGCAGGACACCGACGGCTTCTACTGGTCGATCGACCGCACGCTCGACTTCAAGCCGACCATGACGCTCGACGACGGCGCCGACTTGATCTTCCGAGTGCACAAGTCGCACCCCGAGCTGATCCCCGGGATCATCGGCGGCTCCGAGGAGACCACCACCGGCGTGCACCGGCTGCGCGCCATGGCCGCCGACGGCAAGCTCGAGTACCCGGTCATCGCGGTGAACGACGCCGAGACCAAGTGGGACTTCGACAACGTCTACGGCACCGGCCAGTCGAGCCTGGACGGCATCCTCCGCGCGACCTCGATCCTGCTCGCCGGCAAGAATTTCGTCACCGCGGGCTACGGCCACTGCGGCCGCGGCTGCTCCTTGCGCGCCAAGGGCCAGGGCGCCAACACCATCATCACCGAGATCAAGCCGACCGCCGCGCTCAAGGCGACGCTCGACGGCCACCGCGCGATGACGATGGACGAAGCCGCCAAGATCGGCGACGTGTTCATCACCGCCACCGGCATGAAGGACGTGCTGGTCAAGCGCCACTTCGAGTCCATGCGCGACGGCGCGGTGGTCTGCAACACCGGCCACTACGACTGCGAGATCAACATTCCCGACCTCGAGGAGCTCGCCGCTTCCCAGCGCACGATCCGCACCGACTGCGAAGAGTTCACGCTGGCCGACGGCCGGCGCATCTACCTGCTCGCCAGGGGCCGGCTGATCAACCTGGCGGCCGCCGAGGGCCATCCCTCCGAGGTGATGGACATGTCCTTCGCCAACCAGCTCCAGGCCATGCTGATGCTGGCGCGGGAAGGGAAGTCGTTGCCCAAGGGCGTCCACGAGCTACCGGTGGAGCTCGACCAGGAGATCGCCGGCATCAAGCTCGCCGCCATGGGTGTCACGATCGACGCGCTCACTCCCGAGCAGGCCTCCTACGCGACCGACTACTCCCAAGGCACCTGACATGCACGCACGCTCCCGGATCCGCCGACTCGCCCGTGCCGCCTCGGGCGGTTTCACCCTGCTCGAGATGCTGGTGGTGCTCATGATCATCGGCGTTCTCAGCACCTACCTGGTCGTGAACGTGCCGACCTGGGTGGACCGCGCCCGCATGACCGCGTGCGAGCGCAACATGGCGCGGATCTGGGAGCACATGACCGCGTACCAGACCGACCACCAGTCGATCCCCAAGGACGAAGGCCAGCGCTTCTTCATGCGCCTTTGGAAGGACAAGTACGTCGACCACACCGCTGCGGGGGCGCGGCTGTTCTTCTGCCCGTCCGAACCGTGGAAGGAGCTCTACCTCGACGAAGAGGAGCTGTTCGCCGCGCTCGACGACTTCGACGGTCTGGCGGCAGGCAGCACCAGCTACGCCGGCTTCTCCACGGGCGGCGACCGGGACCTGCGCCGCAAGGCGCGCCAAGGCGACGGCAACCTGGTGGTGATCGCCGATGCGGGCCTGACCCACAAGACCGGCATCATCTACCTCACGGCCGACGGCGTGACGCACCGCATGCTGCGGTCCGAGATCGAAGAGGAACTCGGCTACGACCCCTGGGAACAGGACGGCATCCAGATGGGCCCGGGTTCGGAGATCGAGCGTTTCCAGACCGTCTCCAACGACTGAGGTCCGCGAGGGCCCGTCGCATGGCCGGGACCGCCGCCGCCGCGATCCGCACCCGCAGCTTCCATCTGCGGGTGTTCGGCTGTCAGATGAACTTCTACGACGCGGAGCTCATCCGCGCCGCGTTCCTGCGCCGCGGCTACGTCGAAGGCGAGGATCCCAAGCAGGCCGACGTGGTGCTGTTCCACACCTGTTCGGTGCGCGAACACGCCGAAGAGCGCGTGCACTCCTTGCTCGGCGACCTCAAGCGCCACAAGCGCGAGAATCCCGGCGTGGTAATCGGCGTGGTCGGCTGCATGGCGGAACGCGAAGGCCGCGAGCTCTTCGAACGCGAGGCGCACGTCGACATCGTGTGCGGGACCCGGCACTTTCCCGGGCTGCCGAGCCAGGTCGACCGCGTCCTCGGCGGCGAGGAACGCGTGCTCGAACTGGGCCCCGCACCGGACAAGGTCGACGCGCCCGTGCGCGACCTCCTGGGCGGACCGCAAGGGCACCACGCGCAGATCGCGGTGATGCGCGGCTGCGATCTGAACTGCACCTTCTGCATCGTGCCAAGCACGCGCGGCCGCGTGGAAAGCCGGCCGGTCGCCGAGATCGTCGCCGAGGCGCGACGCCTTGCCGATGGCGGCGTCACCGAGATCAGCCTGCTCGGCCAGACCATCGACGCCTACGGCGCCGATCTCGGGCCCAAGGGCACGCGGCCCAGGCTCGGCCGTCTTCTCGACGAGCTCGCGGAGATCCAGGATCTGGCGCGCGTGCGTCTGATCACATTGCACCCGGCCTACGTCGACGCGGACCTGGCCGCGGCCATGGCACGCAGTCCGCAATTCCTGCGCTTTCTGCCGGTCCCGCTGCAGTCGGGCAGCGACGCGGTGCTCAAGCGCATGAAACGCGGCTACACGCTCGACTTGTACCGGCGGCGCGTCGACTTGCTCCGCGAGCACATGGCCGACCTCGAGCTGGTGAGCGACTGGATCGTCGGTTTCCCCGGCGAAACCGATGCGGAATTCGCGGCCAGCGAAACGGGCATGACGGAATTCGGCTTCCTGCAGTCCTACGTCTTCCAGTACAGCCCGCGGCCCGGCACGGCGGCGCACGCGCTGGTGGACGACGTGCCCGCCGTGGTCAAGCAAGCGCGCAACGCCCGCCTGCTCGACCTGCAGCACCGGATCGCCCGCGAGCGCACGCCGCGCATGGTGGGCCGGGCCTCGCGCCTGCTGCTCGAGAGCGAGTCCGAGCAGCACCGCGGGCACTGGTTCGGACGGATCGACAACGGCCATCGCGCGCTGCTGCCCGCGCGCGCCGCGTTCGCGGCCGGCCAGCTGCACGACGTCTTCCTCGAAGACTGGAACGGCAAGGAACTGCTGGCGCGCGATCGCTTGGGCGAACGCGGTCTCGACGCCGCGCCGCGGCAGCCGGAACCCGCGCCGGTCTTCGAAGTGTGAGCGCCGACCGCGACGGCCTTCTCCTCGAGCGCGCCGGCTTCGAAGCCGAGCGGGCGGAATGGCTGTTCACGGCGCCCAATCCGCGCGTGGGCGCGCTGGCCTTCCGCGGCGGACACCGCGTGGGCGAGGGCGCGCACCGGGTGTGGGGCGGGCCGCACGCGGAAGAAGCCGCCTTGCGCGCCGCCGGCGCCTGGGACCAGGCTGCCGTCGCGCCGCGCGCGGGCGTGGTCGACGAAATGGTGGTCAGTCTGGAGCCGTGCACGAGCAGCGGCGGCGACAAGAAGCGGCCGGCGTGCGCCGAGCTGCTTCTGCAGGCCGGCGTGCGGCGCGTGGTGGTGGGGGCCCTCGATCCCGATCCGCGCCATCACGGCCGCGGCGTCGCGATGCTGCAGGCGGCCGGAGTCGAGGTGTTGGTGCGCCAGGATCCGGGCGGCAGCTTTGCCAGGGTGAATGCGGCCTTCTTGCGCGGCCAGGCGCATCCCGAGCGGCCGTGGGTGCTGCTCAAGTGGGCGGCGAGCGTGGACGGCAAGACCGCGGCGCAAGGCGGCGTCAGCCAGTGGATCAGCGGCTCAGCCTCGCGCGCCGAAGTCCACCGCTTGCGCGCGAGCACGGACGCCGTGCTGGCCGGACCCGGCACGCTTTCCGCCGACGATCCGGAGCTGACCGCTCGCCCCGAAGGCGAGCCGCTCGCCCGCCAGCCCTTGCGCGTGCTGTTCGACCCTCGCGCGCAGCTGCCCGCCGGCGCCCGCGCTCGCCGGGCCAGCGGGGCGCGCTTGCTGGTCTGCCGCGACGACGTGCCCGCGCCGACCGCGAACGCCGAGGAAGCCGTGCTGCGCCTGTCGCCGGATGCGGCGGGCCGCTTGGATCTCGTCGTGCTCTTGCGCCATCTGCGCCGCGGGCACGGCGTGCGGCGCTTGCTCGTCGAAGGCGGAGCGCGCCTTCACGGCGCCCTGTTCGACGCCGGCCTGGTCGATGCGATCGTGCGCTACGAAGCCCCGCTCCTGCTCGGAGGCGGACTCGGCGCGGTCCTCGGCGGCGGCGCCGCGGCACCTGCGAGCGCGCCGCGCCTCGGCCACGAAGAGCGCGCCGACCTCGGCGCCGACTTGCGGCGCGCGTTCCAGTTGCTGGCACCCGAGGCGGAAGCTTGACGCGGGTCCGCGCCACGATCTTGTTCGTGCTCGCCGGCCTTGCTTCCGGCTGCGCGGCGCCGGCGACGCGCGCGCCCGACGTCGACCCGGCACCGATCTGGCAGGCATGGCAGCGCGGCGGAGCGGACGCGGCGCTTGCCGCGGCGGAGTCGCTCGGCTGGAGCGCCGGCGGCGGCGTCGAAGGCGAGCGGCTGCGCCAGAACCTTCTGATCGCCCAAGGCCGGCGCGGCGAAGCGGTCGCCGAAGTGCGGGAGTGGATCGCGGCCGAAGGCGCCGGCGCGGACCTCGAGTACCTGGAGGCGCGGCTGCTCCAGGATCCCGACCGCCAGCGACTGGAGTTCCGCCGCCTCGTGGCGGCGCATCCGCGCCACGCCTGGTCGCGCCTCGGCGCGGCCTCGATAGCGATCCGCGAACTGCGCTGGCCCGAGGCGCTCGCCCACGTCCGCGCCGCCGCCGACCTGCCGGCGGCCCGCGAGTTCCGGCTGCAGATCGGCGCCCGCATCGCCGCCTGGCAAGGCCGCTCCGATGCGGCGCTCGCGCTGCTCGAAGAAGGCGCGTTCCAGGCCGGCCACCGCGACCTCTTGCTCGAATACGCCTCGCTCGCCGCCACGGCCGCCGACCCGGTCGCTACCGAACGCGCCGCCGCCGAACTCGCGTTGTGGGACGTCCCCGCGACCGCCACGCTGCCCGAGCGCGTCGACGCGGCGGCGCGCCGCCTCTACGCCGAGCTGGCCAGCGGCAGGGTCATGGATCTGGACGCGGCGCTCGCGTTCCTGGACCGCCAGGCCGCTCGCGCGGGAGCTCCAGGCGGATGGGCCGGACATCCGCGCTACACCATGCCGCTGGTCGGGGCGCTGGTGCGGCCCGAGATCTCCGCGGGAGGCGTCGCGGCCGCGTGGCTCGAACACGGCCGCATGC
>DASWJW010000217.1:0-11610 GCA_036396955.1 Planctomycetota bacterium
GGAATCACCCGGAAGGCGCCGGACGTCACTGCAGCCATGGCGTTGGGAGTCGCGCAGAAGAAGTATGGATGGAGCGAAGTCTTGCGATGGCGCGCCGAATACTTCTTTCGCTTCGGCACCCACGGAAAGGGGCCAGATTCCTTCAGCGCAGCGGCGTGAAGTAGAGCACGATGTCGACCGCGATCAACACGATGATGATCCACTCGAGCAACTCGGCGCGGCGGTGCGCCGCGGAGTCCGCCAGGCTCTGGTAGACGCTGCGAAGCACGTCGAGCTTGTGCTGGATGGAATGGTCCCAGTCGCCGAAGTGGTAGCGCACGCCCGCAGTGCGGTAGAGTCGCGCCAGATAGTCGTCGCCGAACAGCTTGAGCGCGTTGTCGATGCCCTCGTGCAGGAATGCGCCGTCGGCCTGCATGCGTGCGACCTGCTCCAGTTCACGGCGCTGCCCCGTGAGCACGCGCCAGGTCTTGCGGGGCCTCGTCAGGAGTTCGTGGGCTTCGTCGATCTCCTGATCGAGCTGGAAGTCGAGCTGGCGCATGGCGAGCAACTCGACCGTCGCGAGTTCGAGGACGAAGCGTTCGTCCTTCATGTCGCGCCCCATCAGGAACGCAGAAATCCAGTCGATCAGGCACACGTCCTGCTCGCCGTACGAGACCGGATTCGCCAAGGCGTCTTCGATTTCCTGGGCCGAGAGGCCGTTCACTTCCGCGCGCAGGACCTGCGCGAGCTGGGCGCGAGAGCCTTCCAGCAGCTGCTGGACACCGCCTTCGACCGGCTCCACCTGGTAGATCACGTAGTCCTCCACGTGCTCCGACGACCGCGGCTCGAGCACCGCCGCGCCCAGACCGGCGACGACCTCCGCGGCGATCGCGTGGGAACTCGCCGTCAGCTCGACGTGTTCGTAGAGGCTCGCCGAGAGCCCCGCCAGTTCCTGGAGCGAGCCGTCGAAATCGATGCTCCAGGTGATGCACAAGGAGCCGAGATCGTAGACGGCGATCTCCACCTCGGCGGCGGTCATCGAGGCGCCCAAGCAGACGGCCTGGGCCGGCCACGACAAGCGCAGAGGCTGCGTCATGCCAGCGCCTTCGGGAACCCGGCTCTTGTGGCGAAAACTCGTCCGCCGTGCCGAATCGAGCAGTTCTTCGGCGAGGCGCAGGTCGATGGCGCGGGCCACGACCAGGCAATAGAGGACCCGGCACCTTCCTCTCGCGCGTACTTGGGGCTCTTCCTGCACGGTCCGTCCCGGTCCGGATCAGTCTTCGGTTTCGCGGCCGGCCGGACCTTTCGGCATGCCGCGCATCACCAGCACCTTGGGCTCGGTCATCTCTTCCATCGCAAAGCGCACGCCTTCGCGCCCGAATCCCGAGTCCTTGGCGCCTCCGTACGGGAAGTTGTCGACCCGGAAGGTCGGCACGTCGTTGATCATCACGCCGCCGTAGTCGAGTTCGTGCCATGCCTGCATGGCGTGGCCGATGTCGTTGGTGAACACCCCGGCCTGCAAGCCGAAGCGGCTCGCGTTGCACGAAGCGATGGCCTGGTCGAAATGCGCGAAGGATTCGATCACCGTGACCGGCCCGAACACCTCGTCCTTGCATACGCGCATGTCCGGGAGCACGCCGGTCAGCACCGCGGGCCGCACGACCTGGCCCTCGGCGGTGCCGCCGCAGTGCAGGGTCGCCCCGCCCGCCACGGCCTCCTGGATCCATTCGAGGACCCGCGCCACGTGGCGGGGCTCGATCAGCGGGCCGACCACGGTGGCTTCGTCCAGGGGATCGCCGCAGGGCACTTGCCGGGTCGCCGTCACGAATCGATCCACGAACCCGGCGTACGCGGACTCGTGCACCAGGATCCGCTGCACCTTGATGCAGACCTGGCCGGCGTTCGCCCACGCGCCGCCGATCAGCGGGCCCATGACGGCGTCGAGATCGACGCCCTGGTCGACGATGCACGGCGCGTTCCCGCCCAGCTCCAGCAGGACCTGCTTCTTCCCGGCGAGTTCCTTGAGCTTCCAGCCGACCACGTCGCTGCCGGTGAAGGACAGCACCTTCATCCGCGGGTCCTCGACCATCCCCTGCGCGGTGGCCGGCGAGCAGTGCACCACGCTCAAGGCGCCGGCTGGAAGCCCGGCTTCGGCGAGGATCAGGCCGAGTTCGAGGGCGAGCAGCGGGCACTGGGGCGGCGGCTTGAGCACCACCGGCGCGCCCACGGCGATCGCCGGACTGAGCTTGTGGGCGACCAGGTTGAGCGGGAAATTGAAGGGTGCGATGGCGGCCACCGGGCCCCGCGGCACGCGGCCGTAGAGACACAGCCGGCCTTCCGCACGTTCCTCGAGGTCGATCGGCATGACCTCCCCGCCCATCCGCGTCGCTTCGGCGGCGCCGAGCTGGAAGGTGACCACCGCGCGGCGCACTTCGCCGCGGCAGTAGCGGACCGGCTTGCCGCTCTCCCGGGCCATCAGGACCGCGAGTTCCTCCACCCTCGACTCGAGCGCGGCGCCGGTGGACTGCAGGATCGCCGCGCGGCGGTGCGTCGGCAGGTTGCGGAAGGTGGCGAAGGCCGTGTCCGCGGCGGCGATCGCGTCTTGGAGGTCGGCCGGCCCCCCCACCGCGACTTCGCCGACCGGCGTGCCGTCGAAGGGACTGGTGACCACTTCGAACGTGTCGCCGCGGCGAAGCTCGCCACCGATCTGCAAGAGGTATCGCCGCATTGCCATTGGTTCCGCCCTGCGCGCCCGTGCGCCTTTCCGGCCGGTCGGAAGTGGCGGAAGCATAGCAGGAGTGAGAGATTCGAAACCTCACCGCAAGTATGATTCACACGGCATCCCGCCTGGCACCGCCCCCTCCCCGGCCCGAGTCCGGAACCGGCGCCGCGGAGCGCGGCCGAACAGGACCGACCCCATGAGCAATGCAAAAAGCTTGATCGAGCGCCGCCACGCCGTGGTCGCCGGCGGCGTCGGCATGTTCGCCGGCGACACGACCATCGTTTCCGCCAAGGGCGCGCGGCTGGTCGACGCCGACGGCGCCGAATGGATCGACTTCGCGGGCGGCATCGGCGTGCTCAACGTCGGCCACTGCGACCCGGAAGTCGTCGCCGCGATCCAGGAACAGGCCGCGCGCCTGACCCACGCGTGCATCCACGTGGCCACTTACGAGCCCTACGTCGCGCTCTGCGAGAAGCTCGTGGCACTCTTCCCCCACGGCGGCGCGACCAAGGCCATGCTCGCCAACTCGGGCGCCGAAGCCGTGGAGAACGCGGTCAAGATCGCGCGCCAGGCGACCGGCCGCAGCGCGGTGATCTGCTACTCCGAGGCCTTCCACGGCCGCACGATGATGGGGATGACGCTCACGTCCAAGACCAGGTACAAGCTTGGTTGCGGACCGTTCGCGCCCGAGGTGTACCGCATACCCTTCCCCAAGCACTTCCGCAACAACGACGGCCTGGACATCGAGGCCTTCGCCGCGCGCGAACTGGCGCGGCTCGAGGACGCGTTCGTCACCCAGGTCCCCGCCGAACACGTCGCGGCGATCCTCATCGAAGTCGTGCAGGGCGAAGGCGGGTTCGTGGCGGCGCCCGCCGCGTACCTGCGCGGCTTGCGCGCGCTCTGCGACCGGCACGGCATCCTGCTGATCTGCGACGAAGTGCAGTCGGGCTTCGGCCGCACCGGCAAATGGGCCGCGTACGAACACGCCGGCATCGTTCCCGACCTGTCGACCTGGGCCAAGTCGATGGGCGGCGGCTTGCCGATCTCCGCGGTGCTCGGCAAGGCCGAGGTCATGGACGCCGCGCGCGCGGGCACCTTGGGCGGCACCTACGGCGGCAACCCCGTCGCTTGCGCGGCCGCGCTCGCAGCCATCCGCAGCATGGAGCGGCAAGGCCTCGTCGAGCGCGCGCAAACCATCGGCGCGACCATCCGCAAGCGCTTCGAGCAGCTTCAAGAGCGCTCCGACCTGGTCGCCGACGTGCGCGGCCTGGGCGCGATGATCGCCATGGAGCTCTGCCACCACGGCGACGCCCGGCGGCCCGCCAAGGCCGCCGTGACCGAAGTCCTCGCCGCGTGCCGCAAGCAGCGCGTGCTCGCCCTTCCCGCCGGCGCTCACGGCAATTCCATCCGCGTGCTCTGCCCGCTCAACATCGAAACAACCGACCTCGAACGGGGGCTCGACGTGATCGAGGCCGCCGTGCTCGCGCTCGCCGCCCAGGAACCCGTGACCCGATGAACCCCTACGCAATCGCCGGAATGCAGCTGACGCTCTCCGCGACCCACGAGAACGTGACGCACATGAGCGCGCAGCTCGACCTGCTGATGAGCATCTATCCGTGGGTGCAGATGGTGGTCTTCAGCGAGCTCGCGCCGTACGGGCCGCTGCTCGCCAACGCCCAGCCGTTGCCCAACGCCACCGAAGAAGCATTCCAGGCCCTGGCGAGCAAGCACGGCATCTGGCTCCTGCCGGGCTCCATGTTCGAGAGGGTCGGCGAGGCCTACTACAACACGGCATCGGTGATCGACCCCCAAGGCAACGTGGTCGGCCGTTACCGGAAGATGTTCCCGTTCCGGCCCTACGAAGAGCACGTCGAAGGCGGCACCGAGTTCCTGGTCTTCGACGTTCCCGACGGCGGGCGTTTCGGCGTGTCGATCTGCTACGACCTCTGGTTCCCCGAAACGGCGCGCACCTTGGCGGCGATGGGCGCCGAGGTGATCCTGCACCCCACTCTCACGGGCACCATCGACCGCGACGTCGAACTCTCGATCGTGCGCGCCACTTCGGCGCAGAACCAGTGCTTCGTGTTCGGCATCAACGGCTACGGCGACTGCGGCAACGGCCGCTCGATCATCACCGGACCTGCGGGCGAGGTGCTGTACCAAGGCCAGAGCGCTCCCGAGATGATCCCGCTCGAAATCGATTTCGACCGGGTGCGGCGCAGCCGCGAAGTGGGCTTGCGCGGCCTCGGCCAGCAGCTCAAGAGCTTCCGCGACCGCAAGATCGAGTTCGCGGTCTACGGATCCGATCGCAGCATCTGGCCGTACTTGAACAGCCTGGGTCCGCTGGCCAAGCCGGAACGCGGCTCGTCCGCGGGTCTGCACAACCCCAAGGAAGTGACCGAGTGAGTTCCCGCACGCCCCCCTCCGCGAAGCAAGCCGCTCCCGCCAAGGCCGACCACGCCTTCCGCGACCACTACGCGGCTTCGCAGTTCCGGACCGAGACCTGGAACCACCTGAAGGTGCAGACCGAATCCATGTACCGCGCGGCGAGCCGCGACGAAGACGTCGAAGCGCTGCGCGAGGACGTCGCACGCACGCTCGCCCTGCTCAACAAGATCGAGCACTACTGGGCGTTCCCCGGCCGCCGCACCTGCGCCGAGCTGACGCGGCTGTGCACCCGCGGCTGGTTCCGCACCCTGGCGAGCCGGTCGGCGACGGTCGTGCGCCTGCTGGTGAGCGACGCCTACCGCCACCACAACCTGCAGCCGATCGTGGATGAAACGGCCGAGGAACACTTCGAAAGCCCCGACGCGATCGAATTGACCACCGCGGCGCCGCGCGATGCGCGGCCCTACTTCGAAGTCCTGGTGGTCGACGACCTGGACCCCGCCGAGGAGCAGGAACTCCGCAACCGCCTGCTCGCCGTGCGCGGCGAGGACGACGAGTTCATCTACACCATCGTGGTCGTGCCGAGTCTCGAAGACGCCGTGATCGCCACGATGTTCAACCACAACGTGCAGTCGTGCGTGGTCCGCTACCGCTTTCCGATCCGCACGCGCTTGAAGATCCCCGAGCTCCGCCATTACTTGCGGTGGCTCGACGCCGACGCGATGCAGCGCGCCGAGACCGATCCGAGCGGAGTCCTGGGCGAAACGCTCAAGCACCTGCGCCCCGTAGTCGACCTGTTCAAGGTCACCGACGAGACGCTCGGCAGCGTTTCCGCAAGCCGCGCGCGCTGCTTCCGGCGCGTCTTCTACTTGCAGGAAGACCATCTCGAACTGCACTTGAGCATCCTCAAGGGGATCCGGGAACGCTACGACGCGCCGTTCTTCATGGCGCTGCGCGAGTACAGCCAGAAGCCGACCGGCGTATTCCACGCGCTGCCGATCTCGCGCGGCAAGTCGATCACCAACTCGCACTGGATCCAGGACATGGGGCGCTTCTACGGGCGCAACATCTTCCTGGCCGAGACCTCGTCGACCACCGGCGGCCTCGACTCCTTGTTGCAGCCCACCGGTCCGCTCAAGGTCGCCCAGGAGAAGGTCGCGCGCGCATTCGGCAGCCGGCAGAGCTTCCTGGTCACCAACGGCACTTCCACGGCCAACAAGATCGTCACCCAGGCGCTGGTGCGGCCCGGCGACCTGGTGATGCTGTCGCACGACTGCCACAAGTCGCACCCCTACGCGCTGGTGCTGGCCGGCGCGCTGCCGGTGTACATGGACGCGTACCCGCTCAACGAGTACTCCATGTTCGGGGCGGTGCCCTTGCGCGACATCAAGGGCCACCTGTTCCGGCTCAAGGCCGCCGGCAAGCTCGACAAGGTGCGCATGCTGCTCTTGACGAGCTCGACCTTCGACGGCCTAGTCTACGACCCTGTGCGCGTGATGCGCGAAGTCCTGGCGATCAAGCCGGACATGATCTTCTTGTGGGACGAGGCCTGGTTCGCGTTCGCGCGGGCGACGCCGACCTACCGGCGCCGGACGGCGATGTTCGCGGCCGGCGCGCTGCGCAAGGAATTCCGCAGCGAACAGTACCGCGAGCGCTGGAACGCGTGGAAGCGCGATTTCGACGAGCTCGACGCCGACGCCGAATCGACCTGGACCGACCACGAGCTGCTGCCCGACCCCGACCGGGCGCGCTTGCGCGTCTATGCGACCCACTCGACGCACAAGACGCTCACGTCCCTGCGCCAGGGCTCGATGATCCACGTTTACGACCAGGACTTCGAGGAAGAGGCGCACGAGGCCTTCCACGAGGCCTACATGACGCACACTTCGACATCGCCCAACTACCAGATCCTGGCGTCGCTCGACATCGGGCGCCGGCAGCTCGAATTCGAAGGCTACGAGATGGTCCGCAACAGCATCGGCCTGGCCATGATGCTGCGCAAGCAGATCGTCGATCATCCGCTCCTGCACAAGTACTTCACGGTGCTGCGGGTCAAGGACATGATCCCCGAAGAACTCCGCGAATCGGGAATGGAGCGTTTCTACGACCCGGAGCACGGCTTCACGGGCATCGACGAGCACTGGCTGCGCGACGAGATCGCGCTCGACCCGACGCGCCTCACGCTGGGGATCAGTGCGACCGGAATGGACGGCGACACGTTCCGCAAGATGCTGATGAACCGCTTCGACATCCAGGTCAACAAGACTTCGCGCAACACGGTGCTGTTCATGTTGAACATCGGTTCGACGCGCGGCGCCACGACGTACCTGCTCGACGTCCTGCTGCAGATCGCCGAGGAACTCGAGACCGCGGACGAGGAAGACAGCAAGCTCGATCGCGCCATGACCGGCCGCCGCGTCCTGGCGCTGTCCGAGCAGCTGCCGCCGCTGCCGGCCTTCAGCCACTTCCACCCCGCGTTCGTCCCCGACCCGCGCGGCGGCACGCCCGAGGGCGACATGCGCACGGCGTTCTTCTTCGCCTACGACAAGAAGAACTGCGAGCACCTCGCCATGGACGACGAGGTCGCCGCGGCCATCCGCGCCGGCCGCACCTTGGTCAGCGCTTCCTTCGTGACCCCCTACCCGCCCGGCTTCCCGGTGCTGGTGCCCGGCCAGGAAGTGACGCAGGACATCCTCGACTACTTGAACGCCGTGGACGTCAAGGAGATCCACGGCTACGACCCGGAGCACGGTCTCCGCATCTTCCGCCAGGCAGCCCTCGATTCCCTCATGCCCAAGCCCGCGCCGCAACGCGAAGCCCAACCACAGAAAGCGGCACGATGACCACCCTGCGCGGAGTCTCCGACGTACGCCGATACTTTTTCCGCAACGAGCTGCCGACCTACTTCGTCAGCGCCACACCCTTCAACCTGCTCGGCATGGACGAGTGGGTGCGGAATTTCACCTACATCAACTACGTCGACTGCTTCGACGGCGAGCATCCGCACGTCTTCGTGCCCGCCGAAAAGCCGCACGCGGTGTTCCAGAGCATCGAGGAGATCAACAACTACCTCCTCAAGCACCCGGACGTGAAGGCGCTGATCCGCAAGAACGCGCCCGGCGGGCGCGGTCCGAAGGGCAACGTGGTGTTCCTGTTCTTCGACGAGGAGACCGAACGGATCTGCCAGGAGCTCGGTCTGCGGATCTGCTTCCCGCCGGCCAAGCTGCGCTCCCAGGTGGACAACAAGATCATGACCACGCGCATCGGCAACGAAGCCGGCGTGCCCAGCGTCCCCAACGCGCTGGCCAAGGTGAGCAGCTACGCGTCGTTGCGCGCGATCGCCGACGAGCACGGGCTCGGCGACCGGCTGGTGGTGCAGACCGCCTACGGCGATTCGGGGCACACCACGTTCTTCATCTCCGACGAAAAGGAGTACGCCAAGTACGCTAACGAGATCGAAGCCGAGAAGGAAGCCAAGGTGATGAAGCGCGTCCGCTGCCGCGGCGCCGCGCTCGAGGCCTGCGTGACCAGCAACGGCACCATCGTCGGCCCGCTCATGACCGAGCTGGTGGGCTTCAAGGAGCTCACTCCCTACAAGGGCGGCTGGTGCGGCAACGAAGTGTTTGCCGGCGCGTTCTCGCAGAAGATCCGCGACTTCGCGCGCGAATCCACGTTCAAGATCGGCGAAGTGCTCCGCCGGCGCCGCTACCGGGGCTACTTCGAACTCGACTACCTCGTCGACCTCGACTCCGACCACGTCTACCTCGGCGAAATGAACCCGCGCATCACCGGCGCGAGTTCCATGACCAACCTCGCGGCTTTCGCGCACGCCGACGCGCCCTTGTTCCTGTTCCACTTGCTGGAATACTCCGGCGTCAAGAGCAAGATCGACGTCAAGGAGCTGAACTCCCGCTGGTCGGACGCCGAAAACATCGACAGCTGGAGCCAGCTGGTGATCAAGCACACCGGCAAGGACGTCGAGCTGATCAAGAAGGCCCCGCGCTCGGGAATCTGGGAGCTGCACGACGACGGCCGCGTCGAGTTCGTGCGCATACAGACGCACCGGCGCACCGTGCAGAAGGAGAACCGCGCGTTCTTCCTGCGCATCGCCAACGCCGGGGACTGGTTCTACGAAGGCGCCGACCTCGGCATCCTGGTCACGCCCGGGCGCTTGATGGGAACCGGCTTCCAGCTGCGCAAGCGCGCCAAGGCCTGGATCGAAGGCATCCGCGCCGAGTACGGAACGGGCCGTTCGAGCGCAGCGGAACGCGCGGAGATCGCCCGCGAAGTGGAGGTGGCCGGATTCAAGTTCCTTTGAAAGCGTGAAGCTGGCGTTCCGATGGCTCGCGGAGGACCTGCCGGGTGCGGGCTGGCAGGCGCTCCTGCAGCGCAGCTGGCCTTCCTACCGGCGCTGGTTCTCGATCGGCGGCGAGCGCGCGCGGCCGGCGCTCCGCACCAGCCGTAGCAAGCTGCGCGAGCACCTTCCCGAATTGCTGCCGGTCTGGGAGCGGCTCTGCGAGCTCGCCGGCGGCGACGAGGAAGTCGCGCGGATGCTCAGCTTGTACCGGCCGGCGCCGTACATCGCCGGCTGCTCGCAGGCGGTGTGGCTGAGGGGCGAGCCGTTGCTGGTTCGCAACTACGACTTCCACCCCGCGCAGTGCGAGGGCGTGTTCCTGGCCAGCCGCTGGGGCGGGACCCGTGTGCTGGCGTCGAGCGACTGCCTGTGGGGCGCGCTCGACGGCCTCAACGAGCACGGTCTCGCGGTCGCCCTGGCCTTCGGCGGCCGGCCGGTCGTGGGGGACGGTTTCGGGATCCCGCTCCTGGTCCGCTACCTGCTCGAGAACGCGCACGACGTCGCCGAGGCGACGCGGCTGATGGGGCGCTTGCCCTGCCACATGTCCTACAACCTCACGCTGCTGGATGCCGCGGGCGCCCACGCCCTGATCCAGGTCGCTCCCGACCGCCCGATGCGGGTGCTCGACAAGGCCGCGGCGACCAACCACCAGCGCAAGGGTGAGTGGGCCCGCTACGAGGCCTTCAGCCACAGCGTCGACCGCGAGAGCTTCCTGCTGCAGAAGCTCCGCCAGCGTCGGCTCGACGCCGAAGGATTCGTCGGGATGTTCCTGGAAGCACCGTTGTTCCAGAAACGCTACGCGCGTGCCTTCGGCACCCTGTACACCGTGGTCTACCGGCCCCGCTCGAGGACCGTCGAGCACCTGTGGCCCGGTGCGCGCGTGGAATCGGGCTTCGACCGCTTCGAGAACCGCGAACTGGTGGTCGGCTTCCAGTCTTGAGCTCCGCCACCGGACGCAGCATCGGCCTGTTCGGCGCCACGCTCGTCGGCCTGGGCGCGATCGTCGGCGGCGGGATCTTCGCCCTTGGCGGCGTGGCGTTCGCCATCACCGGCCCGAGCGTGATCCTGGCCTTCGCGATCAACGGCGTGATCGCGCTGCTGACCGTGCTCAGTTTCGCGGAGATGGCAACCGCCTTCCCCGAGAACGGCGGGACCTACAGCTTCGCCCGCAAGGTGTTCCAGGTCGAAGCCGCGTTCCTGGTCGGCTGGGTGGTCTGGTTCGCCTCGATCGTCGCGGCGGCGTTGTACGCGCTCGGCTTCGCCTCGTACGCGATCGTGGTCCTGCGCGCGGTTGCCGGCGGCGCGCCCGCGTGGCTCGCCGGCGCCGGCGCGGCCAAGCTCCTCGGCGCGGCCGCGACCGCGTTCTACTCCTTCCGGCTCGCCCGCAAGGCCGCCGGCGGCGGCCGGTTCGAAATGCTCGCCAAGATGGCCCTGTTCGGCGTGCTGATCGCCGCCGGCGCAGCGGCGCTCTTCGGCCGGCCGGCGGCCGAAGTCGCTGCGGGCTTCCGGCCGTTCTTCACGGCCGGCTCCAGCGGGCTGCTGCTCGCCACGGGGCTCACCTTCATCGCGCTGCAGGGATTCGACCTCATCGCCGCGGCCGCCGGCGAGGTCCGCGACCCGCGGCGCAACATCCCGCGGGCGATGCTGTTGTCGCTCGCCCTCGCGCTCGCGATCTACTTGCCGCTGCTGTTCCTGGTGGTCGCGGTCGGGACGCCGCCTGGAGTCGGCGTCGCCGAGTCGGCTTCCGGGAACCCCGAGACCCTCATCGCCGATGCCGCGCGCGTGTTCCTCGGCGACGCGGGCTACTGGCTGGTCGTGGTCGTGGCGCTGCTCGCGATGCTCTCGGCGCTCCAGGCGAACCTGTTCGCGGCGTCCCGCGTCGCCCGCGCGATGGCGCTCGACAAGACGCTGCCCGCGTTCCTGGCCTCGGTCGACGCGCGCCGCGGCACTCCCAAGCGCGCGGTCGCGGCCGGCGCGCTCTCCGGCGCCGCGATCCTCGCCGTGACCCCCGACCTGGCCGCGGCCGGCGCGGTGGCCAGTCTGATCTTTCTGGTGAGCTTCGCGCTCACCCATTGGATCAGCATCCTGGCGCGCCTGCGGACCGGACGCCGCACCAGCGGCTTCCGCTCGCCGCTGTTCCCGCTGGTGCCCGTGGCGGGCGGGCTGA
>DASWJW010000218.1:0-28953 GCA_036396955.1 Planctomycetota bacterium
CCGGCCGACGCGCCTGATCCACGTGGTCGCCGGCGGCGACTACGGCTGGCGCACCGGCAGCTCCAAGTGGCCCGACAGCTACCCCGATTCGCTGCCCGCGGCGCTCGACGTCGGCCGCGGCTCGCCGACCGGACTGGTGCGCTACGACGGCGACCAGTTTCCCAGCAGCTACCACGGCGCCTTGCTCGGCGGCGACTGGTCGCAAGGCTTGATCCTGGCGTTCCGGCCGCATGCCGCGGGCGCGGGCTACACCGCGACCAGCGAGGTCCTGGTACGCGGGCTGCCGCTCAACGTCACCGACCTGGTGGTCGAAGCCGACGGCTCGGTGCTGTTCACGACCGGCGGGCGCGGCACGCGCGGCGCCGTGTACCGGCTGCGCTACGCGGGCGCGCGCGTCACGGGCCGCGGCCCGGCAGGTCCCGCGGACGGCCCGGCGCCGGCGCTGCCGAACTTCGACGCCCGCTCGGACGATGCCGACTTGATCGCGGCGCTGGCCGGCGACGACCGCTTCGTGCGCTTCGCCGCGGCGCGGCAGCTTGAAACGCGCGATCCGCACTTGTGGGAGAGCGCAGCGCTCGCAACGCCGAGCGCGCGCGCGCGCGCCGAAGCGCTGGTCGTGCTGGCGCGCCAGGCCGCCGCCGCCGCCGCCGCCGACGTCGCGCGGCGCTTCGGCGCGGCGGTCGACCTGCTCGAATCGGGCGCCGTCGGAGACGTGCGCGTGGCGGCGCTGCGAGCGCTCGAATTGATGCTCCTCGACGGTGCCGTGGTGACCGGCTGGTCGGTACCGCGGCTGGCGGCCTATCTGCAGACGGAGTTCCCCAGCGGCGAGCGGGTCGCCGACCGGCAGATGGCCGGGCAGATGGCGCGGCTGGAGGTGCCCGGCGCCGTCGGCGCGCTGCTCGACGCGCTCGAAGCGAGCCCGTTCCGCGAGGAGCAGATCTACTTCGCCTACGCCGCGCGCGCGGTGCAGGACGGCTGGGACGCCGGCAGCCGCCGCCGGCTGCTGGACTGGTTCGAAGGCACCCTGGCGTGGCCCGGTGGATTCAGCATGCAGGGATACTTGCGCGGCATCCGCGACGCCGTGCTCGCGACGGCCGGCGAAAGCGAGCGCGCGGCGCTGCTCGCCGAAGCCGAAGCGCAGCGCGGGGACGTCGCGCGGCGGACCGCCGGCGCCGTCGGGGCCGCTCCGCGCGACTTCGAGCGCACGCTGTTCCACTTGCAGCAGACGCTGCGCGAACCGCGCCGCGACCTGCGCGAAGGCGCGCGCGTGTTCCGCGCCGCCTGCCTCGATTGCCACCAGCTGGGCGGCGAGGGACGCGGCGTCGGACCGGACTTGAGCACCGTGGCGGCGCGCTTCGTCCTGGCCGACCAGCTCGAAGCCGCGCTGCGCCCCAACCGCGTGATCAGCGACCAGTACCGGACGATCGACGTCTGGACCCGCGACGGCGGAGTCGCGACCGGCATGCCGCTGGTCGAAGACGCGGACCGCGTCCTGCTGCTGCGCGCGGACCTCACCGAGCTGGAGATCCCGCGCGACAAGATCCGCTCCAGCGAGGCTTCGCCGGTTTCGCTGATGCCCGAAGGCCTGCTCGATCCGCTGAGCTTCGAAGAGATCGCCGACTTGTTCGCGCTGCTCACCGCGCGTCCCGAAGCCGCCGCGGCGGCGCTGGCCGCAACTCCCAAGGACACGCCCCCGGCGTGGCAGCCGCTCTACGACGGCGAGAGCCTGGCTGGCTGGCGCACTGATGCGCCGCTGCTGTGGACGAGCGAAGGCGAAGTGATCCACGGCGTGGTCGACGGCGAAGCCGCGAGCCATTTCCTGATCCACGAACGGCCGGTCGGGGACTTCCGTTTCGAGTTCGAGATCCAGGTGGTCGAGGGCAACAGCGGTCTGCAATTCCGCTCGGCCGAGACCGCGCCTGGCGTGCTCGCCGGCTACCAAGCCGATGCGGGCGACGTCTACTGGGGCTCGCTCTACGAAGAACGCGGCCGCGGCATGCTGTTCGCCGCGCCGCCCGAGTTGTGGCAGCCCAGCCTGTCGCAGGGCGGCTGGAACCACTACGTGGTCGAAGCGGTGGGGGACCGGATCCGCATCCAGGTCAACGGCATGACCACCACCGATTTGAGCGACGACGAAACGGCGCGCGGACTGATCGGATTCCAGCTGCACGGCGGGGGCCGCACCGAAGTGCGCCTGCGGCACCTGCGGATCCAGTACCTGGGCGAATAGCCGCAGCCGCGCCGGGACGAGAATCGGTGCAACCTTCGTCCCAAGTAGGCGTAACCCGTGGGCCGGCGACTTCGAGCGCCCACGAACCGTTTTGCCGACCCCTCGCCCCCTCACGCTATTCCTCGGTGCCGGTCTCGGTACGCTCGCGCTGTCGTTCGGCGTGCCCCGCGAATTGCATTCCGTCTCCGGAGCCGGCCCTGGCTGGCAGCTGGGCGCGGCATTGGCGTCGGCCGATTTGGACGACGACGGCGTCGCCGATTTGATCCTGGGCGTTCCCGGCCATGGCGGAAAGGGCCCGCAGGCCGGCGCGGTCCAGCTCGTCTCGGGCCAGACCGGCCGCACGCTCCGCCAGGTCGAGGGCGGTACGCGCTTCGAGCAGTTCGGCGGCAGCGTGGCCGGACTGGCGGCGCCGGGCGCCGACCGTTTCGCCGTCGGCGCTCCGAACGCCGGCCAAGGCGGAGCCGGGGCGGTGTTCCTGCTCGCCGCCGACGGCGCCCAGCTGGCCGCGTGGTCCGGTCCGCTGCCGGGTTCGCGATTCGGCGCGGCGCTGGTGTCGGCGGGCGACCTGGACGGCGACCAGTCCGACGATCTGCTGGTCGGCTCCCCGGGCGAGAAAGCGCAGGCCGGCGCGGTCTACGTGTTCGCGGCGACCGGTGGGCAGTTGATGGCGCTCGCGGGAGACCTCGGCGGCGATCGCTTCGGCGTCGCACTCGCGCCGCTCGCCGGTGCGGAGGACGCGGGTGGTGGTTTTGCCGTCGGTGCGCCCGGATCCGATCGCGGCGCTCCTGGCGGCGGCGCGGTCTATGCCTATCGGGCGGATTCGACGAGCCCGCGCTTCTTCGTGGTCGACAACACCGAAGGCGCGCGCTTCGGCGAGGCGCTGGCGCCCGCCGGCGACGTCGACGGCGACGGCACGCCCGACTTGCTGGTCGGCGCGCCCGGCGCGCGCCGCGCACGGGTCCTGTCGGGTGTCGACGGCAAGACCTTGCTCGAGCTGCGCGGCAAGGAGGACTCGTTCTCCGCGACCGTCGCCGGCCTCGACGACCTTGACGGCGACGGCCGCCCCGAGCTGCTGGTCGGGGCGCCGGGCGCCGATGGCGGCGGTGTGGTGCGCATCTTTTCGGGAGCCGGCGGCCAGGAGTTGTTCACGTTCCAGGGCCGGGAAGCCTCCGACCGGCTCGGCGCCGCACTGGCGGCGACCAAGGACATGGATGGCGACGGCGCCGGCGACTTCTTGATCGGCGCTCCGGGGGTCGCGGGACAGGGCGCCGGGTCGGGGCAAGCGATCGCGTTTGCGTACGGCAAGGGCCGCCGCAAGCCCGCTGCGGTCGCGACCGTGGAAAGCCCGGTGAACGCGGAGACGCCGGCCGAGCCCGGCGCGGCGGGCGGCGCCGCCGGCGGCCGGCCGGTCGAGACGCTCGATTTCGCAGCGGTACCTGCTGGGGCGGAGGGTTGGTCCCGCGTGGAGAGCGAAGACGGGCGCTGGGTGCTCTACGGCGACGTCGAGCCCAAGCTGTTGCGCGAAACCGCCGTCTCGATCGATCGGTTCTATCAACGCCTGGACGCCCTGCTCGGCACCGGACCCGCGTCGGGCCGCCCCGCGTTCGAAGGGCCGGTCACGCTCGCGCTGCTCGCCGGCCGGCCGCAGGTCGGAAAACTGCTGCGCGAAGTCGCCGACCGCTGGCCGCCGCTCGAAGAATGGTCGCGGGCCGTCAACAGCTACCCGAAGATCCAGCACTGGAATCCGCTGTTCGCGATCGTGCGGCACGACGCCAGCACCGTGCTCGTCAAGCGCCCCGAAATGCAGCTCGTGCACGACGCCGTGCACCTCGAACTGGTGCGCCGCTACGGCCGCGTGCCCTACTGGGTCGCCGAAGCGATCGGCTTCGCCATGCAAGAAGAACTGGTCGACGGCGTCTACGGCTACAACTTCCGCGTGTGGGAGGAACTCGACGAGGAATACCACCAGGGCTGGGAGTACGGTGCGCGCGAGGCGTTCCGCACCGGAGTCCCGACGGTCGCCGAACTCGCGCGCGACAGTGGAACGGGCTTCGACGACCGCCGCGGCTATTTGCAGTTCGGCCTTGCGACCTGGATGTTGCGCGCCCGACCCGAGAAGCTCGGGGAGTTCCTGCAGGCCATCGCCGATGAGCGCGGCCCGCAACCGCTGGAAGTGGCCTACGAACCCGCCACCGAGGTGCAGGAAGGCTGGCTGCGCGCGGCGTTCGGCGCCGCGGCGCTCGAAGAAGCCGCGGTCTGGTGGGAAGGCGTCGAACCCACCCGCGGCAAGGCCGCGCGCATCGCGGCGATGGAGGCCGCCATTGCGGGAGTGATCTCGGAGCACCGCCTCAAGCGCACGGCCAAGGGCCGGCTCTTGCTGCATTCGGATTTCCCGGCGCAGGCGCGCGCGGCGGCGGCGCTGGCCGAAAAGACGCTGAAGCTGCTCGAGACCGCTCTCGGCAAGCCCGAGCCCGACGCGCCGAAAGTCCAGGTGATGCTGTTCGAAAACCTCGAGCCCTACCAGGATCTGTGCGAGGCGATGGCCAAGGCCGATCCGCGCCAGGCCGCTTTCTTGCGCGCGAGCAAGAGCGGCACGGGGTTCACGCTCTACGATCCGCCGCTGGCGGTCTACTACCACGACGTCCGCGTCCAGGAAGAAGCGCGGCCGGACCACTCGATCGCGCACAACGTGGCGCACTTGGAGCTCTACCTCCGCTACGGCAACCTGCCGCTGTGGCTCGCCGAGGGCCTCGCCGTGGCTTGCGAAGAAGAATTGACGGGCGAAGTGTGGGGGAATTGGAACCGTGACGGCTTCGTCTACTCCGTGAGCCACGCCGCCTGGCGCGGCACGGCGGCGCGCATGGTGCGCGAGGGCAAGCCGGCGCTCTTGCAGCTCTACGAGTACTCGGCGCGTCCCTACCAGGAGGAGCTCGCGCATCTCGCGTACGCCTTTGCCGCCTACGGGATGAGCGCCGACAAGGCCGGCTTGCAGCGCCTCTTGCAAGCGTGCCGGGCCGAGTACCGCGTGCGCTGGGTGGGGACCGGCCGCTTCCAGCCCGACGTCCGGCGTTTTGCGGCGATGGTGACCGAGGCGTTCGGCGACGGTTTCCAGGTCGAGTTCCGCCGCTGGTGGCAGAACCGACGGCCGTAGCCGCACCAACGCTCCCAGAGCCGCCGCTATAGTGAAAGCGCCCTGCTTGCAGCGCGCGGAGGACCCGCGTGCGGCCGCGTTTCCGATCCTCCCCGCGCGCACTTGCCGACTTTCGTCCTCGCCAACGCCCGCTTGCAAGTCTCGGTCACGCTGCACGCGGCTGCCGGCGGCCGCGGTCCCTGGATCACTCTCGATCACCTGCGCGACCTCGAACTCGGCGCGACCATCGACTTGTCGCGCTCGCCGATCTGGCAGCTCGACCTGCGCCGCGCGCCCGATCCGCTCGAAAACCAGGCGACCGAGAATTCCTCGATTCCCTACGCGGTCTACGACGTCGGTTCCGGCAACCCCGTCGGCGCGCCGGACGTGCCGGTCTTCCGCGACCTTCCCGCGGTCCACGCGAGCGTGGACGATTCGGAAATCGAGTCGGGGCTGCTGCGGTTGCACTGGAATGATTTCAATTTCGCGGCCGTCGTGCCGCCGCAAGTCCCCGCGGCCTACTCCGGCGACGCCGGCCGCTTCGACGTCACGGTGACTTTGCAGCTCATGCCGGACCCGCCGGCGGGCGACGGCCGGCTGCACATGGGCTTGCAGGCCGCTGGGCGTCCCGACGGCGCCGCGCCGCTCAACGTCCGGCTGCACGCCGTGCGCTTCCCCTACTTGATGCTGCCCGCGCTCGGGGTGGCGCCGGCGGCGCGCTACTTCGCCACCGCCAACGGCGGCGAGCTCCTCCACGATCCGATCGGCCGCGCAGTCCGCTGTCCCGACTCGTGGAAGCACGACCTCGACCGCGAGCACGCCGCGATTCCCGGCAACGGCATCGTGCCGGTGCAGGCCTGGTACGGAACCGACGCGCCGGTCGGCCTGGTGGTCTTCGACGACGATGCGCGCCACACCGGCCGGCGGGTGGTGGGGACCACCTTTCCGCTCAACGCCGCGCAGCACTGGGCGATGTACCAGAAGTTCCTCGCGCCCCGCACCACCGACGACTTCGCGCGACCCGACCAGGTGCCGGGGTTCACGTTCGCGTTCTCCACCGCGGACGGCTTCCGCGACGAGAACGGCGCCGCGTACGGGGTGGGCATGGTCGTCGACTTGTTCCGCGGCGACTGGCGCGCGGCCTTGCAGGCCTATCGCGCGCATTTCGAGGCCGCGGTCGCCCCGCCCGTGCGGCTCAGGGTGCGGACCGACGTGCCGCTGCCGTTCCGCGAGATCGCAGCCGACCTGTGGATCGCCGACGACCCGGCCGACGGCACGGTTCCGCTCGTGGTGGGCGACGAACTTTGGGCCGGTCTCCAGAGCGCACTGGCGTTCTACCGCAGCAATCTTCCCGGAGTTCCGTTGTCGGTGCAGCCGCTGCCCTGGGTCGCGCCCGCGGCGGCGACGCCCACGCCCGCCGCGGTGCCGCCGAACGTGCACCTCGGCCGCGACGCGATGCTCGTGGGGGATCCCGTGCGCCTGCTGGCCAGCCGGATGCGGCCGGGCCTGGTCGCGTGGATGCGCGCCGCGCACCAGAGTTTCGACCCCTTGCTCTTCGGCGCCAACCAGGACACCGGGCGCATCGTCACCATGTCCTACGAAGAGGAGACCGGCAGCGCGCCGACCGACGGCGGCCGCAATCCCTTGAGCAACGAACGGCCCTACTACGGGCACACCGACGTTGGCAATCGCTATTGCGTGCGCGACGTCGACGGCACGGCGTCGATCCGCTCGGACGAAGTCAATTTCAACGCATGCGTGACGACCGAAGCCTGGCGCACGCTCGCGGTGCGGGAAGGCCGGGCGGCGGTGGACGCGTTCGAGGGCCAGCTCAATTTCCTCAAGCTCACCGGGGCGGCGTCGTTTCCGAGTCCCTGCTTCGCACCCGCACTGCGCGGACACGACACGCTGCGCGCACGCATCCGCCTGTCCTGCGGCGGCGTGCCGTCGGCCGGCGCGGAAGTGGTGCTGGGCGACGTGACGCTGCGCGAAGACGTCGACTGGCAGATCGGCGGCACGCCGGCCGCCACCTTGACGAGCCTCGCCCAGGCCTTGCAGGCCGTCGGCGCCGAAGTCGTCGATCGCAGCGCCGAGCACGGGATTCCCACCATCGAGATCCGCGCCAATCCCGCGTTCCCGTTCGGCACCCGCGCTGCGGTCGTGCAGACCGGCGCCGGCCTGGCCCGGCCGGCGCTGCTCTTCAACGAGGACACGGCGCTCGTCGACTGCGAGAACGAAGCCTTGCTGCAAGTGCTCGGCGACCCCGGGGCGGTGCCCGATCCGGGCCTGGCGAACAAGGGGATCTGGTTCGAAACCGTCGTGCCCTACGAGAGCAGTGTGCCCTGGTCGCGCCGGCTGGTCGGCCTGCCGGGATCGGGAGCCCATGCGATCTTCACATTCGGCGGCAGTCCGGCCGCCACGGCGGCCAACCTCGCCGTCGCGATCAACGGCGACGCGGTGCTCGCCGACTGCGTGCGCGCGTCCGCGGTGGGGCCTTACGTCCGCATCGTGCCGGATTTCCCGGCGGCGACCCCGCTGGCCGCCGACCGGGGCAACGGCACGCGGATCTTTCTCGACAATCCCGTCGGCGAGCACCTGCAGTTCGCCGGCGGCGCGCTCGCCGCGGCGAACGAAGACCTCGACCTGCACGACGATCATCCCACGGGGAGTTCCGGCGCGTGGATCGCCCGGCTCGGCGAAGTGCACCGCGCGATCCAGGCGCACGGCCGGACGGCGGCCGCCAACGGCGTCTTCTACACCAGCGCGGAGCGCTCGAGCGCCGGCACGAGCTCTTTCGCCGCGAGCGCGAGCGAGCACGTGGTGCCGTTTCCCGACACCGGCCAGCACACCGCCGACAGCTACTTCAGCGGCAACGCCGCCGACTTGACGCTCTGGCAGGAGAGCGTTCCCGCATGGGCGACGCTGCTGGCCGAATACGTGCCGCGCGTCGGCAGGCTGGTCGCACTCGGCACTTTCGTCAAACGCTTCCACGACTTCTACGGCGGCGCCAAGGACACCGCCTACAAGGAAGACCGCGGGCGCCGCTACTTCCGCTACCGCGCCGCCTACTACGTCCTGGTCGAGGGCCGCCCGCACGCCGTCGCCCTGTGCTCGCGAACGGTCACGAACCAGCCCGAAGGCTTCCACGGCGACCGGCTGCACTTGTTCGGGCGCTACGACGGCTTTCCCGGGCATCCCTCGCTCCTCCCGTGGGTGCCGGCCGTGCAGGACTTCGGGCGCCGGCTCGCCGAGTTGCGCAGCACCTTTCGCGACTACCTCGTCTATGGGCGGCCGACGCAAGTGCAGGTGCGCAACGACCTGACCAGCGACTTCAGCGCCGATCCGCAGACCGAATTCCTGATCCAGCCGGGGCCGAACGCGGGGCCGACCTTCTTCGTGCGGACCGCGGCGCAGTTCGGCATGTCGCCCGCGCTCACGGTCTGCTGGCGGCGGCACGGCGGCGGCTGCTTCTTGGTGGTCGCTGCCAACTACACCGGGGAGCCGCGCTCGTTGCGCATCACTCTCGACTGGCGGAGCCACTTCGAAGAGAGCGGCCAGGCGGCGTTCCGGCTCACCCGCAAGAACGTCCTCGGCAACGTCCTGGCGCCCGCCGTCGGCATCGGCACCGGACCGGCGTGGCGCTCCCCGCTGCTGACGCTGGCTCCGAGCGAGATCCTGGTCTACGAGATCGAGAAGCTCGGCGCGGATCCCGTCGACCCGCCGGGCGGCGGAATCATCGAGCCGCGCCCGCGCGATTGAAGCCGCCTCCGGCCAGCTAGAATCGAGCTTCTTCTTGCCGGGCCCCACGCGGTCCGGCTCCGCCGATGCGAAGCCTTTTCCGCTTGCTGCTGCTGATCGGCCCCGCGCTCGCCGTGGCGGCTGCGCCGCCGTGGCTCGCCGGCCGCGACGCGCGCTCGGCTCTTGCGGGCGATCCGGACTTCGAGTCCGAGATCCGGCCGCTGCTGGAGGAGCACTGCATCGCCTGCCACGGTGCGCGCCGGCAGAAGGGGGGCCTGCGCCTCGACGGCTACGCCGCGGTGATGGCCGGGGCCCGCAAGGGCGTCGATCCGGTGGTGGTGCCGGGCGACCCCGGCGCGAGCGTCTTCATGCAGCGGCTGCTCACCGCCGACGTGTCGGAGCGCATGCCGCTCGACGAGGATCCGCTCGCGCCCGCTGAAATCGCCAAACTGCGCGCCTGGATCGCCGCCGGCGCGCCGGGGGGCCCGGTCGTGGAAGCCGCGCCGGTCTACGCCAGGCACTGGTCCTACGAACCGGTGACGCGCCCGGCCTTGCCCGAAGTGCGCGACGAGAATTGGGTGCGGCAGCCGCTGGACCGGCTGGTGCTCGCGCGCCTCGAAGCCGCCGGGCGCCGGCCCGCCCCGCCGGCGCCGCGGCGCGCCTGGCTGCGGCGCGTGAGCCTCGACCTCACCGGACTCCCGCCGACGCGCGAGGAGATCGCCGGCTTTCTCGCCGACGAGGGTTCCGACGCCTTCGAGCGCGTGGTCGACCGCTTGCTCGCCTCGCCGCACTACGGCGAGCGGATGGCGCTCCGCTGGCTCGACCTCGCGCGTTACGCCGACACGCACGGTTACGAGAAGGACGCCGAGCGGGTGATGTGGCGCTGGCGCGACTGGGTGATCGAAGCCTTCCAGCAGGACATGCCCTTCGACGCGTTCACCATCGAGCAGCTCGCCGGCGACCTCCTGCCCCAGGCCACCGTCGCGCAGAGGATCGCCACCGGCTTCCACCGCAACACCATGCTGAACCAGGAAGGCGGAACCGACCCCGAGGAATTCCGCTACGCAGCGGTCGTCGACCGCGTGAACACGACCGCCAGCGTGTGGCTCGGCACCACGCTCGCTTGCGCGCAGTGCCACAACCACAAGTACGACCCTTTCTCGCAAGAGGAGTACTACCAGCTGTTCGCGTACTTCAACTCGACGCGCGACAACGGCAACTCGCCCGAGCCGACCATCGCCGCGCCGGATGCGGCGAGCCGGACGCGGATCGCGAACTTGCACGAACGGATTGTCGCGCTCGAGGAGCGGCTGGCGGCGCCGTGGCCTGAAGTCGACGCTGAACAAGCGCGCTGGGAGCGCCTTGCGAAGAGCGAGTTGCCACGGGCGCCGCGCTGGGAGCCGCTGGCGGTCGCGAATGCGGTGGCCGAGGGCGGCGCCACGCTCACGGAGCTCGCGGACGGTTCCTTGCTGGCCTCCGGCGCGAACCCCGCGACGGACCTTTACCGCCTGGAACTGCGCGCGCCGCGCGGGGAACTCGCGGCGCTGCGGCTGGCGCTGGTTCCCGACCCGGCTTTGCCGGGCGGCGGCGTCGGCCGTGCTGCGAACGGCAATCTGGTGCTCTCCGAAGTGCGCCTTGCCGTCCGCGCCGCCGGCGCTGCCGAGTCGCGTCCGGTCGCGCTGGTGGCGGCCGAAGCCGACTTCCAGCAAGACGGCTTTCCCGCCGCCGATGCGCTCGATGGCGACTCCGCGACCGGATGGGCGATCGCCGGCCGCCCCGACGCGCGTTTCCTGGTCTTGGTGCCGGCGGCGCCGCTCGCCCCGGAGGGCGACGAGCTGCTGGAGTTGACGCTCGAGCAGCACGCTCCCTACGGCCAGCACAACCTCGGCCGCTTCCGCGTCGATGCAACCGCCGACCGCGGCGTGCACGCCCGGCTGGCACCGCCGACGATGTCGGCGTGGCAAGTGTCCGGGCCCTGGCCGTCGCGCAACGCGCAATCCGCGCTCGAGGACTTGTATCCGCCGGAAGAGGACTTCTACCGCGACGAGCCCTACCGCCAGGACTACGGCCAGCTCACTGGCGCGGAAGAAGGCAGCGCCGCGCCGCCCTGGCGCGAGGGCAGCGGTTACGCCGACGGCGTGGCGCACTTGTTCGCCTACCAGACCGTGGGCTCGACCTACCTGGCGCGCACCTTGATCGTCGGCGAGCCGCGCAAGGCCGTCCTCTCGCTCGGCAGCGACGACGCCGTGCGCGTGCTGTTCAATGGCGAGAAGGTCTACACCAATCCGGCATCGCGCGCGGTCGGCCTCGACCAGGATCGCGTCGAGATCGACCTGCACGCCGGCGAGAACCGCCTCTTGCTCAAGATCGTCAATACGGGCGGCGCGCACGGGTTTTCGTTCCGCCTGCTGCCGGGCGCCGACCAGGCGCTGCCTTGGGCGATCGATTTGGCGCTGCGCACGCCGGCGGGGGAGCGCACGGCCGATCAGACGGCCGCGCTGCGCGACCACTACCGGGCACGCGAATCGGAAGCCGGCCGCGCGCTGCACCAGGAACTCGCCGACCGGCGAGTGGAGCAGGACCGCGCGCACGCCCAGGTGCCGCGCGCCATGGTGCTCGCCGAACTTGACGCGCCGCGGCCGAGTTTCGTGCACGTGCGCGGGAGTTTCCTGCGGCCCGGCCAGGCGGTGAGCCCCGGCGTTCCGGCCATCTTGCCGCCGCTCCCGGCCGACGCCACGCCCGATCGCCTCGGCTTCGCCCGCTGGCTGGTCGACCCCGCCAACCCGCTTACGCCGCGGGTGACGGTGAACCGGTTCTGGGAGCAGCTCTTCGGCCGCGGCCTGGTGGCGACCAGCGACGACTTCGGCGTGCAAGGCGACCCGCCGACCAATCCGGAATTGCTCGACTGGCTGGCCGCGGACTTCGTCGCCGACGGCTGGAGCGTCAAGCGCCTGCTGCGGCGGATCGTCCTGTCGGCGGCCTATCGCCAGGACTCGCGGGTCGACGCCGACGGCCTCGCCACCGACCCTTGGAACCGCGAACTCGCGCGCGGGCCGCGTTTCCGGATGCCGGCGGAATTGCTGCGCGATCAAGCGCTGGCGATCGGCGGCCTGCTCGATCCGGCGGTCGGCGGCCCCAGCGTGTTTCCGCTGCAGCCCGAAGGCATCTGGGCTTCGACCTACAGCGGGGAGCGGTGGAACACCGCCATGGACGGCAACCGCTGGCGGCGCGGCCTCTACACGTTCTGGAAGCGCACGGCGCCGTATCCGAGCTTCATGCTCTTCGACGCGCCGAGCCGCGAGCTGGTCTGCACGCGGCGCTCGCGCACCAACACTCCGCTGCAGGCGCTCGCGGTGCTCAACGATCCGGCGTTCTTCGAAGCCGCCGCGGGCTTGGCCGCGCGCATGCTCGCGGACGCCGGCCTCGCGCCGCAAGAGCGGCTGGCGGTCGGTTTCGAACTGTGCACTGCGCGCCAGCCCGAAGCGGGAGAGAGCGCGGTGCTCATCGAACTCCTGCGTGCGGAACGCGAGCGTTTCGCGGCCGAGCCCGCCGCCGCCGCGGAGATCGTCGCCGCCGGCGGTCTCGAGGCCGCTTCCGCCGCTTCCGTCGCCGATCCGGCCGAGCTCGCGGCCTGGACGGTGGTCGCCAACGTGCTGCTCAACCTCGACGAAGTGCTGACCAAGTCCTGAACATGGCCGAAGACTCCCGCGCTGCCGAGAACGCCGCCGCCGCCGACCGCGTGCGGCAAGCGAGCCGCCGCCATTTCCTCGGGGAGTGCGGGATGGGCATGGGTGCGGTCGCGCTGTCCGGACTCCTCCGGCGCGACCTCGGCGCCGTGGCACGCCAGGATCCGGCCACTGGAGCGTTCGTTCCCGGGCCGCACTTCGCGCCGCGCGCCAGGCGGGTCCTGTACCTGCACATGGCGGGTTCGCCTTCGCAGATCGACTTGCTCGATCACAAGCCGCGGCTGCGCGAACTCGACCGGCAGGAAGTGCCGGCCAGCCTGGTCGCCAACGAGCGCTTCGCGTTCATCAAGGGCGTGCCGAAATTGCTCGGCTCGCCCTACGAATTCAAGGCGCACGGCGCGTCGGGCCAGCAGATCAGCGAACTGCTGCCGCACCTCGGCCGGCACGCCGACAAGATCGCGATCGTGCGCTCGATGCACACCGAGCAGTTCAACCACGCGCCGGCGCAGATCTTCTTGACCAGCGGCCACGAACGCATCGGCCGGCCGAGCATGGGGTCGTGGTTGAGCTACGGCCTGGGCGCGGCGAACCAGGACCTGCCGGCCTTCGTGGTGCTGTTGTCGGGACAGTTCGCGCCGAGCGGCGGCGCTTCGTGCTGGGGCAGCGGCTTCTTGCCGTCGGTCCACCAGGGCGTGCAGCTGCGCAGCCAGGGCGACCCGGTGCTGTTCTTGTCCGATCCGCCGGGCATGGACCGCGGCGACCGCCGCCGCAGCCTGGACGCGCTCGCCGCGCTCAACGAATTCGAGCTCGAGCGCGCCGGCGACCCCGAGATCCGCACGCGCATCCAGCAGTACGAAATGGCTTGGCGCATGCAGTCGAGCGTGCCCGAGCTGATGGATCTCGGCTCGGAGCCCGAGTCGGTGCGCGCCGCCTACGGCATCGAGCCGGGCAAGGTCTCGTTCGCCAACAATTGCCTGCTCGCGCGGCGCATGCTCGAGCGCGACGTGCGCTTCGTGCAGCTCTACCACTGGGGCTGGGACAGCCACGGCACCAACGCCGGGGACGACATCGTCACCAGCCTGCCCAAGCGCTGCCAGGAAACCGACGGTCCGATCGGGGCGCTCCTCGACGATCTGCAGCGCACCGGCCTGCTCGACGACACCTTGGTGGTGTGGGGCGGGGAGTTCGGGCGCACGCCCATGAACGAAGAGCGCAACGGCTCCAAGCTCCTGGGCCGCGACCACCACCCGCACTGCTTCTCCATGTGGATGGCCGGTGGCGGCATCAAGCCCGGCACCAGCCTGGGGGCGACCGACGAGCTCGGTTACCACGTCGTCGAGGACCCGGTTTCGGTCCACGACCTGCACGCGACCTTGCTGCATCTGCTCGGGCTGGACCACGAGCGCTTGACCTACCGCTTCATGGGCCGCGATTTCCGGCTCACGGACGTGTCCGGCGAAGTGGTCGGCAAGCTCCTCGCCTAGGACCGCGCGGCCGCCGAGGGGAAAAGAAGAGGCGCCCCCGCCTTCCGGAAGGAAAGCGGGGCGCCTTGGGATGGAACGAAGTCTCTTTCTACTGGATCAAGAGCACGTTCGAGATCGCGCAGGAGGCGAGGTCGACGCACTGCACGTAGATCCTGCCGCAAGCGAACTGCGGAGCGTTGGCCGGCAAGGTCGCCGTGCCGGAACCGTTGACCGGCCGCGTCGCGCCGAGCTGGATCGAGTTGTCCAGTCCCAGCACGGTGCCCGCACACGGAAAGCCGTTGGGGATCACGAAAGCGCCGGTGCCGGTGGCGTACGCGAACGCGCAGTTGCCGCCGGGGGTGCCGTTGTCGCAGACCAGGGTGATCGCACCCGGGCACGAACCGACCTGGGACAGCGTCAGGCCTCCGGCCGACGGCGGGCCGACTTCCAGCTCGTCGAGCAGCACGCCGTCGTTGCTCCCCAGCGGGTTGTTGTCCGACTGCGCGATCAGCAAGTAGAACGGACCGTTGGTGCTGACCGAGGTCGTGGACAAATCGATGCCCGTCACCTTGGTCCACACGCCGTCGGGGAAGATCCAGCCGACTTGCACGGCTTCCCAGTCGGTGCCGTTGGCGCTGAGGAAGATGCCGTCGTCGGCATTGCCTTCTTCGCCGAAGTCGTACACCCAGTAGGACAGCTCGAGCGCGCCCGCACCGGAGCCGTCGAGGCCGATGATCAGGCCGTTGCTGGTGGTGCGGCCGGTCGGGCCGAAGGGCTCTCCGCCCATTTCGAGGTCGAACGAGCCGTTGTGCGCCACGACGTTGCCTTCACCGCCGTTGCAAGGCTGGTTCTGGCCGATGTTGCAGAACGCGTCCTGCTCGTCGAGCCGGCTGCCCGTGTGGATCTCGTTGACCGCCATGTTGGTCGGCACCACGCCGGCGTGCGCCTCGAAGTCGTCGCTCCAGCCGCTGCCGACCGAAGCGAAAGTCGAGGGCAGGTGCGGCCAGGGCGGCGGGGGCGGGGGCGGGGGCTGGGTCGGGTCGTAGACGATCGCGATGCCGTCGCCGGGGCCCGGGCCGTTGTTGTAGCGGGTGCCGCCGACGATGAAGTCGCCGACGCCGTCGTTGTTCACGTCGCCCGCGTCGCTCACGGCGAAGCCGAACACGTCGTCCTGCTGGCCGCTGTACACGGTGGTGATCAGCGAGCCGTCGATGCCGCTGTAGAGAACCGCGGCCCCGGCGTTGTTGCCGAAGGTGTCGTCGCCGCGGACGCCCACCAGGACTTCGGCCGAGCCGTCGGCGTTGGAGTCGTCCACCAGCGCGACGTCGTGGCCGAAGAAGTCCTGCGCGGCGTTGCCGAACCACTTGTAGATGACCGCGCCGGTGGCGCCGTCGATCACGGTCGCGCTGCCGAACGCGGTGCCGCCGACCTTCTCGCGGTCCGCCCCGATCACGATGTCGAGGTTGCCGTCGCCGTCGACGTCGCGGCCGCCGGCGATCGAGAAGCCGAAGTGGGCGCCGGCGACGGTGCCGAACACCGAGTAGGCGATGGTGCCGGTGGCGCCGTTGTAGACGTCGACCCGGCCCGCGCCGTTGAAGGCGGTGTCTTCGCCGTGCGCGCCGATCGCGTAGTCGGCGATGCCGTCCGAACCGATCACGTCGCCCAGGCCTGCCACGGCCGAGCCGTAGAAGTCCTGGTTGGCCACGCCGTTGTGGGTGCGCAAGACGGTTCCGGAGCTGCCGTCGATCACGTACACGAAGCCCTTGCCCGATCCGCCGTTGAACGCGTCGGGGTCGTACATGTTGGCGCCGACCAGGAACTCCGGAATGCCGTCGAAGTTGAGGTCGCCGAGGCTGTCGCAGTCCCAGCCGAGCATGTCCTTGGAGGCCGTACCGTTGACCACGTAGACCGTGGCGTGGCTGAAGCCGTTGATCAGCTTCACCTGGCCGGCGTTGGCGGCGGCGGTGTCGTCGCGCGGCGTGCCGATCAGGAAGTCCATCCGGCCGTCGCCTGTCAGGTCGCCGACTTCGCTGACTTGCGTGCCGAAGTGGTTCAAGACGGCGTTGCCGTAGATGCTGTTGAGGGTGAAGCCGTTCGAGCCGCTGTAGATGCGGACCATGCCGCCCTCTTGGTAGAAGGCGCCGTCGTACGGCGCCCCGACGACCACGTCGTCGATGCCGTCGCCGGTCATGTCGCCGACTCCCGTGACGGAAGCGCCGAGGTAGTCGTAGGCGGTGTCGCCGTACCAGGTGTAGATGGGGGCCTGTGCAGAAGCCAAGCCCGCGAGCAGCAGGACTGCCGCCACACCCAGCACGAGTCTCCATTTATTGGAAGCAAGCACGCTGAAGTCTCCTTTCATGGGGGGGAACAAGGCCTGGCCGTCGAACTCCGGGACGAAGGGAGCCGACACTTGGACAAAGCCCTTGGGGAAGGTCGAGCGGCGGACCGCTCGCGTCCGTCCATATTGCCACAAGATCCCCGGAATAGGGAGACTCGGGGCGCCAGCGGCCGCAGAGGCGGTAAAGCCTCGGAAACGCCCGACTTCGGGCCGGCCTTTCGGTGCGGGGCCTAACCGGCGGCCGCAGCCCGCCGCTCCACGCGCCGGATCAGTCTGCCCACGGTCAGCCCCTGGACCGCGATCGAGAAGATCACCACCACGTAGGTCATGGCGACCAGCAGGGCGCGGGAGGGGAATTCGCGCGCCAGCGACAAGGCCAGCGCGATGGAAATGCCGCCCCGCAGGCCGCCCCAGGTCAAGACCTGCACGGTTCCCGGACTGAACCGGCGGCGCCGGCCGCGGAAGCGGATCACGGCCCACACGCTGGCGAGGCGCGCGGCCAGCACCAGCGGCACGGCGACAGCGCCGGCGAGCAGCCAGCGGCCGTCGAAGCGCAGCACCAGCAGCTCCATGCCGATCAGCACGAACAGCAGGACGTTGAGGATCTCGTCGACGAGTTCCCAGAAGGTGTCGATGTGCTGCGCCGTGGTGGGAGACATCGCGAAACTGCGGCCGTGGTTGCCGAGGAACAAGCCGGCCACCACCACCGCTAGCGGTCCTGACGCGTGCAGCGCCGTGCACAGGCTGTAGAGGCCCGTGGCCAGCGCGAGGGAGAGCAGCACCTCGAGCGAGTAGGCGTCGACGCTGCGCATCATGCGGAAAGCGATCCATCCGGCCGCCAGGCCGAGAACCAGCGCGCCGCCGACTTCGACCGCGAAGATCGAGGCGGCCTCGGTCAGCGACAGCGCCGCGTCGCCGTGGCCGCCACCGGCCGCGCCGGCGAGCATCGCGATCAGCGTGAACGCCACCACGCCGATGCCGTCGTTGAACAACGACTCGCCGGCCATCTTGGTCGACAAGCCGCGCGAAGCTCCCGCCGACTTGAGGATGCCGAGCACCGCGATCGGATCGGTCGGCGAGATCAAGGCTCCGAACAGGAGCGCGTGCAGCCAAGGGACCGGCAAGCCGATCGCCGCGAGCGCCAGGTGCACCAGCGTGCCGACGATCAGCGTGGAGGCGAGCACTCCGGCCGTGGCGAGCATCGCGATGATCCACCCCTGGTTCTTGAGGTCGTCCAGTTCAAGGTGCAGCGCCGCGGCGAAAAGCAGGAAGGCGAGCACCACGTCGAGCACGAAGTGGCCGAAATCGAGCTCGAGCAGCAGATCCTGCACTCTCTCCCGCAGCCCGAGGCCCAGCGCGTCGAGGGCGAACAGGGCCAGCGACATGCCCATCGCGATGAGCATCACGCCGATCGTGGTCGGCAGCTTCACGAAGCGGTGATTGACCCAGCTCAAGACCGCCGCGGTCACGATCGCCACCGAGAACAGCGGGAACAATTCCACGATCCAGGGATCCTCCCGTGTCCCTGGAGGCGAAACAAGCGCCGCGGAGCCTAGCCTGGACGTGCGTGGCGCCGCGCCCCCTCATCACGCTGCTCGACGGACCGCTCGGCACCGAGCTCGCCGCCCGCGGCGTGCCGACGCCGCTTCCCGAGTGGAGTGCAGCGGCCTTGCGGAGTTCGCCAGAGATCGTGGCGGCGATCCACCGCGACTACGCGGCGGCGGGCGCCACGGTGCACGTGGCCAACACCTTCCGCACGCGGCGGCGCACCTGCCCGCTGGACTGGGAGCTGCTCGCGCGGCGCGCGGTGGCGCTCGCCCGCAGCGCCGTGCCGGCGGCACAGGTCGTGGCGGGCAGCCTGGCGCCGCTCGAGGACTGCTACCGGCCGGATCTCTCGCCGGCCGACCCGGAGCCCGAGCACCGGGAACTCGCCGAGGTCCTAGTCGATGCCGGCTGCGATTTGTTGCTCGTCGAGACCATGCCGCACGGCGGCGAGGCGCTGGCCGCCCTCGCTGCGGCGCGCGCCACCGGGGTGCCGGTGTGGGTCGCGTTCACCGGCGGGCCCGAAGGCAAGCTCATGGCGCCCGCGGCCATGGGTGCGCTCGCGCGCCAGGCCGTGGCTGCAGGCGCGGCCGCCGTTCTGGTCAATTGCGTGGCCGCCGACCGCACCCTTCCGTTCGTCGAAGCCATGCGTGGCTGCGGCGTGCCGGTCGGTGCCTACGCCAATGCGGGGGCACCGGACGCCGCCATGGGCTGGCGGCCGCTCGCCTTGGCGGCCGACCGCTACTTGGAGCTGGCCGCCGGCTGGGTCGCCGCAGGCGCCAGCATCCTGGGCGGCTGCTGCGGCACGGGAATCCCTCACGTGAAGGCCTTGGCGGACCGCTACCGGTCCTGAGCCGGGCCTTGTGCCCAGGGCGCACTGGGAGCCATTCCTGGGCAATTTTTTACGAGATTACTAACGCTCCCGCCGCAGACCGCCGATGAGCTAGGAAGTTCCATTCCCCCCTGGAATGCCCACCAGCGCCGGCTGCCCGGCCAGACAGGCCAGGGAGCCACAGACAGACTCAGACAAACATGCAAATCCGCAACAGCAAAACCAGTCGTAACAGCGGCTCCATCGCGACCGTGGTCGCCATTGCCGCTGCCTTGGTGGTCATTCTTTCGAGTGCCCTCACCGCCAGCCCGGTCCTCGCGAACGACGGCCAAGTCACTGCCGTCCAGTCGAACGTCAACCTGCCGGCCGAAACCAAGCGTTTCCAGGCCAACCCGAACCCCCTGCGGTTCCGTGCGTACTTCACCAACGAAGGCGCGCGCAACTGGGACGGCTGGGTCAGCTGCCCCGAGCAGGACGGCGCCGTGACCAGCGCCAGCGAGATGCTCGAAGCCTCCAGCAAGTACTCGTTCGCCTTCGTCGAAGACGGCAAGACCGGCCGGATCGTCTGGCGCTCCTGGGACAACCAGTAGCGCACTGCGTCCCGCTTCTGGCGGGAAGCTCGCAAGCCAAAGGTTGGAATTCGAAGCGGGGCGTCCGGAAGGATGCGCCGCTTCGGATCTGTTTCAGGCGGCCGGGTCGGGAAACAGCGCCGCTCCGGCGCCGTCGAGAAAGTCCTGATAGTCCGCGGCGAACCAGTCGGGCCGCGGGGGTTCGGACCAGGCACCGGCTTCGAAGGTCGTGGTGAGCGCGCAGCAGCGCATGCCGGCCGCCATGGCCGACTGGGCGCCGGGGAAGGAGTCCTCGAAGGCCAAGCACGCCGCCGGGTCGACGCCGAGGTCGCGCGCGGCGGCGAGGAAGACGTCGGGGAAGGGCTTGCCGCGCGGCATCGACTCGGACAGTGCCACCCGCGGAAACCGCGTTTCGAGACCGATTTCGCGCAGCGTGTGCGGGACGTTCGCGGCGGGCGCCGAGGTCGCCATAGCCCAGGGCACCCCCAGCGCCTCGAGCCGGCCGAGGAAGCGCTCGACGCCGCGCAGAGGGGCCAGGCGGCCCCTGGAGAGTTCGCGGTAGCTGGCTTCTTTCTCCAGCGCATGGGCGCGGAGGGCCGCGTCGTCGAGCTCGCGACCAAACAGGATCGGGAAGATCTCGCGATTGCGCCTGCCGTCGAGCGCCCGCCGCATCGCCGGCGTCAGCGGCGGCAGGCCGTGGTCCTGCGCGAAGCACGCGAACGCATCCATGTGCAGACCCATGTTGTCGACCAGCGTGCCGTCCAGGTCGAAGACGACGGCGCGCGGCCGAAAAGCGTCCGGTTCCGCCATGCGTGGCGCCGCGCCCTAGCCGCCGATGGCGCGTTCGAGCGCGCCGCGGGCGTCCTGCAGGATCGGCGTGCCGTCGCCGACGAGCACGCATTCGACGTCGCGTTCGAGCAGTTTCCGCAGCGCTGCGCGGAACGCCGCGGGGTCGGCGAGCTTCTCGTCGGGGAGCAGGGACAATTCGCCTTCGGGCCGTCCGATCAGGGCGTCGCCGAGGACGAGCGCCTTGCCGCCGGGCCAGTAGAACGCGCATTCCCCCGGAGATTTCCCGTGCGGGAGATGGAGGACCTCCATCGAGCCGAGCAGCAGGTCGCCGTCCGAGAAGGTTCCGTCGACGGGGCAGCCGAGCGCGACGAGATCCTGGTCGTGCACCAGGACCTGCGACCAGTACTGCTTGCGGATTCCGACGGCGCCGCGCAAGTGGTCCTTGTTGGTGATGAGGATCATCCCCGGCCGCGGCAGCTTCGCCAGGACCGCGGCCTGGCCCTCGTTCATCGGCGGCGGGTCGATCAGGAACGCGGAGCCGCCGGTCTGGAGGTACCAGCCGTTGAACGCGAGCCCTTTCTCCTCGGAGAAGACGGACCAGGTGTGGATGCCCTTGGCGATCTCTTTCATGCTTGCGGCGCGTTGCGAGCCGCGCATTGTAGAGCGGCGGGCTAGGCGTCGTCCGCGGTCTCGAACTGAAGCTGGTGCAGCCGCCAGTAGGTGCCGCGCAGCGCGATGAGCTGGTCGTGGCTGCCTTGTTCCACCAGTTCGCCCTTGTGCAGGACCAGGATCCGGTCGACGTCGCGCACGGTCGACAGGCGGTGCGCGACGATCAGCGCGCTGCGGCCGAGCGCGACTTCGTGGACGGCTTCCTGCAGGAGCTGTTCGGTGCGCGTGTCGACGTTGGAGGTCGCTTCGTCGAGCGCGAGCACCGGCGGCCCGGCGGCGAGGACCCGCGCGAAGGCGATCAGCTGCTTCTCCCCGCTGGAGAGGTTCTTGCCGCGCTCGCGGACCGGCTCGCGGTAGCCGCGGGGGAAGCGGCGCACGACTTCGTCGAGGTGCAGGCGGTCGGCGGCGGCGATCGCGGCCGCGTCGGAAATCCCGGGTTTGCCCAGGCGCACGTTGGACACCACGTCGCCTTCGAAGAGGAACACGTCCTGCGTGACCACGCCGACGCGCTCGCGCAGGCTACGCAAGGGATACGCGCGCACGTCGAGTCCGTCCACGCGGATCGAACCCTCCTGCAGCTCGTAGAGCCGCGTCAGCAGCTTGAGGATCGTGGTCTTGCCCGACCCGGTCGCGCCGACCAGCGCCACGCGCTCGCCGGGGTCGATCCGGAAGCTGATGCCCTTGAGGACCGGGTTGCCGGCGTCGTAGCCGAACCGCACGGAATCGAATTCGATGCGCCCGCGCGGCTCGGGGAGCACGGCCGCCGGGTCCGCGGAATCGGCGATCCGCTCGTCGACCGCCAGCAGTCCGAAAATGCGCCGGCTCGCCGTCATCGCGTTCTGCATGACCGTGTACTTGAGCGACAGGTCGTTGAGCGGCGCGAAGAACTTCTGCATGTAGTCGATGAACGCGAACAGCGCGCCGAGCGTCAAACCGCTCGCCACGGTCGCTTCCGGCGCGCCGCCGTCGAGCGCCAGCCCGCCGCCGTACCAGAGGATCAGCGCGATGGTCAGCGAGCCGAGCATTTCGGTGAGCGTCGAGAGCACCGACTCCCACCACACCGAGCGCAGCTGCGCGTCGCGCAAGTCGCCGTTGATCGCGTCGAATTGGTCCGCCGAGCGCGATTCGTGCACGAAGGCCTGCACCACGGCCATGCCGGAGAGCTGCTCGTGGAGGAAAGCGTTGAGCGCCGCCAGCCGCGCGCGCAGCACGGTGTAGGCCGCGCGGACTTTCACGCGGACCACCAGGGTGAACACGGCGAGCACCGGCACCACCAGGAAGGTGAGCAGCGCGAGTTTCCAGTTGAGCGTCAGCAGGATCGCGACGGTGGCGCCCAGGAACACGAAGTCGCCGAGGATCGTGACCACGCCGGAGGAGAAGAGTTCCTGCAGCGCTTCGACGTCGGTGGTCACGCGTCCGATCAGCGCGCCCGTCGGCGTGCGGTCGAAGTAGCGCGGAGCGAGCTTCTGCAGGTGCCGGAAGACGTCGAGCCGCAGGTCGAGCAGAGCGTTCTGGCCCGCGAGCTCGATCACGTAGATCTGCGTGCGGCGGAGGGTGAACTCCACCAGGCTGATTCCGACGAAACCCGCGACCAGGATCCACGCGCCCTCGAGGACGCGCGGGGTCAGGTGCTCGTCGATGCCGAGCTTGACCAGCCAGGGCAGCGCCAGGCGGCACGCCGAAGTCACGAGCATGAGCGCGAGCCCGACGCCGAGCCGGCGCCACTGCGGCCGCACGTAGACCGCGAGCTTGCGCACCAGGCCCGTGTCCCAGGCGCTGGGCTTCTCGGCCTTGCCGGCCACCGGATCGGTCGAGGCAGCGGCGCGGGTCACGACTCGTCCTCGGGATCGATGCCGAGTTCGTCGGCGAGCGTTTCGCGCGTTTCCTGGCGGCGGTGCAGGTCGGCGTAGATGCCGCCGTGCGCAACCAGTGCGCGGTGGGTGCCGCGTTCGACGACCGCGCCGTCCGCCAGGACCAGGATCTCGTCGGCTTCGCGCACGGCGGCGACCCGGTGGCTCACGATCACCGTGGTGCGCCCGGCCATCAGAATGCGCAATTCGGCCAGGATCTCGCGCGCCGTCCCGGTGTCGACGGCCGACAGCGTGTCGTCGAGCAGCAGGAGGGCGGGGTCGAGCAGCATCACCCGCGCCAGCGCCGTCCGCTGCCGCTGGCCGCCGGAAAGGTTCACGCCGCGTTCGCCGAGCAGCGTGTCCAGACCGTCGGGGAGCTGGTCGAGGTCCTTGTCGAGCCGCGCACGGCGCACGGCGTCGGCGATGGCTTCCCGCGGCGCGTCGGGGCGGCCGAGCACAACGTTCTCCGCGAGCGTGGCGCTGAACAAGAACGCTTCTTGCGGCACGTAGCCGATCGCCGCGCGCAAGTCGTGCAGGCGCATGCGCGTGACGTCGACGCCGTCGACGAAGATCTTGCCGGGCGCGACATCGAGCTGCCGGGCGAGCGCGCGCAACAGCATGCTCTTGCCGGAGCCGACGTGGCCGACCACCCCGAGCGTGCGGCCGGCGCCGACGCGGAACGACACGTCGCGCAGCACCGTGCGCTCTTGCGGCTCCGCGGCATGGGCTGCGAGCCTGGGCAGCGGCAGGCTGACGGTGAGCGCGCGCACGTCGAGCGCGCCATGGCGCACCGGTCCCGGCGCGGGGTCCGGCGGGTCGACGAGCGTCGGCCGGGTCTCGAGGACCACGCGGATGCGGCCCATCGCCGCCGCGCCGCGCCGCAGCGAACTGATCACGAAACCGAGCACGCCGGTCGGCGCGACCACCATCTGCAAGTAGAGCAGCATGGCGACGAAATCGCCCAGGCTGATGGTGCCGCGGACCACGCGCGGGCCGCCGAGTCCGGCGACGATCAGAGTGCTCAGCGCCGCCAGCGCGATCATCAGCGGCTGCAGCGTGGCGCGCGCGCGCGTGACTTCCAGGTTGCGGTCGCGGTAACCGGTGCTCACGACGCGGAAGCGCTCGAAATCGTAGTCCTCGATCGCCAGGCTCTTGATCACCAGCTGGCCGGACAGGCTCTCGTCGATCTTGGCGCTCATCGCCGAAAGCGTTTGCTGCGCTTGGAGCGAACTGCGCTGGATCACCGTGGCGAGCCGCCGGGCGAGCACGATGAACACCGGGATGGGAAGCAGGCATGCCAAGGTCAGTCCGACGTCGATCCGCAGCATGAACACCAGGCAGATCGCATAGAGCGCGAAAGTCTCGGCCAGGTACATGTAGACCGGGCCGCTCAGGCCTTGCACGAATTGCGCGTCGTTGACGGCGCGCGACTGCAGGTCGCCGGTCTGTTCGCGCAAGTAGTAGCCGGGATCGAGACGCAGGAGGTGCGTGAAGATCCGCTGGCGGAGGTCGTGGACGATGCGCCGGCTGGTGCCGAGCAGGAACAAGCGGCTCGCAGTGCGCGTGAACGCCGTGGCGGTGGCCGCGCCGAAGATCGTCAGCGCGCTGACGACGAGCAAGCGTCTTGCGTCGGCGGCCTCCACGGTGGCGTTGCCGCCCGCAGCCGCGCGCAGGACGTCGATCGACTTGCCCAGCAGATGCGGGATGATGATCCGCAGCAGGATGCTCGCCCCGATGCACAGCGTTCCGAACAGGTACCGGAACCGGTAGCGCAGCAGGAAGGGCAGGAGGTAGCGGAGCTCGTGCATCGCGCCGCCGCGCCGACGCACCGGGTGGCGCGTCCGAGGCGGCCGCATGGTCTATCAGCAGGGCCGGATCCCTACAATGCCGCGATGCTCGAAGCCGGACAGACGGGCGCGAACGAGGATCTGCTGCCTTGCGTGGAGATCGAGACCGCCGCGCCGGTCCGCGCGTCCGTGGTCTGGCTGCACGGACTGGGCGCCGACGGCCACGACTTCGAGCCGATCGTTCCGCATCTCGGCATGCGGCCGCAGGACGGCGTGCGCTTCGTGTTTCCGCACGCGCCGCAGATCCCCGTCAGCTTGAACATGGGCATGCGGATGCCGGCGTGGTACGACATCGACGAGGCCGATCTGCGCCGCCGGCACGACGCGGCGGGAATCCGCGCGAGCGCCTTACGGATCGAAGCGCTGCTGGCCCGCGAGAAGCGCCGCGGCGTCCCGGCCGAACGCATCGTGCTGGCGGGGTTCTCGCAAGGCGGTGCCATGGCGCTGTACGTCGGGCTGCGGCACGCCGAAACCCTCGCCGGGCTGGTGGCCTTGTCTTGCTATCTGGTGCTGAACGAGACGCTGCCGGCCGAAGCCTCGGCCGCGAACGCGGCGGTGCCGGTGTTCCAGGCCCACGGCACGCTCGATCCGATGGTGCCGATCGACCGCGGTCGCGACGCGCGCGACCGCTTACAGGAACTCGGGCACCCGGTCGCCTGGCACGAATTCCCCATGCAGCACATGGTCTGCATGGAGGAGATCGAAGCGCTCGGCGCGTTCCTGCGCGACCGCCTGGGCGGCTAGTCGCCGGCGTGCGCGCGGACGCGGTGGCGGCGCAGCAGGCCGGCGCCGAAGTCGTCGTCGAGATCGTGCCAGACGGTGTGCACGTGGTTGGCGCCGTTCTGCACGTTGTCGTACTCGATCAAGAAGTGCCGGCCGTGCACGCGCCAGTAATGGCCTTCGCCCGGCGCGGTGCCGCCGGCCCAGGCGAAGTGCAGGTCGGCCTGGCTCGCGCGGATCCGTTCCAGTTCGCGCGCGGCCGCGGCGGGCCGCAGGAGATTCGCGTAGCTCGCGAGCAGCTCCATGAGCTGCGCTTGCTGGGCCGCGTCGAGCGCCGCGAACGCCAGGCCCTGGCGCTGATCCAGCGCAGGGCGGCCCGGGCCGGTCAGGATGTCGCCCGGCGCGCGGACGGCGAGCGTCGCCTTGGCGGCCTGTTCCGCCGTGAGCGAGAGCTGCAGCGCGCGGCCCAGGTCTTCTTCGGCGCCGAGCACCCGCAATCCGGTGCGCGCTCCGCTCGGCACGGTCGCCGGGTTCGCGCCCAGGAACATGGGCCAGGCCGAGAACGCGGCGGTCCCGTTCGCGTCGAGCGTGAAGTTGAGCGACAGGTGGTGGCCTTCGAAGCGCCAGCCCCAGGGCCGGCCCGACTCCGGTTCGCCGAAGACCGCGAGCCAGTAGCGTTCGGGGTCGCGGTGGTCGCTGCCTTCGATCTCGCGCAGCACGCTCTCCAAGGACATGATCGTGGCCGCTTTCAAGTAGCCGCGTTCGCTCAAGGCGTTGCGCAGCAGCGCGTGCATGCGCACGCGCGCGGACGGCGGCATGTCGGCGAGGCGCAGGCCGCGGCGGTCGCCGGGAACGAAAGCCCATTCGGTGCGGTTGGCGTCGTCCATCGGCATGCGCGCCTGCTGCCACGCGGCCGCGCCGAGTTCGGCGCGCAGCGCGGCGACGGCCGCAGCCATGTCCGCCGGTCCGTCGGGAGGTGCCTGGACGAACCCCAGCAGCAAGGCCGAGAACGCCATGAGCGGGACCGCGGAGAAGCAGGCGGGCTGGAAACGCATCGCCGCTCAGACTAGCTCATTTGGGCGCTATCCTGTGCGCATGGAGGACCCTCTCTACCGGTCCTCGATCCCTCAAGAGCGCCAGGAAACCGCAATGAACGCCGCCTCCGAACCCCAAGAAGCCGCCCCGCCGCCCCGCAAACGCCGAGGTCGGCGCTTGCTGATTGGCTCGGTGCTCGTGCTCGGCCTGATCCTGGTCCTCGGCCCGATCGTGGCGGGTCCGTTCGTGAAGGGCAAGGTGCTCGGAGCGCTCGGCGACAATCTCAACGGCGACGTCCAGCTCACGGGCGTGTCCTTCAACCTGCTCGGTTCGGTCGGCATGGACGGACTGTCGATCGCCGATGCGAACGGAGCTCCGGTGCTCTCGCTCGAGAAAGTGCGTGGCAAGGTCGGGCTGCTGTCCCTGCTTCACAAGCGTTACGACGCGCGCCTCGTGGCGGAAGGCTTCGAACTGCACGTGCGCCGCCAGGCGGACGGCTCCATCAACCTGGAGGGGCTCGGCAAGCAGCAGCCGGAACGCGAGCGCACGGGCGGGTCCAAGCAGGGCGGGGGCAAGGAAACGGAAGGCGAGGGCGACCCCGTGCCGAACGTCGGCCTGGACTTCCGCCTCACCCGCGGCCGGCTCGTGATCCACGGCCAGGACGGCGACACCGAGCTGCGCGACCTGGAGATGGAGTTCGCGGTCGACCGGCTCGACGCGCCGGGCCGCATGAGCATGAGCGTGCGTCCTTACGGCCCTTCCGGCCCCGGCGGCTTGATCAAGGCGCACGGCACCTTCCAGCTCGCCGAGAACGGCCGCTTCCGCCCCGGCGCGCTGCGCGCCGACCTGCAGTTCTTGCTGCAGGACCTCGATCTTGCCGCCTTCGCTCCGGCGGCGCGGGCTTTCGGCGACGTCGAAGCGCTCGCCGGTTCGCTGCAGGCTTCGGCCACGCTGCGGATCGACGACGCTGGCTTGGTCCGGTCCGAATCGAGCGTCGACTTGACCGGCCTGCGCGCCAGCGGCGGCGCAGCCGGCGGGGAAGGGTTGAAACTCGACAACTTGCGCTGGCGTTCCTCGCTCGACCTGAACGATTCTTGGGCCGGCGCGCAGCGCTTCTCGCTGGCCGCCGACGACTTCCTCGACGTCGAATTCGTCGGCAGCAGCGGCTCCGTGCGCCGCGAGAGCGGCGAAGTCGTCGGTGAGTTGACGGTCGATGCGCGGATGACTCCGCTGCTCGAAGCCTTGCGCGGCGTCCTGCCGGTGCGCGAAGGCATGGCGTTCGAAGGCCGTTTCGCCGGCAGCGCCAATTTCGTCGCTGGCGTTTCCTCCGGAAGCTTGCAGAACGCCAGCTCGGCCGGCGGATTCGGCATGCAGGAATTCCGCGTCCGCGACGCGCAAGGCCAGCCGGTCGACCTCGGCGGGCTCGAGTCGTTCCGCTTCGACTACGACGGCAGCCTGCAGCCCCAGGCCGGCGCGGCCGAACTCGTGCGCCTGGAACTGGCGGCGGGCCCGATCACCGCGACCGGCCACGGCGCGGTGCGCGGCCTCAAGCAAGGCGGCGAACCGGTGCTGGACAACAGCGAGATCGTCGCCGTCGCCGACCTCGACCGGCTGGCGAAGGTACTCGACGGCTTTCTCGACCTCGGCGCGACCCGTTTCGGGGGCCGCCTCGATCTGCGCACCACCGCGCGCCAGGACGGCGGCGCGGTGCTCGCCGAGAGCCGCATGCAGGCGACCGGCTTGTTCTTCGAGAGCCGCGGCGCCGACGGCGCGCCGCAGAAGCTCGGCCCGCTGGCCATGGAATTCGCGCAGCGCGCCCGTCTGGAACTCGGAGCCGGGGGCGTCAGCCGCTTCGACGAACTGTCGCTCAAGTCGGAATTCCTCGACCTGACGGCGAGCGGCGAATTCACCGACCTGATCGACGCGGAGAAGATCCGCGGCAAGCTCACGCACCGGGGGACTCTTCGCCCCGAGCGTGCGGTTGCGGTGTTCGGCGCGTGGGCCGGCGACTTGGCCTTGCGCGGCGAAGCCATCGCCTTGCAGGGCAACCTGGGAGTCGACGGCGGCAAGTGGACCGCCGACGGCAGCGTGGACTCGCCCGGCCTGCGCCTGCTCGACGCGGCCTATGGTCCCGATGGGCGCGCCGTGCCGGCATTCCGGACTGCGTTCGACGCCGCCGGCGGCGCGGCCGGCGCTCCGATCACGAGCAAGTTCGATCTCGCGAGCGCGGGAATCTCCGTGAAGGGCTCGGGTTCGGTGCAGACCGGAGCGGCGGTCGCCGGCGCCTCGGAGTGGACCATGACGATCGACCTGCGGCCGGGCGAGGTGGCGCGCGGTTTCGCCGACTGGCTCGAGGGCCTCACGCTCGAAGGCGAGCCGCTGGGCGGCACCCTCACCCTGGCAACCCGCGACGGCGGCGCCCACGTGAAGGCCGACTTGAAGGGCTCGCGACTCCTGGTGGAGCTGCCGCCGGTCGAGCCGGAGCCGGGGATGCCGGCAGCCACCGAGCCGCGCC